>NZ_DAIMHV010000170.1:0-5660 GCF_036723115.1 Phenylobacterium sp. | reverse complement strand
CCGGTGGGGCCGATCATCAGGATGTTCTTGGGCGTCACCTCGTCGCGCAGGGCCTCGGGCACGCGCCGGCGGCGCCAGCGGTTGCGCAGGGCCACGGCCACGGCCTTCTTGGCCTCGGCGTGGCCGACGATGAAGCGGTCGAGTTCGGAAACGATCTCGCGGGGGGAAAATTCGGTCATGGGGTCACGAGGTTTGAGCCCGATCAGCGCCCTACAGGCGCTCCACCGTCAGCTCGCCATTGGTGTAGACGCAGATCTTGGCGGCGATGCCCATGGCCTTGCGCGCCACCTCTTCGGCGCTGAGGCCGGAGTCCATCAGGGCCAGCCCCGCGGCCAGGGCGTAATTGCCGCCCGAGCCGATGGCCGCCACGCCGGTTTCCGGCTCCAGCACGTCGCCCACCCCGGTGACGGTGTAGATGGCGTCCTTGTCGGCCACCAGCAGCATGGCCTCCAGGCGGCGCAGATAGCGGTCGGTGCGCCAGTCCTTGGCCAGGTCCACGCAGGCCCGGGCCAGCTGTTCGGGATACTGTTCGAGCTTGGCCTCCAGCCGCTCGATCAGGGTGAAGGCGTCAGCCGTGGCGCCGGCGAAGCCCGCCAGGACCCGGCCGCCCGCCAGGGTGCGCACCTTGCGGGCGTTGCCCTTGACCACGGTCTGGCCCATGGAGACCTGGCCGTCTCCGGCGATCACCGTCTGGCCGTCCTTGCGGACCGCCAGGATGGTCGTGCCGTGCCAGTCGGGGAAGTTGGAAGAAGTCTGCGACATCGCCGGGGATGTGGCGACCGCCGCGAGCAAGGTCAAGCGCATGCAGTTTTCCGAGGCCGAGGTCGAACGCTATGCCCGCCACCTGGTCCTGCGCGAAGTGGGGGGGCCTGGACAGCAGAAGCTGAAGGCCGCGCGGGTGGCGATCATCGGCGCCGGCGGCCTGGGCGCCCCGGCCAGCCTCTATCTGGCGGCCGCCGGCGTGGGGCAGATCACGCTCATCGATCCGGACGTCGCCGACCTCTCCAACCTGCAGCGCCAGGTGATCTTCCGCAGCGACGAGGTGGGAACCCCCAAGGTGGAGGCCGCCGCCGCCAAGCTGGCCGCCCTCAATCCCCATGTGGCGGTGCGCCCCCTCCAGACCGCCCTGACCGCGGCCAACGCCGCCGACCTGCTGGACGGCGCCGATCTGGTGCTGGACGGCACCGACGACTTCGCCACCCGGTTTGCGGTCAACGCCGCCTGCGTGGCGCATGGCAAGACGCTGGTCTCCGGCGCCATCGGCCGCTGGACGGGGCAGGTGGGCGTGTTCTCTGGACAGCCCTGTTACCGATGCCTGGTCCCTGAAATCCCCCCGGACGCCGAGACCTGTTCAGCCGTCGGCGTGGTCGGCGCGCTGGCCGGCGTCATCGGCTCCATGATGGCGCTTGAAGCGGTGAAGGTGATCACCGGGGCGGGGGAGCCGCTGGCGGGGCGGCTGCTGATCTATGACGGCTTGGCCGCAGAGACTCGGACGGTGAAGGTGGGCGCCGATCCGGCGTGCCCGGTGTGCGGGAGCCTCGCCGAGGTCCGACCGCCTCAGCGCTGAGGAAGGCCTTCCGCAAACTCCGGGTGAACCTCCGCAGGGTCGTACCAGCTCGCCCCATCAGACCGCCAGATGTGCCATTGGCGTTCGGGCGTGACGGGGGTGTCGAGGCATCCGAGCCGCAGCATCACGTTCGGCTGGCCTGTCCGCTCGGCGACCAGTTGCGACCCGCAACGCGAACAGAAGCGCCGCAGCTTGCCGGGAGAGGTTTCGTAGGCGCTGAGCAGGTCCTCGCCGCGCACCCAACGGAACCGCTCCCGCGGCGCGGACGCGATGCTGGAGAAGGCCGCGCCGTGTGTCTTGCGGCAGGTCTCGCAGTGGCAATGGGCGATGGCGTCGATCGTCGCATCGACCTCGTAGGCCACCCCGCCGCACATGCAGCTTCCGGTGAGCATGGCAGGCGACCTCCGTTCCGGCGTCCGCCCCAGGGTGGACGGGACCCTACGATCCGGCGTTTCGAGGGCGTCCGCAATGGGGCGCGGGAGGCCGACCCGCGTCGTGCGGGCGGGGGTTGCTCAGCGCGGAACCTCAAACGCCGCCACCAGCCCCTGCGCCGCCCAGTCCAGCCGCACCTCCGTCCCCAGCTGCTGTCCCAGGCTGGAGATCAGGCGGGAGCCGAAGCCGCGAGCCGTGGGGGGCTGGACGGGCGGGCCGCCGGTTTCGCGCCATTCGAAGGAAAGACCGCCCGGCGCAGATCGCCACGTCAGGGCGACGAGCCCCGCTTGGCGGGTCAAGGCGCCGTACTTGGCGGCGTTGGTGGCCAGTTCGTGGATGATCATGCCCAGCGGCTGCACCTGATCGGGCTTCAGGGTGTGGGGCGGGCCGGCCAGGCGGTAGGCGTCTGCGGGCGCAATGGCCGACAGCTCCTTGGCGAGCACCTCCTCAACATCCGCGCCCTCCCAATGCTGGGCGGCCAGCGAACCTTGCGCACGGGCCAGCGAACTCACGCGCCCGAGCAGGATTTCGCGATAGGCGGCGAGATCGGGCGCCTGGGTCAGGGTGACTAGCGACTGGACGATGGCCAGCACGTTGCGGGCGCGGTGGTCCACCTCGCGCATCAGGAGTTCGCGCGCCTGTTCGGTGCGCTTCTGCTCGGTGATGTCGCGCACCTCGATGATGGTGCCGATGGTGCGGGAGTCGTCGTCGCGGATCGGGCTGGCGGTGAAGGCGACGGGATAGAAGCGGCCGTCCTTGTGGACGAAGGTCTCTTCGCCCTGTTCCTGGCTGTTCTCCGGAAAAGCCCGGTCGATGGCGCAGTCCTCGATGGGAAACGGCGACCCGTCCGGGTGGGTGTGGTGCACCACGTCGTGCAGCGGCCGGCCCAGCGTCTCCTCGAAGCGGTAGCCGGTCAGCCGCTCGGCCGTGGCGTTCATGTAGGCGCAGTGCTGGCGCTCATCCATCAGGAAGATGGCCACCGAGGCGTTGTCGAGTACGGCGTTCAGCCGCCGCTCGCTCTCGCGCAGGGCGCTCGCCGTGCGCAGCCGGTCATAGGCCATGGCGAGATAGTGGGTGACGGTCTGCAGCAGGTGCAGCTCGTCCTCAGTGAACCGCCCCTCGCTCCGGCGACCAAAGCCCAGCGTTCCCAGGAGCCGCCCGCTGGCCACCAGGGGCGTGCAGGCATAGCAGTCCAGCCCCAGCGACTTCAGGAAGCTTACGGTCGGATCGTCCGACGCCTGGATGGACGTGGCGTGGCGTGGCGAGCGGGTGGCCGCCACCTGGCTGCACACCGTGCCGGTCATGCCAAGTCGCGCGCCCGCCTGTTCCGCCGCCGGGTCGAGGCCGTGGGAACTCTCCAGCACCAGGGCGGCGCCGTCGTCAGCCAAGGTGTAGTTCAGATAGGCGTCGAGGCTGAGCGCCCCGCGCAGGGTGTCGAAGAGCTCGGCCGCCCCCTGACGCACATCCTCGGCGGCCAGCAGCTGCTCGGCCGAGGTGCGCAAGAGTTGCAGATAGCTGGGCGAGACCGAGACCAGGTCCGCATGCCCGCCGCCGGCGTTCACCGGCCCGACGCCCGGTCGTCGGCGACAAGGCAGGGGGCCCTTTGCGACATCACATGCGTGCATTCGACGCGCGGCATTCAACCCTCCCGAGCAGCCCCCTCCGTCGTACCACAAAGGCGGGAGACGGGGAGTCAGCTTGTCGACGGAAGGCGCGAGGATCTTTGGTCATGCCTCCAAAGAAGTCCGAAGCGCCGCCCTTCCTTCAGCCAGGCCGGGCGTCGGGGTGCTGGGGCAGGTCGTCGGTGATCTCCCACCAGTCGGCCTTGGAGGCGACATAGGCGTGGGAAGCGGGCGCCGTGTGCGTGGGATTGTCCAGCAGGCCGGCGCGCAGGCGCACCACCTCCGGACGCTGGGCCAGCCGGCTGAAGATCGGCGAGCCGCAGGTGCGGCAGAACACCCTCTGCTTGCCGGGCGAGGACTCGAAGGCGGCGAGATGATCCTCGCCCGCCAGCAGGCGCAGATCGGCCGTGGCCACGGGGATGTTGGCGCCGAACGCCCCGCCCTGGGCCTTTCGACAGGCCGAGCAGTGGCAGATCTGCACCGCGCCCAGGGGGGCTGTGACCTCGAACCGGACGGCGCCGCAAAGGCAGGACCCTGACGCCATGACGCGACACCCCATCTGCAAGATGACGCCCCCTATACCGCGCGGGCCAGGATGGAAAGGCAGGCCGCCGGCCTCAGGGCGCCGCGGGCGCGCCTATGCCCTCGATGACGATGCGGATCAGCCGCCGGATCTCTTCCGGCGCCATGACCCCGGCGGAGAGCGCGCTCAGCATGGCCTGGCCATAGATTCCCAGGAGCACCAGGGCCAGAAAGCCGGGGTCCTCGTCCCGGCGGACGACGCCCTGGGCTTGCCCCAGGGCCATCACGTCGCAGATGAGGCCCTGGAAGGACGGACGGTCGGCGGGGGGCGCCGGACGGGGCCGCTCGGCCGGCGCCAGGGCCAGGCGGGCCAGCGACGGGTTGGCCAGGCACCAGGCCGCGCTGTCGGTGAGGATAATCTCCAGCAGGGTCCGCACATCCTCCCCCGCCGCCATGCGGGTCCGGTAGGGGCGGTCGTCGGCCTCCACCCGGGCGATCAGGCGCAGGGCGATGTCCTCCTTGGAGGGGAAGAGGTTGTAGACCGTCTTGCGGGTCAGGCCGGCGCGGCGGGCGATCTCCTCCATGGAGACGCCGGAAAAGCCCCGCTCCCGGAAGGCGAGGTCGGCGGCGTCCAGGATCTGGGTGCGGGACCGCTCGGTGCGGCTGAAGCTTGTCATGAGTTTACACTGGTGTAATTTTACACATCTGTAAACTTTGGAGGCGCCGATGACGCTCCAGGCGTTCGGCCCGCAGATCTGGATCGCCGACGGGCCGGTTCTGACCGCGGCGGCCGGGTTCCGTTATCCCACCCGCATGGCGGTGATCCGCCTGGCTAAAGGGGGTCTCTTCGTCTGGTCGCCGACCGCGCTGAGCCCTGATCTGCGCGCAGGGATCGACGCCTTGGGGCCGGTGGAACACATCGTGGCGCCCAACAGCCTGCACGACACCTTCCTGACGCCGTGGCGGGACGCCTATCCGGACGCCCGACTGTATGCGCCGCCGGGCCTGCGGGCGCGGCGGCCCGACCTCGCCTTCGACGCCGATCTCGCAGACGAGGCCGCCGAAGCCTGGACCGGCCAGATCGACCAGGTCCAGATGCGCGGCGCCTGGATCACCACCGAGGTGGTGTTCTTCCATCGGGCAAGCCGCACGGCGATCTTCACCGACCTGATCCAGCATTTCAGCCCCGGCTGGTTTTCCGGCTGGCGCGGCCTCATCGCGCGGCTGGACCTGATGACCGGGCCTGCGCCAGCCGTACCCCGCAAGTTCCGCGCCGCCTTCACCGACCGCCGCGCCGCCCGGGCCGCCCTGCGGCGCATCCGCGCCTGGCCCGTCGAACAGGTCCTGATGGCCCACGGAGCCCCCGTCACCTCGGACGGCCGCCAGTTCATCGCCCGCGCGTTCGACTGGCTTGAGCCGGCCTGAGGAACCGGGGGCTGTCGCGCGTCGCGCCCGCGACTGACGCGGCGGCGGCAATCCCCTATATGCTGTACCTGCCCGCCCACAGCCCCCAGAGC
>NZ_DAIMHV010000169.1:0-5742 GCF_036723115.1 Phenylobacterium sp. | reverse complement strand
GCCTACATCCCGCCCGATTGGCCGATTATTGCCGATGTTTAAGGGTCGCGGCTTTGACGCAAGGTCGGGGTTCTGGGTAATTGCGGTCGACGCGCGACAGATGAGAGGGGCGCCCCATCGATGCTGAGGATCGGCTATGTTCGGCTGCGTGATGCGCGATCGGCGGACGACACCGCGATCCTGAAAGACTTCGGTTGCCACGTGGTGCGCGCCGAGGAACCCGTCGAGCCGGGCAGCGACGAACAGGCCGTCCTCTATTCCATTCTCGACTTCATCGGCGAGGGCGACCAGATGGTGGTCACCCGCCTGGATCATCTGGGCCATTCCACTCGCAATGTCCTGCGGGTCATCGACCGGCTGGAGGCCCGCGGCGCCAGCCTCTTCGTGGTCGAGCCGGAACTTTGCAGCGATGGCGA
This sequence comes from Phenylobacterium sp., assembly GCF_036723115.1. GTDB lineage: Bacteria > Pseudomonadota > Alphaproteobacteria > Caulobacterales > Caulobacteraceae > Phenylobacterium. The sequence continues at coordinate 5,326 of NZ_DAIMHV010000169.1, read as the reverse complement.
AGGCGGCCGGGCCCTGCGCGCGGCCCTGGCCGCCGTGGCCGCCGTCGAGCCGGTCTGGGCCGGCCGCAAGCGCCGCCGCGCGCCCGCCGCCGAGGAGATTCGCGCCCTGCAGGAAGCCGGCGTGGGTCCGGTGGAGATCGCCCGCCGGCTCGGGGTCTCGCGCATGACGGTCTGGCGCAAGCTGAGGGCGCTGGAGGCCTGAGGCCCCGGCGACGTCCCGCCGGAACGATTCCCCACATTCCAGCGGCGTCCCACGCTGGACATCGGCGCACCGCCGCCCCATCCTTGCGGATCAAACGTCTGTTCGTCCCGCTATTTGGGAAGGCCGCCCCATGTTCATGCGCTTTTTCACCGAACTCCGCGAGGCCAAGGTCCCGGTGACCTTGAAGGAGTACCTCATGCTGATGGAGGCGCTGGACAACAGCGTCATCGATCGCTCGGTGGAGGACTTTTACTATCTGTCGCGCGCGGCGCTGGTGAAGGACGAGAAGAACCTCGACCGCTTCGACCAGGTGTTCGGCCATGTGTTCAAGGGTCTGGACAAGGTCGAGGGCGTGGGCACGGCCGACATTCCCGCCGAGTGGCTGGAGAAGATCAGTGAGAAGTTCCTGACCGAGGAGGAAAAGGAGCAGATCAAGGCCATGGGCGGCTTCGACAAGCTCATGGAAGCGCTGGCCGAGCGCATGAAGGAGCAGAAGGAGCGCCACGAGGGCGGCAACAAGATGATCGGCACCGGGGGCACCTCGCCCTTCGGCGCCAACGGCTATCATCCCGAAGGCATCCGCATCGGCCAGGACAAGGGTCGCCACGGCAAGGCGATCAAGGTCTGGGACAAGCGCGAGTACAAGAACCTCGACGACTCCGTCGAACTGGGCACCCGCAACATCAAGGTCGCCCTGCGCCGGCTGCGCAAATGGGTCCGCGACGGCGCCCATGAAGAACTGGATATGCCCGGCACCATCCGCGGGACGGCGGAGAAGGGCTATCTGGACATCCACATGCGGCCCGAACGCCGCAACAAGGTGAGCGTGCTGATCTTTTTCGATGTGGGCGGATCGATGGATTCCCACATCAAGATCTGCGAGGAGCTGTTTTCCGCGGCCCGCTCAGAATTCAAGAACATGGAGTTCTACTACTTCCACAACTGCCTCTATGAGAGCGTCTGGAAGGACAATCGGCGCCGCCATGCCGAGAAGATCAATACCTGGGATGTGCTGCACAAGTTCTCCAGCGACTACAAGGTGATCTTCGTCGGCGACGCCACCATGAGCCCCTACGAGATCACCTATCCGGGCGGCTCGGTGGAGCACTGGAACGAGGAGGCGGGCGCGGTATGGGTCGATCGCGTGTCTCAGATCTATGAGCACATGGTCTGGCTCAATCCCACCGCCGAGCGGCACTGGGCCCACACCCCCTCCATCGAGGTCATGCGCCAGCTGGTGAACGACCGCATGTTCCCGCTGACCATCGAGGGCCTGGACAAGGCCATGCGGGAGCTGGCCCGCTGAGGTCGAAGGGACGGTGGCGATCCGTCCACGGCTGTTATGCTGCCGGTGAAGGATCGAGATTCGCATGACCACGCCGGGATCGCCGCCATCGCCCCAGCCCGAGGCTGAGATGCAGGAAGCCGCCACCAAGGCGGCGGTCTTCTGCGCCGCTGAGCGGCTGTTCGCCCTGCACGGCTTTCAGAACGTTTCGGTGCGCGACATCACCGCGGCGGCCGGCGTGAACCTGGCCTCGGTCAATTATCACTTCGGCTCCAAGGACGGCCTGCTGTTTGAAATCTTCCGCCGGCGCACGGCGGAGCTGAACCGCGAACGCGCCCGCATGCTGCACGAGGCCAACGGCCGGCATGACGGCCGCCCGCCGATCCGGGACATTCTCGAGGCCCTGTTCGCCCCGCCGTTGAAGTGGGCCGAGCCCAATGGCGACCGGCGCATCTCGGTGCAGTTCATCATCCGCGCCCGCAGCGAGGGCACCGCGGAGATGCGCGAGGCCCTGCAGAACGATGTCTCTCACCTGCGGCGCTTCGCCGACGCCCTGATCGCCGCCCGGCCGGATCTGCCTCTGGACGAGGTCTATTGGCGCCTGCACTTCTGCCTGGGCATGGTGCACAACAACCGCTTCGCCGAGTTCGATCGCCTGCACCACCTGTCGGACGGTCTGACCCGCGAGCAGGACGCCGACGGCCTGCTGGCCCGCATGCTCGACTTCGCCGAGGCGGGCTTCAAGGCGTGAGCGGTCCAGGGCGCGTCACCCATGTGGCGCGCCGGCCGGGCCATTCGTTTTCCAAGACGCTGCAGGACGAAATCCGCCTGATCGCAGGGCATGGGGTGGAGGGCGACGGCCATGCCGGCGCCACGGTGCAGCATCGCTCGCGGGTGGCCCGCGACCCCGCCCAGCCGAACCTGCGCCAGGTCCATCTGATGGCCGGTGAATTCCACGACGAGGTCAACGGCCAGGGCTTTGCGGTCGCCCCCGGCGACCTGGGGGAGAACATCACCACACGCGATATCGACCTGCTGTCGCTCTCGACCGGCGCCCGTCTCCACCTGGGCGACGAAGCGGTGGTGGAGGTGACCGGACTGCGCAATCCCTGCTGGCAGCTGGACGCCTTCCAGACCGGATTGACGGCGGCGAGCCTTGGCCGCGACGCGCAGGGCGGCCTTGTGCGCAAGGCCGGGATCATGGGCGTCGTGCGGACCGGCGGACTCGTGCGTCCCGGCGACCTGATCCGGATTGAGGCCCCGGCCGTCTTCAGGCCGCTGGAGCGGGTCTGAGGGCGCCCCGCCTCAGACGAGGCTCCAGGCGAACCGGAGATCGGCGACGAACTGCTCATAGGCCCGGGCCTTGGCCGCCGGATCGGGGGTGCGCAGCAGGAAGGACGGATGCCAGGTGACCACCCCCTGCGCCTGATCCTCCAGCTGGAAAACCTGCCCTCTCGCCCCGCCGATGGTCAGCGGCTTGCCCATCACCGCGCGCACCGCGGTGGCGCCCAAGGCGACGATGACCCGGGGCCGAACCAGGCGGCGCTCGGCCTCCAGCCACCCCCGGCAGGCCTCGATCTCGGCCGTCTCCGGGGTCTTGTGCAGGCGGCGCTTGCCCCGCAGCTCGTGCTTGAAGTGCTTCACCGCATTGGTGACATAGGCTTCTGCGCGGGGCACGCCGGCGTCCGCCAGGGCGCGGTCGAACACCTGGCCCGCCGGGCCCACAAAGGGACGTCCGGCCAGATCCTCCTGGTCGCCGGGCTGCTCGCCCACGAACATCAGCCGCGCCTGACTGGGCCCCTCGCCCGCCACGCCCTGGGTGGCGTCCTTCCAGAGCGGGCAACGGCGGCAGGCGTCCACCCCGGCCGCCACCTCTTGCAGCGTGGTCGGCGCCGCGCCGTCGAATGCGGCGTCACGGCTGGCGCGTCGGGCGGCGCGGACGATGCGGCGCTGGGGTTCTGACGGGCTCTGGGCCACCATGGTCTCGGTCCGGGCCTGGGCGTGGCGGGTCAGTTCGGGAATGAGCGCGGCCTCGGGAAGGTTGCGCCAGTAGCGCTTGGGCATCTCCTTCTGCATGGCCGAGAGCCTCAGCCGGGCGGGGTTGAAGGTGGCCGCGTAATAGGTCCGCCAGAAGGCCTCCAGCTCGTCCTCGGCCGGCGCGTCGGCGGGGTCGGCGCCGGGCGTGAAGGTCAAGGCATGGCGGTCCCAATGGGCGCAGACGTCCGGCGTCAGGATCGAAAAGGCCATGTTGGCGAACCGCCGGACGAAGAAGGGCGCGGTGGCCTCGGTGACCCGGTGGGCCGGTTCGAACCAGGCCACGAAGGCCTCTTCCCGCGGCTCGGCCTGAACCTCGCGAAAACGGACGAAGGCCTTCATCTTGTGGGCGGCGCGGTTCACCTGCCGCTCCATGTCCCGGGCGCGCGCCACGTCCGGATCGGCGGGCTGGGCCAAAAGGCGCGGCTCGGACGCGAGACGCCAGAGCAATCGGTAGAGCAGGTCGAACCGGGCCGCCGAGCGGTGCAGAACCACCCGGCGCGCCAGGTCCATGAAACCTGGCGAGACCTTGATCTCCCCGCGGGCGGCTGGCGGGGCGGCCTCGGCGAAAAGATCGGCCGCACCATCGTCCACCGTCCAGATCACCTCAGCTGGAGACATCTCTGTCAGCCGCAGGGCGCGCGCCGCCTCCCGCCAGCCGTCGAAGTCGGTCTCTGAAGCCAGGCGGACGATGCGCATGTCTAAAACAGGCTCGGCTGTTCGGGCGGCGGGGTGAACCGCGCCCGGAGCCCTTCGGCGTCGGTGAGGCCGCCAGGCCGCCAGTCTTCGGCCACCACGAAGGGTTTCAGCTTCTCCACGCTGCGGCAGATGCGCTTGACGTCGGCCAGGCGCAGGCGCGTCTGCCGCCTGGCGGCGATCAGCCGGTCGACCCCCTTAGCCCCCAGGCCGGGCACCCGCAGCAGGCGCTCGCGGTCGGCGCTGTTGAGGTCCACCGGGAACTGCTCCCGGTTCTTGAGCGCCCAGGCGAGTTTGGGATCGATGGCCAGGTCGAGGTCCTCACCCGGCGCGGCGATCTCGCCGGTCTCGAACCCATAGAAGCGGATCAGCCAGTCGGCCTGGTAGAGCCTGTGCTCGCGCATGAGCGGCGGTCGCTGCGGCGGCAGGGCGCTGGAGACGTCGGGGATGGGGCTGAAGGCCGAATAATAGACCCGTCGCAGGCCATAGGCGCCGTAAAGCGAGGCCGAGCGGCCCAGGATCTCGCCATCGGAGGCGCCGTCGGCGCCGATGATCATCTGGGTGGACTGGCCGGCCGGGGCGAACTTCGGCGGCCGGGTGCGGCGGGCCGGCTCCCGTCCCGCATCGATGCCCAGCCGCACCGCCCCCATGGCCTTGCGGATGACGCCGGAGTCCTTTTCAGGCGCGAAGGCGGCCAGGCTTTCGTCTTTCGGCAGTTCGATGTTGATCGACACCCGATCAGCATAGAGCCCCGCCTCATGGACCAGTTCCGGAGAGGCCTCGGGGATCAGCTTCAGATGGATGTAGCCGCGGAAGTCGTGGACCAGCCGCAGCTCGCGGGCCACCTGGACCAGCTGCTCCATGGTGTAGTCGCCTGAGCGGATGATCCCCGAGGACAGGAACAGCCCCTCGATATAGTTGCGCTTGTAGAAGCCCAGGGTGAGATCGATCACCTCCTGGGTCGTGAACCTGGCCCGCGGCGTGTTGGACGACACCCGGTTCACGCAATAGGCGCAGTCATAAATGCAGTAGTTGGTCAGCAGGATTTTCAGCAGGCTGACGCAGCGGCCGTCGGGGGTGTAGGCGTGGCATATGCCCATGCCCTCGGT
>NZ_DAIMHV010000168.1:0-5767 GCF_036723115.1 Phenylobacterium sp. | reverse complement strand
GGATCGAGCAGCGGCCGCCGCTCGATGCGCTCGCGCTGATCGCCGCCCTGCGCGACAGGCTCTAAACCCTGACCCTTGAGCGCGTTTCGATCCGATAACCGCGCACCACTTATCGGAACGCGCTTTAGAAGCGCGAGCCGTCCTTTCGGACGAAGCCCTGCTGCGGGTCCAGATGCATGTCGATATCGGGATAGTGGCAGGGCGTTTCCGACGGACGGCCGACGGCGATCAGCACGCAGTCGGCGTCGCTGCGGTTCTGCAGGACGTGGCCGTCAGCTGCGCCGGCGGGGAAGGCCGCGCAGTCCCCTGGACCCATCGGGTGCTCGCCGGCCTCGTCCACCAGCACCGCCTGGCCCGACAGCACCACCACGAACTCATCCTCGCCCTCGTGCCAGTGGCGTTGGGAAGACCAGGCGCCGGGTTTCAGCGTCACGTGGCTGACCCCGAAGTCGCTCAGGCCGGCCGCCTTTCCGATGCGGCGGTAGAAGCGCCCCTGCACTGCGGCGGCATATGCCGGAGGGTAGCCGGTGGCGTTGGTCTGGGGGATGTCGTCGAGACGCAGCTTGGGCATGCGAATCTGATACGCCGAACCTGGCCCGTGCGCCATGGCCGTCGCTCTGAACGCCGGGGCCTGTCGCGGCGTTGGGTCTGGGACGAGGGCGGCGCAGACCCGCCGGTCGTGACGAGGGCGGCGATGCTGCGAGGTTTCATCCGGTGGTGGCGAGGGCCAGAGCCGCCCGCGCCCCGACGGGAGTCGGCCGGGCCGACCCGCCAGTCCGGCGCGGCCCCCTATCGCCTGACCCGCAAGGGCGTCCTTGTGCTGCTGGTCACCTCCCGCCGCACCGGGCGCTGGCTCTTTCCTAAGGGTGGCCTGATGGCCGGCCGCGAGCCGTGGGAGTCGGCCGCCCAGGAGGCCTTCGAGGAGGCCGGCGTGCAGGGCCTGGCCGATCGGGAGCCCCTGGGCGCCTATCAGTCGCGGCGGGTTCGCAACGGCCGGGCCGAGCAGATCGAGGTGGTGATCTATCCGTTGGAGGTCACCCGTCAGCTGGACCGCTGGCCCGAGCGGGGGCAGAGGCGGCGGCGGTGGATGAGCCTGGAGGAGGCCCGCCGACGCCTGTCCGATGCCGACCTGGTGCGGATGACCGAGGTTCTGGAACAACGGCTCCGGGACCGTCAGCCGGCCCGCCCCCCGCCGGCCCTTAGAACCGGCTCCAAAGGCTGAGGGCCGCATAGATCAGGCCCGAGAGGAGGCCGGCGGCCGGCACTGTGACCACCCAGGCCGCGGCGATCCCCCAGGCGTGCCGGCGGCGGACCAGACGCCGCTTCTCGCGCTTGGCGGCCTGGACCAGGTCATCTTCCATCGGGTCAGGGACGGGGGGCGCCGGAACCTGGGGCGCGCCGCCGTTCGGCCGGCGCCGCACGCCGCGGTTGGTCAGGCCTTCGCGGAGCAGCCCGACCCCGAAGATGCCGCCGATGGCGATGTGGGTGGAAGACACCGGCAGGCCCAGGGCCGAGGCCAGCAGCACGGTGATCGCCGCCGCCTGGGCCACGCAATAGGCGCGGATGGCGTCCATCTTGGTGATCTTCTCGCCCACCGTCCGGATCAGGCGGGGTCCGAACAGGGCCAGCCCCAGTGAAATGCCTAAGGCGCCGATGGCCAGCACCCAGAGGGGCAACTGCACCTCTCCGGCGCCGCCGCCGTTCTGGGCGGCGTCCACAATGGCCGCCAGGGGGCCCACCGCATTGGCCACGTCATTGGCTCCATGGGCGAAGGACAGCAGCGCGGCGGCCCCGATCAGCGGCAGGACGAAGAGGCGGCTGACCGCCTTGCGCCGATCCTCCATCACGGCCGCGCGGGCGTTGACCCAGGGCTTGGCCAGCACCCAGCCCAGGACGAACATCAGGGCGGCGAGACCCAGGGCGACGCTCGTGGGCGGCGACCAGACCCGGCTCAGCCCCTTGCTGAGCATGTAGAGGGTGAAGACGCCGCTCATCAGGCCGATCAGCCGGGGCACCCAGACCCTGGCCGCGGCGACCCGGTCCTGGCGGAACAGGACGGCGAACTTGATCAGCGCCAGCAGGGCGGCGGCTACGATCCCCCCCAGGACGGGCGAGATCACCCAGCTGGCGGCGATGGCCCCCAGGGTCGGCCAGGCCACCACGCTGAAACCCGCCGCGGCCACCCCGGCCCCCAGCACCGCGCCGACGATGGAATGGGTGGTGGAGACCGGCGCGCCGATCAGGGTGGCCAGATTGATCCAGACCGCGGCGGCGAACAGGGCCGCCGTCATCACCAGAATGAAATTGACGGTCCCCAGGTCGGCCGGCGGGGTGATGATGCCCTTGGACACGGTGGACACCACGTCTCCCCCGGCAAGGATCGCGCCGGCGGCCTCGCACACGGCCGCGATCACCAGGGCCCAGGCCATGGGCAGGGCCTTTCCGCCCACCGCCGGCCCCATATTGTTGGCGACGTCATTGGCGCCGATGTTCAGGGCCAGATAGCCGGCCACCACTGCGCCGATGATCACATAGACCGCCAGCGGACCGTCAGCGACCACCAGGGCGGCGAAGATGGTGACCGCCACCAGAAAGAGAACCGCCAGGCCGGGCAGGGCGATGGACCGCGAGAGTTCGCCCGTGGCGGCTTCCAGCCGGGCGACCTTGCCCAGGTCCTTGTCGAGGGTGGTCTTCGCCACGGGCGCTCCGGGGTCCATTCATCCGTGGACGGCGCATTAGCACGGATGGCGCACGGGTGCAGGCGTTCGCCGGGCTTTTCAGGTTCCTGTGTCGGGAACGACCCAGTCCGGCGCGGGCGTCACCGGGAACCGGACCGCCTTGATCTCGGTCAGGCCCTCCATCCAGGCGCGGGCCAGGCGGTGGCCGCCGTCCATCAACTTTCCCTCGGCGTTCAGGATCACCGGATAGGCGAGATCCGCATTGAAGATCCGCCGGGCATGCTCGGCCACGGCGCGGACGCTGGGCGTGTGGCGGCCCTGGAACCAGCAGTCCAGATCGAACTCGACGATGTCGGCGATGGGCACGTCTATCACCGGCAGGTCCGCGGCCAGCGCCCACAGGCGTTGCGTCCGCCAATAGCCGCGCCCCCCGGGCACGGTGCGGCCATGTTTTTCGTTGGGAGGACCAGCCATGGCGGCAGCGTTACCGGAACGCCGCCGCCTGGCAATAGGGTCAGAAGCGCAGGGTGCGCGCTTCCTTCACGTGGGGGAGGGCCTGGATCTTCTTCATCAGCTCCTCGGTGGGGGTCTGGTCCACGCCCACCAGGGCGATGGCGTCGTCCCCGGCCGAGACGCGGCCCAGGTTGAAGGTGGCGATGTTCACCCCGGCCTCGGCCAGCAGGACGCCCAGGGCGCCGATGAAGCCCGGCTTATCCTCGTTGTTCACATAGAGCATGGTCGGGCCGAAGGGCGCGTCCAGGTCCATGCCCTTGACCTCGATCACCCGCGGCGTGCCCGCCAGGACGGAGCCGGCGAAGGAGCGCTTGCCCTTCTCGGTGGTGACGGTGATGCGGATCAGGCTCTCATAGATGGGTGAGTCGTCCTGGTGGGATTCCGACAGGGTGATGCCGCGCTCCTTGGCCACGGCCGGCGCCGAAACCATGTTGACGGCGTCGCCCAGCATGGGACGCAGCACCCCGGCCAGGGCCGCGGCGGTGAGCGGCTTGGCGTTGAGCTTGGAGACCTCGCCCTCATAGGCGATGTCGATGGCCTTGACCCCGAAATCCACCATCTGGCCGGCGAAGACGCCGAGCTTGCCGGCCAGCGCGATGAACGGGGCCAGGCGCGGCGCCTCCTCGGCGGTGACCGAGGGCGAGTTCAGCGCATTGGTCACCGCGCCGGTGAGCAGATAGTCGCTCATCTGCTCGGCCACCTGCAGGGCGACATTCTCCTGGGCCTCGTTGGTCGAGGCGCCCAGGTGCGGGGTGGCGATGAAGTTCTCGGCGCCGAAGAGGACGTTTTCCTTGGCCGGCTCCTCGACGAAGACGTCGAAGGCGGCGCCGCCGATGTGGCCTTCGTCCAGCAGCTTGCGCAGGGCTGTCTCATCCACCAGGCCGCCGCGGGCGCAGTTGATGATCTTCACCCCCTTCTTGGTCTTGGCCAGATTCTCGGCCGACAGGATGTTGCGGGTCTTGTCGGTCAGCGGGGTGTGCAGGGTGATGAAGTCGGCCCGGGCCAGCAGCTCGTCCAGCTCCACCTTTTCGACGCCCAGCTCCACGGCGCGTTCGGGGCTGAGGAAGGGGTCATAGGCGACGACCTTCATCTTCAGGCCGAGCGCCCGGTCGGCGACGATGGAGCCGATATTGCCGGCGCCGATCAGGCCCAGCGTCTTGGCGTAGAGCTCCACGCCCATGAAGCGGTTCTTCTCCCACTTGCCGGCCTGGGTGGAGACGTCGGCGGCGGGCAGCTGGCGGGCGAGGGCGAACATCATGGCGATGGCGTGTTCGGCCGTGGTGATGGAATTGCCGAAGGGGGTGTTCATCACCACGATGCCGGCGGCGGTGGCGGCGGGGATGTCGACATTGTCGACCCCAATGCCGGCCCGGCCGATCACCTTCATGTTCTTGGCGGCGGCGATGACATCCTTGTCGGCCTTGGTGGCCGAACGGACGGCCAGGCCGTCATAGTCGCCGATGATCTTGAGCAGCTCGTCCTTGGACAGGCCGGTCTTCACATCGGCCTCGACGCCGCGTTGCTTGAAGATCTCGATGGCGGCGGGGGAAAGCTTGTCGGCGATGAGGACGCGGGGCATGGGGCGGAGTCTCTCTGGGATGCGCCGGCCGGTCGCGGCCGGGCGGTGATGTTCTCAAGCGAAAAGGGGAAGGCGAGCGCGGCGCGCCTTCCCGCTAATCGGACGCTCAGGCGGGCTGGAGGGTCTCGGAGAGGGTCTCGAAGGCCCAGTCCAGCCAGGGGGTCAGCGCCTCCAGGTCGGAGGTCTCCACCGTGGCGCCGCACCAGATGCGCAGGCCCGGAGGGGCGTCGCGATAGCCGCCGATGTCCAGGGCCACGCCTTCCTTCTCAAGCGCCGAGGCCAGCTTCTTGGCGAAGTCGGCCTGGGCCGCCTCGTCCAGGGTCGTGATCCGGGGATCGACCACCTTCAGGCAGACCGAGGTGTTGGAGCGGGCGGCCGGATCGGCGGCCAGGAACTCTACCCAGGGCGTCTTGGCGACCCAACGGGACAGGACGTCCAGATTGGCGTCGGCCCGGCGGCGCATCTCGGCCAGGCCGCCGATGCGCTCAGCCCACTTCAAGGCGTCGATGGCGTCTTCCACGCACAGCATGGAGGGCGTGTTGATGGTGGCGCCTTCGAAGATTTCGAGGTTGACCTTGCCGCCCTTGGTCATGCGGAAGAGCTTGGGCATCGGCCAGGCCGGGACATAGCTCTCCAGCCGGGCCACGGCCCGGGGCGACAGGATCAGGACGCCGTGCGCGGCTTCACCGCCCAGGGCCTTCTGCCAGGAGAAGGTCACGACATCGAGCTTGGACCAGGGGAGGGCCTGGGCGAAGGCCGCGCTGGTGGCGTCGCAGATGGTGACGCCCTCGCGGTCGTCGGCGATGAAGTCCCCATCGGGCACGCGCACGCCCGACGTGGTGCCGTTCCAGGTGAAGACCAGATCGGCGTCCTTGCGCACCTTGGTCAGGTCCGGCAGCTCGCCATAGGGGGCCGACAGCACCTCGGCCTCGATCTTCAGCTGCTTGGTCACGTCGGTGACCCAGTCCTTGCCGAAGCTCTCGAAGGCCAGCAGCTG
>NZ_DAIMHV010000167.1:0-5806 GCF_036723115.1 Phenylobacterium sp. | reverse complement strand
TGGCCTCCAACTCCACCGCCGAAGGCCGCGCCCAGAACCGGCGCGTGGCCATCGTCGTCTTAAGCTAGGCTTGAGCCCTCAGGCGCTCGCCGCTCGCGCGGCGGGCGCCGGCAGGCTGATCCCGGGCAGGGCCTGGAAGGCTGGCTTGGCCAGCAGATAACCCTGGATGTAGCGGACCCCCATTTCGCGCAGGGCCGCCAGCTCGCCCTGGCTCTCGACGCCCTCGGCGATCACCGTGATCCCCAGCTCCTGGCACATCTTCACCACGCCGGCGACGATGACCCGGCGGGGCAGGCTCTGGTCGAGGTCGCGGATCAGCTCCATGTCCAGCTTGATCAGGTCGGTCTGGAACTTGGCCAACAGGTTCAGCCCCGCATGGCCCGCGCCGAAGTCGTCCAGGGCGGTGCCGAATCCCATCCGCCGATAGGTGTCGACGATGTGGGCCACGTGGGCCGGCTCGGCCATCTGCTCGTTCTCGGTGAACTCGAAGATCAGCCGCTCGGTGGGAAAGGCGTTGGCCGTGGCCGTCTTCAAAGTCAGCTGGATGCAGGCCAGGGGCGAATAGACGGCGTTGGGCAGGAAGTTGATGGACAGTCGCGTCGGCCCCTCAAGGATGCCGGCGGCCACCGCGGTCTCGATGGCCTTGACCCGGCAGGCCTGATCGAAGGCGTAGCGATTGGCCTGCGTCACCTGGGCCAGGACACTGGCGGCCGATTGCCCCTCCGGCCCGCGGACCAGGGCCTCATAGGCGAAGGGCCGGCCGCTCTCCATGTCCACGATGGGCTGGAAGGCCATGGCCAGGACGATCTCTTCGGACTCGCCGTTTCGGCAGCCCTGGCAAGGCGCGGGGCGGGGGGCGGGGGCGGTCATGGGCGCAGGAGTCCGGAGGAAAACACGGCCTCAGGATGAAGCTAAATCCTGAAACAATCGTGGATTTTCCAGACCTTGCGGCGCGCCCCCGCCGGGAGCCGCCTTAGAGCGCGGCCTGGTAGAGGGTTTCGAAGTCCGGCTTGGTGATCGGCCGCGGATTGGTCAGGTTCACCCCGTCGGCGGCCGCGTCCTCGGCCAGCTGGCCGATCATGGCCGCCGAGCCGCCCAGCTCGGTGATGGAGCGGGCGATGCCGATATCGGCGCGCAGGGTGACCACCGCGCCAATGGCCGCCTCGGCCTTGGCCGGCGCGCCCAGGGCCGCGGCCACCTGAGCGTACTTCGAGGCCACGGCGGGCATGTTGAAGTCCATCACATGGGGCAGCATGGTGGCCAGCGTCTGGCCATGCGCCGCGTTCAGCCGCGCCGAGAGGGCGTGGCCGGTGCCGTGGGCGGCGCCCAGGCCGGCCACGTTGAAGGCGATGGCGGCCATGGACGAGGCCAGCATCATCTGCGCGCGGCCCTCCAGGTCCGACCCGTCGGCCACCACGCCGCGCAGGTGGGCGGCCACCATCTCGATGGCCTTGAGCGCCACGGCGTCGGAATAGGGGGTGGCGCGCAGGGAGGTGAAGGCCTCCAGGGCGTGGGTGAAGACGTCGAAGCCGCAGGTCGCCGTGGGATAGGCGGGCAGGCCCAGGGTCAGTTCCGGGTCCAGCACGGCGAAGGCCGGCACGATGGACGGGTGCATGACATAGGTCTTGCGGCCGAGCGCGGTGTTGGTGATCACACAGGCCGAATTGGTCTCAGACCCGGTGCCCGCCGTGGTGGCCACGGCGATGATCGGCACGCCCGGCGCCTTGGGGCCGGGCTTCTGCAGGTCGGCGACGCTCCCCGGATTGGTGGCCAGCAGGGCGATGGCCTTGCCGCAGTCCATGGAGGACCCGCCGCCGAGCGCCAGCACCACGGCGTCCTGCAGGCCGGCCAGGCGGGCGGCGCCGGCCTCCACGTTGCGGTCGGTGGGGTTGGCTTCCACCCCATCGAAAATCTCCACGCCCACGCCGGCGGCGCTCAGGGCGGCCAGGGCCTCATCGGCCGCGCCGCTGGCCATCAGGCCCTTGTCGGTGACCACCAGGGCGGTCTTGCGCCCCAGGGCCTGAACCTGGGCGGCGAGCTTGCGGGCTGAGCCGGCGCCGAAGATCAGGGTCGGCAGGGGACGGATCTGGAAGTTCTGGGCGGCGAGCGACATGGGGTTTCCTCTTGGGTGCTTCTTGTAGCGTCGATCGGAAAGTCAGGCCTGCGGTCTAGCCGTCGGCCGCGCGCGAATCCAGGCCGCTTGTCGCTCCAGGGCCTCGGCGGCGCGAACGGGATGCGCCAGGCGCAGGACCGCCTCGCCCAGCGCCACGGCCAGGGCGTCGGCCACTGCGTCGGCGGGCGCCCATTCAGCCTCGGCGGCCTGCAGGGCCTCGTCCAGATGCGCGCGGACCCGGGCCACATCCTCCGCATGGACCTGGGCGATCAGGCTGCGGGCGGCGGCGGGGTCCAGGCGGGTCTTTCCAGTCATGGGCCTCTCCTGACGATGGCTGGGACAATATGAAACGTTATAACGTCGCGCAAATGGACTTGACGTCGAGCCCTCGCACCAAAATGTTATAAGGTAACATTCGAAAGGCGACCCTCATGGACCGCAGGCTCCCCGTCACCGTGCTCTCCGGCTTCCTGGGCGCAGGCAAGACCAGCCTCCTCAATCACGTGCTCCGCAATCGCGAAGGCCGCCGGGTGGCGGTGATCGTCAACGATATGAGCGAGGTGAACATCGATGCGGCTCTGGTGCGCGACGGCGGCGCGGAGCTGTCGCGCACTGACGAGCGGCTGGTGGAGATGAGTAACGGCTGCATCTGCTGCACCCTGCGGGAAGACCTGCTGGCCGAGGTGCGCCGCCTGGCCGCGGAAGGCCGGTTCGACTATCTGCTGATCGAGTCCACCGGCATTTCCGAGCCCATGCCCGTGGCGGCCACGTTCGACTTCATCGAGGAGAGCGGCGCCTCCCTGCGCGACGTCACCCGCCTTGACACCATGGTCACGGTGGTCGACGCGCTGAACTTCCATCGGGACTATTCCAGCCGCGACCATCTGGCCGACCGGGGCGAAACCCTGGGCGAGGAGGACGTGCGCACCATCGTCGACCTGCTGGTGGACCAGGTGGAGTTCGCCGACGTCATCGTGCTGAGCAAGACCGATCTGGTGAGCGAGACCGTGGCCGGGGAGGTGGAGGCGGTCTGCCGCGCCCTCAATCCCGCCGCCAGGATCGTGCGCGCCACCAAGGGCGAGCTTCCCCTGGGCGAGATCCTCGACACTGGACGCTTCGACATGGCCAAGGCCTCGGCCGCCCCGGGCTGGCGGCAGGCCATGGAGTTCGGCGCCCCGTCCGAAAGCGAGGAGTACGGGGTGGCGACCTTCGTCTATCGCGCCCGCCGCCCCTTCCACCCCGAGCGGTTGAAGGCCGTGCTCGACCAGACCTGGCCGGGGGTCTGGCGATCCAAGGGCTTCCTGTGGCTGGCCACGCGCATGTCCAAGGCCGGCGCCTGGAGCCAGGCCGGCGCGGCCGCCACCTTCGAATGGGGCGGCTACTGGTGGGCCGCCATCCCGCCGGAACGGCGCCCGCAGGATGCGGAGAGCCGCCGCGCCATTTCCGAGCACTGGCGCGCCCCCTATGGCGACCGCCGCCAGGAGTTGGTGCTGATCGGCAAGGACATGGACCAGAAGGCTTTGACCGCCCTCTTCGACGGGGCCCTTCTGACGCCCGAAGAAACCCGCCGGGGACCCGACTGGTGGCGGCGCCTGGCCGATCCCTTCCCCGAATGGGGTCCGGCGCCCCAGCCGCAGGCGGTCCTGGCCTGAGCCGGCGGCGCGAAGCCCATTTTTTCCCGTCGCCCTTGAGACGACCCTTCGAAAGCCACATCAGATGAAGTCATCCACCGCCCGTCTGCTGGACGGTTCGGCCATAGGCCTGTCGGGCCTGTGCCTCATCCATTGCCTCGCCCTGCCGGTGGCCGCCGCCTTCATTCCCCTGATGGGGGTCTTGAGCGAGGCTGAGTGGGTTCACCTGGCGGTGCTCATGACCGCCGCCCCCCTGTCGGCCGGCGCGCTGCTGCTCAGCCGTCCGCGCAACCCCATCGCCATCGCCGTCGCGCTCACCGGCCTCTCGGTGATGGTGGCGGCCCTGGCCTATCCTGGGCTAGAGACGATGATGACCGTGGCGGGCGGGCTGCTGCTGGCCACCGGCCACGTGATCAACTGGCGAGGGCGAGGCGTCCGTCCCCATGTGCATCCCACCTGACCTACAGCGGGCGGCCCATCGCGGCTTGGCCGTCCTGGCCGCCGCCCTGGTTCTCTGCGCCTGCGAGCGGCCGTCCGAGGCGCCGGAGATCGCCGATGGCGCCGGCGATCAGGCCGCGGCCGTCGCGGCCGCCCCGCCGGCTGCTGCGGCGGCCGAGGCCGTCCCGCCGGAGGCTGACGGCCAGCCCCCCGACGATGACATGTGGGCGGAGTTCGAGTCGGGCCAGGACCCCATGGCCCAGGAACTGGCCAGCGAGCGGGCGCTTCAGCTCACCCTGCCCACAGCCGACGGCCCGCAGTGGGCCAAGCTCCGGCGCACCAAGGTCTGGATCGACGAGGAAAGCCAGCTCTTCCAGGCCAGCCATCCGGCGGAGGTCCGGGCCCTGGCCGGCAAGCCCTTCAAGATCCAGGGCTTCATGCTCCCCCTGGAGATGGCCGATCAGACCCGGCGCTTCCTCATCTCGCCCTATACGCCGGTGTGCTTCTACCACCCGCCGGCCGAGCCCAATGAGGTGATCGAGGTCTTTCTCGAGCGCCCCATCCGGGCCGGCTACCATCTGGTGGAGGTGGAAGGGGTCCTGGGCCTGGCCGACAATGGCGAGAAGGGCCTGTTCTTCCAGCTTCGCCAGGGGCGGGCGAAGATCGTCCAGGCGGTGGACGAGGCGGCCTGAGCCGCAGGTCTCCCTCAGACCGCGAAGGCGTCCGCGCCCAGGGCCTCATACTCCGCCGCCCCTTGCGTCACGGCGGCGGCGAGGCCGCCGGCGCCGGTGAGGATCTGGGCGGCGTAGATGCGCAGCAGGGCGGCCTTCGCCTTGAGCCGCGGGTCCTGCGCGCCGTCGGCCAGCAGGGCCTGGCGGGCGAGCACCCAGCCGCCGATCACGTCCCCGGCCAGCTTCAGATAGGGCGTGGCGCCGGCCAGGGAGTCGGCCCCCCGGTGGGCCAGCATCCAGTCGGTGGCGGCCTCCAGGGCCAGCACCCCTTCGGCCAGGCGACGGCCGGCCTCGGCCAGGTCGGCGCGTTCGGTCAGGGCCTGGGCGGTCATGGCCATTTCGGCGCACAGCTCGTCCATCACCGCGCCCTCGCCCATGGAGAGCTTGCGGCCGGCCAGGTCCATGGCCTGGACGCCGTTGGCCCCCTCATAGATCGGGGCGATGCGGGCGTCCCGATAGTGCTGGGCCGCCCCGGTCTCCTCGATGAAGCCCATGCCGCCATGAATCTGCACGCCCATGGAGGCGACCTCCACCCCCATGTCGGTGGACCAGGCCTTGGCGATGGGAGTGAGCAGCTCCTGGCGCGCCCGGGCGCCGGTGCGGACGGCCTCGTCAGCCGCCAGCCGCGCCTGATCGGCCAGCACGCCGGTCATCAGGCAGATGCCCCGGGCGGCCTCGATCCTGGCCTTCATCAGGGCCAGGCTGCGCCGCACGTCGGGATGGTCGAAGATGGGCGCGGCGCTCTCACCGGTCCAGACCGACCGCCCCTGACGGCGGTCCTGAGCGTAGGCGAGAGCCTGCTGATAGGCGCGCTCGGCGATGCCGACGCCCTCGACCCCCACCTGCAGGCGGGCGGCGTTCATCATGACGAACATGTGGGCCAGGCCCTGGTT
>NZ_DAIMHV010000166.1:0-5811 GCF_036723115.1 Phenylobacterium sp. | reverse complement strand
CCTAGGGCGTCCGGCCGGCGCCTGGCCGGTGGTCGAGCCCGCCAGTTGATGGGGCGGCCGCCGCAAGACGAACCTTGAGCAGGGCGGTCTGGCGGCTCACCATCAGGCCGTTTCCGCTAAAGCGTCGCGCGACGTCCGGCGGGCACATGAGCCGACTCAGCACGCCGAGGCCCCATGCCGCCGATCATCTTCCGGTCCATGCCCGACAGCGCCTATCTCTGGACCGCCATGATGGCGGCCGACGAGAAGGGGCTCGCCTATTCCCACGAGGCGCTGGCGCTGGGCTCGCCCGAACACCTGGCGCTTCACCCGTTCGGCAAGATGCCGGTCCTGCAGGACGGGGACCGGGTGCTGTTCGAGACCCTGGCCATCTGCGTCTATCTGGATGAGGCCTTCGAGGGGCCGCCCCTGCAACCGGCGACGCCCGCGGGCCGGGCGCAGATGCTGAAGTGGATCGGCGTGGTCAACGCCTATGTCTTTCCGGTGATGAACCGCTTCATGAAGGAACGGCTGGTGCGCCCGGCCTGGGGCTTTGACCCCGACCGCGCCTTCATCGCCAGCGCCCGCGACCCTCTGGGGGTGATCCTGCGCGAGCTGGAGGCGGCCCTGTCGGCTCACCCCTGCCTGGCGGGCGAGGACTTCACCCTCGCCGACATCTTCCTGCTCCCCCAGCTCAAATTCTTCGCCCTGACGCCGGAGGGCGAGGCGTTCATGGCCCGGGCGCCGGCGAGCGCCGACTGGCTGGGTCGCATGAGCGCGCGCAAGGGGCCGACCGTCGAGCTGATGAACGGCGTGGCGCGGGCCTTTCCGAAGGCCGCAGAGCCCGAACTGGCCTGGGCGCTTCCGCCACTCTGAGCGCGACGCGGGCGCGGGCCGCCAACCGGCGCGCGCTCACGGCCGTCCGGCGGGGCCCAGGTCCACGCCGGTGAGGGCCTCGGCCGCCGCCCCCGGATCGGTCTCGCTGACGTCGAGAAGATCGAGCTTGCCGCGGATTTCGGCGTGCCGTTCGGCGGTCAGCTTATAGCCGATGAAGCAGGCGCCTGCGGCCATCACGAAGATGATCGGGCCGACGATATAGGCCAGTTCCAGCCCGCGGATCGCCTCGGGCGTGTTGGTGACCCCGGCGCCCACCTGATAGCCGACCAGGGCTAGGACGTTAAACGTCAGGAAGATGGCGCCGGCCGTCGCCAGTTTCGCCGTCGCGGTCAGGCCGGCATAGATCAGGCCCATCCATTCCCGGCCGCTGTCCAGCCGCAGCTCGTCGGCGATGTCGGCGGCGATGGCCCGCATCATGACGGTGAAGCCCGCCGCCATGGCGCCGACCAGGAACATCAGCGCCGAGAAGATGGGGAAGTCGCCCTTGGGCAGGAAGGGCAGGCACATCAGGCCCACGGAATAGACCGTGGCCGTCACCAGGAAGGCGATATGTTTGCTGATCCTGTTGGCAAGCCAGGCGGCGAAGGGCGCGCCGGCGAACCCGGCGGCGACATAGATCAGCAGCAGCAGATTGGCCGCGGCGGTGTCGAAGCCCCGGCTGTCCTTGAAATAGAAGAGGTAAAGCGCAGCCATCCAGCCCGGGCCGAGCGTGACCATGAGGTCGGCGGCCAGCAGCCGGATCACATTTCCCCGGGTCAGGAGCTGGGCGTAATCCTTGAGCGTGAACTGGGCCGGCCGGTCCTGGGTGATCCGCTCCGGGGAAGTGGCCACGACGATCAGGCAGGTGATCGCCGCGCTGGCGATGATGAACCAGATCATCGCCTGCACGCCTTCGGCGTCGGTGGCGCCGCGCTGGCTCATGAAGATGGGGATCAGCAGCACGGCCATGGCGCCGATCACGCCCAACCCCGTGATCGCCCCGAAGATGCGCGACCGCTCCTTGTACGAGGGCGCAAGCCGTCCCGCCCAGGCCAGATGCGAGAGCAGAACGGCGGAATAGCCGAGGTACATCACCAGCAGCCAGAAGCTGAGATAGAGCGGTCCGTCGCCGTCGCCGGTCGCCAACAGCATGTAGAAGCCCAGCATCAGCACCGGCGCGCCGAGCGCCATCCAGATGCGGTAGCGGCCAAACCGGCTCTTGGTCCGGTCCATGGCCAGGCCCATGGCCGTGTCGATGGGAATGTCGATAAAGCGGACCAGGGCGAACACCGTGCCGACCAGGGCCAGCGAGAGGCCAAGCTCGGCGGCGAAGTAACGGGGCAGGTGCACTGTGGCGGCGACGCCCAGGGCGCCGATCGGCACGGCCGCGCTGGCGAAAACCAAGGCGCGCGGCAGCGAGATCTGACCGCCCGCGGGGCTGGACTGCGACTGTGACACCTGAACCACTCTCCCCCTCAGAAACGCGCGTCATTTAACCAGACGCTTCACGGGGGAGTTAAGCGCGAGCGCCACCGCGCCTGCAAGGGAAATTCAGCAGCGGCCTCAAGCCCGGGAATGGCGCGCTCGCCCGTTCGACGCTTCGGGCGACACCCTCAGGCCACCATGCGGCTGACGGGTTCGAAGCTCAGGCTGGATTCGAAGTCCGCCAGAATGTCGAACAGCTCCTCCACGCCCACCTTGGGCCGTACGTCCTTGGGGAAGCGGTATCGCCAGAAGCTGACGATGTGATCGACGCTGCCCAGCCGCTCTCCCAGCTGATGGAACAGGCTCGGCGCCTTCAGCAGGAAGGCGCGGAAGGCGCTGGGCTGGCCCTTCAGGGTCAGGTCGCGATAGGCGTCGTCATAAACCTTCAAGGTGTCGCGAACCGTGTCGCAGGCATGATCCAGCGCCTCGGCCAGACGCGCCTTGGCCGCGTCGATATAGGCCTGGTCCTCATGGGTGGGCCTGTCGGTGGGTCGGATGCGCGAAATCTCGCTGGAGACCGGGCGGACCTTGGGCAGAAGGTCGGCCAGCGTCCATTTGTAATAGATGAAGCCCTTCCAGCAGAAGATGCCCTCCTCGAACTCCAACCGCCCCATGCCCAGGCCATGGCGCAGGGGCTCCAGGTCGGAATCCCCGGCGTTCGACAGGATTTTCTGGGCGAGCTTGTCGGTCCGTTCGAACAGCCGGACGTCCAGGTCGTCGAAGGAGACCCCGATCAGGGGCTGAAGCTCCTGCCGGACAAAGGCGAACATGCGTGTGGAGTCGGCCTCGGACAGGTCGAAATAGCAGCGATCGGGGTTGAAGCCCGACTGTCGCAGCCGCTCGCGCATCAGGAAGGGGTCGAGGGAGGGCAGGCTGTCGAGCAGGTCCAGGAGGGTCTCGTCCCGGCGGTCGGCGGCCGTATCGCCGGTGGCCAGCTCTTCCATTAGGGAACGATAGCCCACCTGGTGGACAAAGAAGGACCGGGCGCCCACGCGAAGATCGGACGGGTCCAGGGGCAGGATCACCTTGGTGGCGGTGGATCGGCTCGACCCCAGCAGCTCCAACTCATCGGCCCGCAGGCGGTGCTTGAGGATGATCGAGCGGTTCAGCAGGGGGCTGCGGAAGAAGGGCTGGGCCAGATAACCGGCCTCGGTCTTGTGATGGCGCCAGGCGGCGGTGAGGTTCAACGCCCGCGCCGTCGAGACGCTGGACTGCAGGCGCAACAGGCTCCGCACCGATCTGTTGTGGCTGCTACGCGCGACGCTCATCGATCCCCCCGACCCGCCAGGGTCTGATCATTGGCGCCCTAAGGTTAAGGCCGCTTAAGCGTGGAGGCTTCGCACACGCTCAGATTACACAACTGAGTGGGCTCGCCTGATGTCGTCTGAGGCGAGCGGCGCTGTTGGAACAACCTGCCCCCCGCCCGGCTTGTCCTGCGAGCAGAAGGAGATGCCGACATGTCCGTCGTGGATAAGGTGCTAGGCGCCATCACCCCGCCCGAGAGCGACAAGGCCAGAGTGGAGGCCACAGCCAAGGCGCGGGCCTTGAGCGACGGCGGCGACTGGCTGGCCGACGCCCTGGACCATCACGACCTGATCCGACAACGGTTCGAAGCCTGTCGGGCGGCGGAGGATCCGGCGGCGCGGGTGGCCGCCTTGCGCGACCTGGCCGTGGTGCTGAATGGACATTCCCTCGCCGAGGAGCTGGTGCTCTATCCGGCGCTGGCCAAGGCTGGGGAAAAGGGCCACGCCGGCCTGGCCTATGGCGAGCAGACCACCGCCAAGATGCAGATGGCCGAGCTGGAACGGATCGACCCTTCCAAGGAGGCTTGGCGGGACAAGCTCGAGCATATCCGCGGCGCGGTGCTGCACCACATCTTCGAGGAGGAGGCCAAGTGGTTTCCGGACCTGAAGTCGAAATACGACGACCAAGCCTTCCTGACCCTCCGCTTCCGCGAGGAGTACGCGCGCTACGTGGAGGGCGACGGCGCCGGGGCCCCGCGGGGTTAGAAAACCACCCGGCCCAAGGTCATGACCACCAGTGAGATGACAGCTGCGCCGATCAGGTTCAGCCACAGTCCGGCCCGGACCATCTGGCCGATGGTGATATGCCCCGCGCCATAGACGATGGCGTTGGGCGGCGTGGCCACCGGCAGCATGAAGGCGCAGGACGCCGCCAGGGCCAGGGGGATGGCCATCACCAGCGGATCGGCTCCGATGGCCAGCGCCAGGGCGCCGCCGATGGGCAGGAAGGTGGCGGCCGAGGCGGTGTTGCTGGTCAGTTCGGTGAGGAAGATCATGGCCAGCGTCACCAGCACCACCAGCAGGGCCACCGGCCAGGCGTCCAGCACGGCGAGAAGTTCGCCCAACCACGCCGCCAGGCCGGAGCTGGAGATGGCCGCCGCCAGGCTCAGCCCGCCGCCGAACAGGGTCAGCACCTCCCAGGGCAGGCGCTTGAGTTCGCCGCCGGTGACCAGGCGTTCCCCCTGCCAGCCGCCCGCCGGCGTGAAGGCCAGGGCGATGGCCGCGGCGATGGCCACGCCCGTATCGGTGAGCCAGGGCAGGTAGGGCAGCAGCAGCGGCCGGAAAATCCAGGCGAAGGCGGCCAGAGCGAAGATGATCGCCACCCGGATTTCAGCCTGGCTCATGGCGCCCAGACGCTCCCGCTCGGTGCGGAAGAGGGCGCCCGCGCTGGGCAGGGTCAGGCGCACCGGATGGGTCAGGGTCAGGACGAACCAGGTGGCCGCCAGCATGGCGCCGGCCACCGGCACGCCCACGGCCATCCACTGGGCGAAGCCGATCTCCACCCCGTGCTCGCGCGCCATATAGCCCACCAGCAGGGCGTTGGGCGGAGTGCCGATCAGGGTCGCGACGCCGCCAATGCTGGCGCCATAGGCCACGGCCAGCAGCAGGGAGACGGCCAGGTTGCGATGGGAGGCGGGGTCATCGCCGGCCCCATGGTCCTCGGTCAGGGCCAGGATGGCCATGGCCACCGGCGCCATCAGCACCGCGGCGGCGGAATTGGACACCCACATGGAGACAAGCGCCGTGGCGCCCAGCATGCCGGCCACCAGCCGGCGCGGGGTGGCGCCGGCTGCGGCCGCGCAGCCCAGGCCGATCCGCTTGTGCAGACCGCTGCGCTCCATGGCTGCGCCCAGCACAAAGCCGCCGAGAAAGAGGAAGATGACGGGGTCGGCATAGGGGGCGGCCGCCTCCCGCACATCTGAAACCCCCAGGGCCGGGAAGAGAACGATGGGCAGCAGCGCCGTAATCATCAGCGGGGCGGCCTCGGTCATCCAGAGGATGGCCATCAGCACCGTCACCGCCGCCACGGGGCGCACCAGGGGGCCGGGGCCAAACTCGGGCGCCAGCATGATGGCGGCGAAGGCCCCCAGGGCCGCCGCCACTCCCGCCGCCTTGCGCCATCCGCCGGACGCGTCAGTCGTCTGAGCGCTCAAGCTTCCCCCCGCAC
>NZ_DAIMHV010000165.1:0-5948 GCF_036723115.1 Phenylobacterium sp. | reverse complement strand
CTAGCTCAGCCGAACCTCGCCCACCTTGTCGGCGTAGTCCTTCTTGGGGTCGCGGCCCAACAGCATCTTCACGCCGGCGAACAGGCTGTGCTCGTTGAGCCAGATCTGGGCGCGTTCAGGGTCGAACCGCAGGAGCTGCAGCTTCGGGTCATCCTTGCCACCCTCGTACCAGGCCGCCACGAAGGGGTTCCACAGCCGATCGATGGTGTCGCGGTCGTTGTCGGGCGTCAGGCGACCGTGGATGGCGGCGAAGAGGTCATGATCCTTGGAGGCGAAGTGGGCCACGGCCCGGTGGCCGGCGCCTGCGGCCTGGACCAGGTCGACGCCCTTGGCGCTGAAGATCCAGATGGGGCCGCCCTCGTCGCCCTCGATCTGGGCGGTCATGGGCTGGCTGTGACCCTCCTCCACATCGGCCAGGCCGAGCATGAGGGTGCGGTCGGACTTGAGGGCTTTCCAGAATTTGGCTTCCAGTTCGGCGCGGTCGGCCATGGGCCTCTCCTTTGTGCGGGTGAGGCCAGGGCAACGGGCGGCGGCGGCTCCCCGTTCCTTGAGCTTCAGCCGTTTCGGAGCTGCGCCCCCAGGGCCGCCAGATCCTCCGCCGATCCGAAGCGCGCGGCCTCGGAGTCGCCGCGCAGGGCGTGGCTCGGCGGAACCATTTCCGGCCCCTCGCCCGGGGCCAGCGGCGGGGTGTAGTAGCCCAGGGCGTAGCCCCCCAAGGCGTAGCCCAGCAGGTCCTGGAGGTCCGGGTCCAGAGTGCGCGCGATCTCGGGTGGGCAGGAAAGGTACTGGTTCTCCTCCTGCCGCAGCCAGCCCAGGGCATAGGTGATGTTCAGGCCCCAGCGGTCGGCCTCGCTGCGGTTGGCGCCGCCGCCATGAAAGACGCTGCCCGTATAGACCAGCACCGAGCCGGCCCGCATGACGGCCTGGGTGATCTCGGCGGGATCGGCGCGCCGGTCGTCCGGCCAGGCCTGGGAGGCGGGGACCACCTGGGTGGCGCCATTGTCAGCGGTGAAGTCGGTGAGCGCCCAGATGGTGTTGAGCTGCGGCTCGACGCCTTTCAGGTGCGCGCCCCAGGCCCATCGGTCCCGATGGATCGGCTGGGCGCCCTGGCCCGGCATGATGCGGATCAACTGGGTCAGGTGCAGCTGCCAGCGCTCGCAATTGGGCTTGAGCAGGTGGGCGCACAGGGCCTGGATGCGGGCGTCGGTCACCAGGGGGCGGCAGGCCGGAGAGCGGGCCACCAGGGCGCCGGTGCGCGTGGTCCTCTGACCTGTGAAGCCGTCGCGACCGGCCGGCGTGGCCTCCACGAACGGCGTCAGTTCCGCCTTCAGGGCCGAAAGCTCCTTGGCCGACAGGGCGTCGTCCAGGATCAGCGCCCCGTCGCGATCGAGGATTTGGGCGATGGATGCGCTGGGCGCATCGGCGGGCAGGTGAACCAGTTCCACCATGGGCGTCCTCCGGAAGGGGCCGTCCTTGGAAAATCGGGGTGTCGCCCCGACCGCGGCCCGTCGGGCCTCACCTTGTCCTGAGCGCCCCCTCTCGCCAAGCCGCAAGCGCGTTCAGGGCGTTGATCAGGGCCATGGTGAGGCTTAGATCAGAGCGCGGCGCCGGGCGACGGGCCTGGCCAGCGATGGAGGCGACCCATGCGAACCGTGCAGATCATGGCCCTGGCGGCCGCGGCGATGGTGCTTGCGGCCTGCAATACGGTGGCCGGCGTCGGGCGTGACCTGGAGGCGGCGGGCAGCGCCGTGCGCACCACGGCCCAGGACGTGGCGCGCTGAACATTTTCGGGGTTTGAGGCGGCGGGCGAGCGCGCCGCCCTTTCCCTTGCGGGGTTCGAGGCGCATATGCAGGCCATGTCCGAACCCAAGCGCCCTGGCTTTCTCACCGCCCTGCGTCGGGGCCTCAAGGGGCGCTGCCCGGCCTGCGGCGAGGGCGCGCTCTTCTGGCGCTATCTGAAGGTGGAGCCCGCCTGCCGGAGCTGCGGCCATGATCTGGCCCAGTATCCGGCCGATGACGGCCCGGCCTATTTCACGATCCTGATCGTCGGCCATGTCGTGGTGGCGCCGCTCCTGCTGTTCCCCTTCATGTGGGAATCGCCGGTCTGGCTGGTGCTGCCGGGGGTGCTTTTGCCCCTGACCGGGCTCACCCTTCTGTTGCTGCCGCGGATCAAGGGCGCCTTCATCGGCGGCCTGATGGTCCTGGGCGTCAGGGAGACGGACCGGGCGATCCACACCGCCGACGCCGCCGACTGAGCTGTCCCGGCTCGGGAACCTCCGCCATGGACGCGCCGTTCTGCCAGCGGGTGAGCGGACAGTCATGTTCGCTCTAGCGGAGAGAACAACATGACCCTTGGCACAATCCTTCTGATCATCCTGATCCTGGCCCTCATCGGCGCCCTGCCCACCTGGGGCTACAGCCGCAGCTGGGGCTACTTCCCGTCGGGCGGCCTTGGCCTCGTGCTGGTGATCGTCCTGATCCTGGTGCTTATCGGCCGAATCTAGACGGCAGAAGGTTCGCTCCGCTCTTGTGGGCGGAGCGACCTCTGCGCCGCGCGGGCCAGGTTCAATAACCGGTTCCCACTGATTGGAACGCGCTCTAGCATCCCCTGGGCTGGAACTGGGGGAGGGACCGTATGTCGGCGACGGAGACGGGCGCGGATTCCCAGGCGCCGCCGGGTTTGCTGGCGGCGGGGCTGACGCCGCTCCAGCGCCTGAAGGCCATCGCCGGCGGCTCGGCGGGCAATCTGGTGGAATGGTACGACTGGTTCGCCTACTCCTCCTTCGCCCTCTATTTCGCCCCGCACTTCTTCCCGCAAGGGGACCAGACCGCCCAGCTCCTGCAGGCGGCGGCCGTGTTCGCCATCGGCTTCCTGGCGCGGCCCTTGGGCGCCTGGCTGATGGGGCTCTATGCCGACCGCGCCGGGCGCCGGGCGGCCCTGTCGCTGTCGGTGGCCATGATGTGCGCCGGCTCCTTCGTCATCGCCATCATTCCAGACTATGCCGCCATCGGGGTGGCTGCGCCCATCGCCCTTCTTTTGGCTCGCCTGCTGCAAGGCCTTTCGGTGGGCGGGGAGTACGGCGCCAGCGCCACCTATCTCTCGGAGATGGCCGGACGGCGACGCCGGGGCTTCTGGTCCAGCTTCCAGTTCGTGACCCTGATCTCCGGCCAGCTTCTGGCGCTGGGCATCCTGATCCTGCTTCAGAACGTCATGGCGCCAGCGGACCTGGAGTCCTGGGGGTGGCGCATCCCCTTCTTCGTGGGCGGCCTGCTGGCGGTGGTGGTGTTCTGGATCCGGCGGGGCCTGGACGAGAGCGAGTCCTTCAAGAACGCCCAGGCTTCAGGGGCCGAGCGGGCGCGGACCATGATGCTGTTCCGCCACCACCCGTGGGAGACCACGGCCATTTTCCTGCTGACGGCCGGCGGCTCGCTCGCCTTCTATGCCTATACGACCTACATGCAGAAGTTCCTGGTCAACACGAGCGGCTTCAGCAAGGAGGCGGCCACCTCGATCACGGCGGCGGCCCTGATCGTCTATCTCTTCCTGCTGCCCCTGTTCGGCTGGCTGTCGGACAGGTGGGGCCGGCGCACCAACCTCGCCTTCACCTTCGGGGCCGGGATGCTGCTGACCTATCCAATCATGCAGGCCATGGCGGGCGTCAGTGATGCGCTGACCGCCTTCTTCCTGATGGTGGCGCTCATCGTGATCATCTCGGGCTACACCTCGGTCAGCGCGGTGACCAAGGCCGAGCTCTTTCCCGCCCATGTACGGGCGCTTGGCGTGGCCCTGCCCTACGCCATGGCCAACGCCCTGTTCGGCGGCACCGCCGAAGCCGTGGCCCTGTCCTTCAAGGGCTGGGGGATTGAGCAGGGCTTCTATCTCTACGTCTCGGCCATCATGGGGGTCGGCCTCATCACCTCCCTGCTGCTGCGTGACAGCCGTAAGCACAGCAAGATCCTGGAGGACTGAGCCATTCCCCCTCAGCTGCCCGACCTGCACCTGTCGACTCTGGACGCCGTCGCCCTGGCCATCTTCGCCCTGGCCTGGCTGGCCTATGAGCCCCTGGTGAAGGCGGCGCTGGGGCGGCGGCACCTGATCAATCTCGACATGGCGGTGATCCGGAGCGCCTGGATGCGGGCCATGGCGGGGCGGGACAACCGGCTGATGGACGGCCAGCTTCTGGGCCACACCATCAATTCGGCCTCCTTCTTCGCCTCGTCCAACCTGATCCTGATCGCCGCGGCGGCCGGCGTGCTGTTCGGCGGCGAGGCTTCGTTCCGCAGCGCATCCAGCCTGATCGTCATCAAGACCTCATCGCGCCTGCTCTTCGAGCTGCAACTGGCCCTGGTGCTGATCACCCTGGCGCGTGGCCTGTTGGACTTCATCTGGGCGATCCGCCAGCTGAACTACACGGTCGCCGTGGTCGGCGCCGCGCCCGGCGGAACCTGGAGCCCATTGCAGGAAGCCTATGGCGCAGCCGCCGGTCGGCTGCTCAATCCGGCGCTTTCGGCCTTCAACGCAGGCGTCAGGGGCTATTACTTCGCCCTGGCCGCCGCCAGCTGGATCTTCGGCTCCACGACCTTCATCATCGCCACGCTGAGCGCGGTGGCCGTGCTCATCTGGCGGCAGCGAAGCTCCGCCGCCGCCCACGCCATCGCCGACCTTCGCGAGGTGCTGGAGGGGGCGCAGGCCGAGCCGCCGGCCCCGGGGCCCGCCGATCCTCTGGCCGAACCGCATCGCCCGGCCTGACCGGGTTCCACGGCGCGCGCCGGGACGCTCTCGGCTCAGCGGCCCACCAGCAGCCGGCGAAGATTGAACGGACCCGGTCCCCGGGCCAGCATGTCCAGGCCGATCAGGACCAGCAGGGTGGCGGGCAGGGCCGCGCGCAGGCCGGCCTTGGCCTCAACAAAGACCACGGCGACCAGAAAGAGGATCGCGCAGAGCAGGCCCGCCCAGCGGGTCACCAGGCCGAGAATGAAGGCCACGCCGCAGAAAACCTGCGCGTAGACCGCCAGCCCCGCCATCAGTCCCGGCCAGATGAACCCATGGCCGGCCAGATAGGCGGCGAACTCAGCCATCTGCTGCGGGTCCGTGGCCGGGCCAAGAACGCCCCAGACCAGATAGGCGCCCACCACGAGCCGGGTCAGCAGCCGCACCCAGGGCTCGATCCCGCCCGCCCAGGACAGGTTGAGCCACCAGGGCCAGGGCGGCTTCCACGGGGTCGGCTCTGGCGCCTGGGTTGTCGGCATGGAACTGCGCCTTCAGGTTGTGATTTCTCAAATCACGCCTGATGAGATCATAACCCCTCCCCCGGGGGGGCCGTCCAGAGCCAACCGCCCGGATGAAGGCTCAGCCGGCCTCTACGCCGACGCCGATGGGGCAGGTCACGCCCGTGCCGCCGATGCCGCAATAGCCGCCGGGGTTCTTGGCCAGGTACTGCTGGTGATAGTCCTCGGCGAAATAGAAGGGGCCGGCTTCCACGATCTCGGTGGTGATGGCGCCCAGGCCGCGGGCCGACAGGGCCTGCTGATAGGCCGCCTTGCTGGCTGCGGCCGCCTGGGCCTGGGCGTCGTCCTTCACATAGAGGCCCGACCGGTACTGGGTGCCGATATCATTGCCCTGGCGCATGCCCTGGGTGGGGTCATGGTTCTCCCAGAAGGCCTTGAGCAGCTGCTCATAGGTGACGACCTTGGGATCATAGACCACCAGCACCGCCTCGGTGTGGCCGGTGCGGCCGCTGCACACCTCTTCATAGGTGGGATTGGGGGTGAGCCCGTTCACATAGCCGACGGCCGTCACCTGCACGCCCGGGATCTGCCAGAAGACCCGCTCCACCCCCCAGAAGCAGCCCATGGCGAAGACCGCCGTCTCAAGCCCCGCCCCATAGGGACCCTGCAGGGGCCGGCCGTTGACGAAGTGGGTGGTCGCCGTGGGGATGGGTTGGGCG
>NZ_DAIMHV010000164.1:0-6004 GCF_036723115.1 Phenylobacterium sp. | reverse complement strand
GCGGGCGGCGCGTCCTGGCCATGGGCTCCGGGTCTCCTGACAGAGGCTAAGCTCGCGGGCGTCTCAGCGGGCGGCGATGGCGTCGGCCACGGCGATCAGCCGCCGGGCTTCTTCCAGATGCAGGCGCTCGACCATACGCCCCTCCACCCGGATCACGCCCCTAGACTGGTTTTCAGGCGAATCAAAGGCTTCCACCACCCGTCGCGACCATTGGACCGCCTCGGGGGCGGGCGCGAAGACCCGGTTGGCCGTGTCCACCTGGCGGGGATGGATCAGGGTCTTGCCGTCGAAGCCGAAGGCGGCGCCCTGGGCGCACTGCCGGGCCAGGCCCGCCTCGTCGTCGATATCGTTGAACACCCCGTCCAGCACGGTCAGCCCATGGGCGCGCGCGGCGGCCACCAGCAGGGAGAGGGGGCCGGCCAGGGGCGCGCGGTCCACGCCCGGTTCGCACCGCATCTCCTTGGCCAGATCGTTGGTCCCGGCCACCAGGGTGGTCAGGCCATGGGCCGCCGCGGCCGCGGCCAGGGCGTCCAGCCGGAAGAGCGAGCGACAGGTCTCCACCATGGCCCACAGGGCGACGCCGTCGGGCAGGTCGCGGCCATAGGGGGCGAGGTCTTCGGGACCGTTGATCTTGGGGACCAGGATGGCGTCCGGCGCGGCCGCCCGGGCGGCGGCCAGATCCTTGGCGCCCCACGGGGTGTCCAGGCCGTTGATGCGGATCACCACCTCGCGGGGGCCATAGCCGCCCTGGCCGAGCGCCTCGATCGCCGCCTGCCGCGCCTCGGCCTTGGCGTCGGGCGCCACGGCGTCCTCCAGGTCGAAGATGACCACGTCGCAGTCGATCTGCCGGGCCTTCTCCAGGGCGCGGGGATTGGAGGCGGGCATGTAGAGGACGCTGCGGCGGGGGCAGGCCTGGCCTTGGGCGGCGGCGGGGGAAAGGGACATCTGGCAGGTCTTCCTGTCGCAGGGCGGGCGGGGGCCTTGGCGCAGCCTCCGTCTTAGCGTTTAGGATGGCGCCATGACCATCCGATACGACGCCGAGGCCAAGAA
Organism: Phenylobacterium sp.; assembly: GCF_036723115.1. Taxonomy (GTDB): domain Bacteria; phylum Pseudomonadota; class Alphaproteobacteria; order Caulobacterales; family Caulobacteraceae; genus Phenylobacterium. The sequence continues at coordinate 4,954 of NZ_DAIMHV010000164.1, read as the reverse complement.
TGTCCTGGGCGGGGAGCTCAAGCCCTGCTCGATGGATCCCGTGACCGGGTTCTTCCGCAACGGCTGTTGCGAGACGGGCCCCCATGACCTCGGCCTGCACACGGTCTGCGCGGTGATGACGGCGGAGTTCCTGGCCTTCTCCAAGGCCGTGGGCAACGACCTGTCCACGCCCATTCCCGAAAGCGGCTTCCCCGGCCTGCGCCCCGGCGACCGCTGGTGCCTCTGCGCGCCCCGCTGGAAGGAGGCCCTGGACGCCGGGGCCGCGCCGCGCGTGGTGCTGGAGGCCACCCACGAGGAGACCCTGGCCATCGTCACCCTCGGCGTCCTGAAGGACCACGCCGCGGCGGTCTGAGCCTCAGCCCAGCCGGTATTCCCGTTCCAGGGTGTAGGTCGAGCCGCCCTCGCCCAGGCGGCTGGAATAGAGGCCGAACCGGTCCACCTCGAACGGCGCGGACCTCAGCAGGTTGTTGCGCTGGATCCAGGCCGCCGCCTCGGCCGGATCGGGCCTGGTCAGATAGGCGAGGGTCACATGCGGGCGATAGCTTCGGCGGTCGGCAGGCAGGCCCGCCCGGCGGGCGGCGGCGTCGCACCGGCCGGCCAGGACGTTCAGTCCCTCATGGGGGGCCACCCCGGCCCACAGCGCGTGAATATCCCGCCCCTCGCCGAAGGCCCCGACCCCTTCCAGGGTCAGGGTCAGGGGCTTGCCGGACACCCGGGTCAGTTCGCCGTCCAGGTCATGGGCCACGTCTTCGCGCACCTCGCCGAAGAAGCGCAGAGTGATGTGCAGGGCTTCGGCGGGGCGCCAGCGGGCGCCCTCAAGGCCCTGCTGGCGGGGGGCGATCGCCTGGGCGATCTCATCGGGAACGGCCAGGGCGGCGAACAGGCGGATCATGGGGCGGAGATTGCGGCCTGGCCCCGGCAGGGCGCAAGCATCGCCGAAAAAACTTCGCTCTCCATCGACAACCCTTTCGCCGCCTGCCGGTTCTTCTTGTCAGGAGGCTTCGGCGTCCCGATATTAGAACGGCGTCCGATAGGGGACGCGAACCAGAAAGGGCTTTGCCTCGATGAGCGACTTCAACCGTGCCCACATGCGCTCGATCCCCGCGGATCGCGCCGATATGTCGGTGGACGCGGGTCTTCGCGCCTTCATGCTCGGTGTCTACAACAAGGTGGCGCTGGGTCTCGTGCTGTCGGCCGCCCTGGCCTTCGTCACGGGCCAGTACCCCCCGGTGCGCGACCTGATGTACACGGTCACCCCGGATGGACGCCTGGCCGGTATGACCGTCCTGGGAATGATCGTGGCCTTCGCGCCGCTGGCCGTCATGCTGTTTGGCATGTTCGCCCTGCGCAATGCGTCGCCGCGGAGCTCCGGGATCCTCTACTGGACCATCGTCGCGCTGATCGGCGCGGGCATGGGCGTTCTGACCCTCGTCTATACCGGCGCTTCCATCGCCTCGACCTTCCTGATCACGGCCGCGGCCTTCGGCGCCCTGTCGCTGTTCGGCTACACCACGAAGAAGGACCTGACCGGCTTCGGCAGCTTCCTGATCGTGGGCCTGTTCGGCCTGATCATCGCCATGGTCGTCAACATGTTCATCCAGAACTCGATGATGCAGTTCATCATCAGCGTCCTGGGCGTGCTGATCTTCGCGGGCCTCATCGCCTACGACACGCAGCGCCTGAAGATGACCTATTACCAGCTCGGCGGCGACCAGGCCGCCATGGGCGTGGCGACCAACTACGGGGCGCTGAGCCTCTACATCAACTTCATCAACCTGTTCCAATTCCTGCTCGCCCTGTTCGGCGACCGCCGCTAGGCGGGCAGATCGCTGGCCCGCCTCGGCGGGCCCGCGCGCACAAGCATCGGAACGCGAAAGGCCCCGGGGCGACCCGGGGCCTTTGTCTTGTGCGCTGGCGTTCGGGCGTCTGACGACCTCAGGCCTTGGGCGAGCTCAGGCCGCGGGCGTTTCATCGGCGCGCCGCTTGCCCTTTTTCTTCTTCTTGCCGTCCTTGGCCTTGTCGCCCTTGGACTTCTTGGCCTTGGGGGGCGCGATCACAGGGACCGTTTCGGCCCCATCCTGGGCCGCGCTCTCGACCCGGGCTTCGCTTTCGGCGCCGCCCACGGCCTCGCCGGCCTGGACCAGCTTGCGCAGTTGATTGATGAAACCCTCGCGCTTGCCGGCCGAAAGTAGGGCCAGCAGCCGGGCGTCGGTGGCCGCCATCCGCGGGCGGGCCTCGTTCAGCACCGCCCGGCCGTCGGCGGTCAGGTGGACGGCGTTGGCCCGGGCGTCGGTGGCCGAGCGCTCCCGGCCGAGCAGACCCTTGGCGATCATCCGGGCCACCATGTCGGCCAGGGTGGAGCGGTCGATCCCCGTGGCCCGGACCAGGTCGGTCTGGGTCAGCCCCTCCCTGGCCTCCACCGCCGAGAGCACGGCGAACTGGCGCTGGGTGAGGGGATTGTCGCCGAACTCCTCGGCATAGATGTCGAGAGACACCTGCAAGGCCCGGTGCAGGAGCTGGCTGGGGGACGCCGCCAGGTCCGCGGGCGCGCTGGCGCGATCCCTGGTCTCGCCCTGGTCCTTGGCCACCGGCGCCTCCCCGACCTATCGTCCAATAACGGGCAGACTACAGAGTTTTTGCGTCGCTTTGACGACGGAAAGTCCGTGGGCGGTGGGTCAAGCCCGCTCAATCGGCGGCGGGAGGCTCGGCCTTACGCATGTAGCGCATCATCAGAGGCGCCTGGGCCAGCGAGAAGACGAGGCCCAGGATCATCAGGCCGGGCGTGCGGAAGAGCACCCAGACCTCGTTGGTCTGGGTCCGCCAGACGATCTCGTTGAGGATGGCCGTGGCGAAGAAATAGAGGCCGTAGTTCAAGGTCAGCTTGCGCCAGGCCTCGTCGGGAAGAGGCAGAGAGGCGCCGATGAGCATCTTCAGCGGGCTCTTGCCCAGGGCCAGCCCGCCCAGCAGGGCCGCGCCGAACAGGGCGTTCATGATGGTCGGCTTGATCTTCACGAAGGTCTCGTCGTGGAAGACGAGGGTCAGGCCGCCGAAGACCAGGGCCGCGCCGCCCGAGACCGCCGGAATGGGGGCGATGCGCCGTTCCACCACAAGGCCCACCACCAGGGCCACCGCCGATCCGGCCACCAGCCACCAGGTGGCCGCCACCAGGTCGCGGCCGGTGAAGCCGAAGAAGCCCACCAGAAAGGCCACGAGGCCCCCATAGTCGACGATGAACCGCACCAGGCGGTGCGCCCCGGGGGAGAGCCTCATTGATCCTCCAGTCCGACCAGGGAGCGGGCGAAGGCCCGCGGGTCGAAGGGTTGCAGGTCGTCCACCCCTTCGCCCACCCCGATCAGCTTGATCGGACTGTCGGAGGCCTGGGCCACGGGCACCAGGACGCCGCCGCGGGCGGTGCCGTCCAGCTTGGTCATCACGATGCCCGAGACGCCGATCTGGTTGCCGAAGATGTTCTCCTGGGCCAGCGCATTGCGGCCCACCGTGGCGTCCAGGACCAGCAGGGTCTCGTGGGGGGCGTCCGGATCGATCTTCTTCAGCACCCGGTTGATCTTGAGCAGCTCTTCCATCAGCCCGGCCTTGTTCTGCAGGCGGCCGGCGGTGTCGATGAGCACCACGTCATAACCCTCGGCGCGGGCCTTTTCATAGGCGTCGAAGGCCAGTCCCGCGGCGTCCGAGCCGGTGGGGCGCGACAGAAAGTCGGCGCCGGCGCGCTGGGCCCAGACCGACAGCTGCTCTACGGCTGCGGCGCGGAAGGTGTCGCCGGCCACCACCAGGACCTTGGCGCCCTGGCGGCGCAGGTCCACGGCGATCTTGCCCAGAGTCGTGGTCTTGCCCGACCCATTGACCCCGATGAACATCACCACATAGGGCCGGGGGCCGGAGAGGGGGGCGAAATCCCCCCGCCGAGGCGCCAGCTCATCGCCGATGGCCCGGGCCAGGGCCTCGCGGATCTCCGTCTCATCGACGCTCTTGCCGAACCGCTCGGCGGCGAAGGCCTCGGTGATCTTGGCCGCCGAGGCGGGTCCCAGGTCGGCCTCGATGAGCATCTCTTCCAGTTCGTCCAGCTTGGCCTGGTCGAGGGGCTGCTTGACGAGGCCGGACACCACCTGGTCCGACAACTGGCGCGAGGATCGCGACAACCCGTCGGTCAGGCGCTGGAACCAGCCTTTTTTCTGATCGGTCATGGGTGGGTTCTAGATGGCGTTCCGGTAAGTGGGAACCGGTTATCGGATGCGCCCGGACGCTGGCGCGCGGGGAGAACGCCATGGAAGGCCTCGACGCCACCCTGATCTGGCTGGACTATGCCGCCGTCTTCGTGTTCGGGGCCTCCGGGGCCCTGGCCGCAGCCCGGCGCAAGCACGACATCGTCACCTTCGCCTTTTTCGCCGCCGTCACCGGGGTGGGCGGGGGGACCCTGCGCGACCTCCTGATCGACGCTCCGGTCTTCTGGGTGGGGCGTCCGCAATATCTGCTGGCCCCCCTGGCGGCGTCCGCCGTGGTGTGGGTGTTCGGCGCGGGGCGGGCGAGGCTGGCCATTCTCAACTGGCTCGACGCCCTGGGCCTGTCGGCCTACGCCATTGTGGGCGCGGCCAAGGCGCTGGCCTTCGGCGTCCCGCCCGGGGCGGCGGTGGTCATGGGGGTGCTCACCGCCACCTTCGGCGGGGTGCTGCGCGATGTTCTGGCCGAAGAGCCCTCGGTCCTCCTGAAGCGGGAAATCTATGTCTCCGCAGCGCTTGTGGGGGCCGCCGTCTTCGTGGCCGCCCGGGCGCTCGGCCTGGGGGAACTGCCGGCGGGCCTGGGCGGCTTCGCCGCCGCCTTCACCGTGCGGGCGGGCGCCATTGTCTGGCGCTGGTCCCTGCCAGGCTTTCCCGGCCGCGCGCCGGGCGATGGCGAGACCTGACGCCTGAACCGATTTCCGCGGCCCTATTCCGCGGCC
>NZ_DAIMHV010000163.1:0-6056 GCF_036723115.1 Phenylobacterium sp. | reverse complement strand
TCTCGGCGATCACCTCGCGCAGGTGACGCTCCAGATAGTGGCCGGAGTTCACCGAGAGGGTGGAATCATCCACCGGCGCCCCGTCGGAGATGACCATCAGGATGCGTCGCGCCTCGGGCCGCCCCAGAAGCCGATGGTGGGCCCACATCAGGGCCTCGCCGTCGATATTCTCCTTCAGCAGGCCCTCGCGCATCATCAGGCCCAGATTGCGCCGGGCCCGCCGCCAGGGAGCGTCCGCGGCCTTGTAGACGATATGGCGCAGGTCGTTCAGCCGACCGGGCTGGGGCGGCTTGCCCGCCTTCAGCCAGTCCTCGCGGCTGGACCCGCCCTTCCAGGCCCGGGTGGTGAAGCCCAGGATCTCGGTCTTGACCCCGCACCGCTCCAGGGTCCGAGCCAGGATGTCGGCGCAGACGGCGGCGACCATGATCGGACGCCCGCGCATGGAGCCGGAATTGTCGATCAGTATGGTCACCACCGTGTCGCGGAACTCGGTGTCCTCCTCCTCCTTGAAGGCCAGGGAGGCGGTGGGGTCGGTGATCACCCGGGTCAGGCGGGCGGTGTCGAGAATGCCTTCCTCGAGATCGAAGCTCCAGGAGCGGTTCTGCTGGGCCATGAGCTTGCGCTGCAGCTTGTTGGCCAGGCGCGAGACCACGGTGGACAGGCTGGCCAGCTGCTGGTCGAGATAGGCCCGCAGGCGGCCCAGCTCTTCGGGATCGCAGAGCTCTTCGGCGGCGATGATCTCGTCGTGGGCCGTGGAGAAGACCTTGTAGGTCGGCGTCCTGGCCTCGCCCTTGGGCTCGGGCCGGGCGGGCTGCTCGCCCTCGCCCATGTCGGGCTGGTCCTCGGTGTCCTCCGCGTCCGGATCTTCCTCGGCGCTCATCAGCTGGCTGTCGGACTCCTCGCTTTCGCGATGGGTCGCCTCGCTGTCGTCCATGGCGCTCTGCTGGGGCGACTGCTCCTCGCCGCCGTCCTCGTCGCCCTGTTCGGACCGGTCGGACTCGCCGTCCTCGCCGCCGTCCTCGTCCTCATCAGGCTGGTCGGGGGCGTCGGACAGGTCATCGCCCATGGACAGGTCCCGGAGGATGGCCTTGGCCACCTTGCCGAAGGCCCGCTGGTCCTCAAGATTGTCCGCCAGGCGATCAAGGTCGGCGCCGGCCCTGGCCTCGATATCGGCCCGGAACAGATCCACCAGGGGACGGGCGGCCGGCGGCGGCGGCTCGCCGGTCAGGCGCTCGCGCACCATCAGGCCGACGATCTCCTCCATGGGGGGATTGGCTTGGGCGGCGATGGGGTCGAAGACCCGCTTGGCCCAGGACTGGTCCAGCACCGCCTTCAGGTTCTCGCGCACCCCGCCCAGGGCGTTGGCGCCGATGGCCTCGGTGCGCGCCTGCTCGATGGCGTCGAATATCGGGCCGCCCTGGGCCGACTGGGGCCGTCCCTTGGCGTGGGTCGCCGTATCGTGGTGGGCCAGGCGCAGGGCCATCTGGTCGGCCAGGCCGCGGATGCGGGCGGCGTCCTCCGGCCCCAGGTCCCGGGGTGGATGGGGCAGCACCGCCCGGTTGCCCTGCAATTGCGGGCCTTCGCCGGAATAGACGATCTCCAGGTCAGGCGATTCGGCCAGGGAGCGCGCGGCGTTGGCCAGGGCGCGCTTGAACGGCTCGACGGGGCTCTCGGGCGGGGACTTGGACATCGTCTCCTAGATAAGGCGCCCCAAGGCCGGCGGGAAAGGGCCAATGCAGGCCCGGGACCGGCTGGCGCGGCGGAACAGCCAGGCTTCGTGCGGCGTTGCCCCCTTCGACAAACCGTTCAGGAGAACCGACATGTTGAAATGGGCTCTGATCTTCGCCCTCGTGGCCCTTGTGGCCGGCGCCCTGGGCTTCGGCGGCGTGGCCGGCGCGGCCGCCGGTGTGGCCAAGATTCTCTTCTTCCTCTTCCTCGTGGGCTTCCTGGTCTTCCTGGTTCTGGGCGTCATGGCCGGACGAAAGCTCACCGGACGCTAGGTCAGGCGAGGTTTCAAAACGAAACGGCCCCCGCGCCTGGGCGCGGGGGCCGCCTTGTCAGGCGCCGACCCTCAGTGGTGGGCGTGTTTGGCCAGATAGGCCGCGCCCTGGGTCTCGACCATCTTCACCAAGTCGCCCATGGCCAGGTTCACATCGATCAGATGCAGGCCCCAATCCCGGGCCACCACCCCGTTCTGAGCCACGTCGCCGGCGATGGTGTCGGTGCGCGGATCGGCCGGGTCGGCGTTGGTGGTGACCGCCAGATAGTGGAAGCCGTCCTTGCGCACGCACTCGGCGCTCAGCAGGCCAGGAACCGAGACGAACGGCGTGGTCACCTCAGGTCCGTCCTTCACCCAGGCCGCCGGGGCGTCGGATGAGCCGAGCAGGGTGCCGCTGCTGGCCAGATAGGCGTGCAGATCAGCCTTGCCCCCGGCCAGGGCGGCGGGATTGACGCAGGCGGCCTCCATGGTCTCGGCTCCGGCGCCGGTGATGACGCCAAACCGGGAATTGGCCGGCGGCGGCTGATCGGCGCGGAAGCTCACATAGGACACCGCGCAACCGATCTGGCCCGGCGCTTGGCAGAGGGGGACGGACTTAAAGGTTCCCGTCGCCTCGCCACGCTTCACCGGCAGGTTGGTCCCGATGAGCAGGGCCGAGATCAGCCGTTCCTGCACGGGCTTGCCGTCGATCTCATTGGCGATCAGCTGGGTCAGCACGCCCGAGCCCTGGCTGTGGCCGATCAGGACCACGCCGCGCCCCTTGTTCTCGTGCTCCAGATAGTGGTTCCAGGCGTCGACCACGTCCTGATAGCCGGTGTTGGGCCGGGGGCCGGACGGCAGGGCCGCGCCCATCACCACCGCCCGCAGGGCCGTCAGGGTGAACTGGCGATAAAGAGGCGCATAGACCCGGCATTGCGAGCCGAAGCGCGCCAGCTGCTGGGCCACCACCCGCCGTTCCTCGTCATTGGCCACCATGTCGCTGATCACGCCGGGATCGTTGGAGACGGTGGGATAGACGTAGAAGCAGTCGATGGCCGCGTCCGGATTGGCCTGCCAGGTCTCGGTGGTCATGGTCCCGTCGGCCGCCACCACGGTGGTGGTGTTGTCGATGGCGCAGGCGTCGTCCTGACCGGGCCAGCAGAGCCAGCTCTCGGTCTTGGAATAGTCATTGGCGGCCGGGGCGGCGGCACCCTGCGACTGGGCCTGTGCCTGCCCGGCGGCGACGGCCAGGGCCAGCGCCCCGGTGGCGGCCGTCAGGGCGGCGATCATCTTCCTCGACATGTCTTCCCCAAGTGCAATCTGAAGTTTTGCTTCAATGGGGCGGAACATTGCCCAGAGAACCGTGCTCGTCCAGTGCCTGGCATGACGCGAACGCCAGGGCCGACCGTAGAATTTCATCCGTCCACGGCGTTCGCGGGGGAGGTTAAAGGCGGCCCGCTGACGGTGGCGGCGCATTGTCGCAAAACATGCTCAAAACCGTCATAAAAGCTTCACAAGCATTCAGGGCTGTGGAACGCTCCTGCCAAGATCCGGCTCTGACCGGCCATAATGAGGAGGAAAAACATGAAGTTGATCGCACTCGCCGCGAGCGCCGCCCTCCTGGCTCTGGGCTCGGCCCAGGCCGGCGAAGTCGTCCGCGCCCCGTCCGCCGAGGCGGCGGCCAAGGACGCCGCGGCCCGGGAATCGGTCCGGGCGTCGCGCGTGGTCTATATCTGCGACCGTTCGGACATGACCCTGCGCGGCTTCGCCCGGGAGTTCGGCGAGGTGAAATTCGTCTCCGCCGAAGAGGCCCTGAATTCGCAGGAAGGCTGGGCCGCGCCCCGCTGCATCAGCGAGACCGAGGCCAGTCGCCTGGCCGCCCTCATGAGCCGCTGACCCGCGCGCGAAGGGCGTTTCTGAGGCGCCATCATGCAGAATGAAGAACGGCGGCCCCGCCATGCAGGGCCGCCGTTTCTGTTTCGCGCCTGTGGCGTAGCCCTCAGGCCACGCGCACCCGGGCGGTGCTTTCCGGCAGGTCCTTGCCAAAGGCGCGCTGGTAGAACTCGGCCACGGTGCCGCGCTCCAGTTCGTCGCACTTGTTGAGGAAGGTCAGGCGGAAGGCCAGGCCGATGTCGCCGCCGAAAATCTCGGCGTTCTGCGCCCAGGTGATCACTGTCCGCGGGCTCATGACCGTGGAGATGTCGCCGTTCATGAAGGCGTTGCGGGTCATGTCCGCCACCCGGACCATGGCCGCAATGGTGCGCTTGCCCTCGGGGGTGTCGTAATTCGGCGACTTGGACAGCACGATCTGCGCCTCCACGTCGTGGTCCAGATAGTTCAGGGTGGTGACGATGGACCAGCGGTCCATCTGCCCCTGATTGATCTGCTGGGTGCCGTGATAGAGCCCCGTCGTGTCGCCCAGACCGATGGTGTTGGTGGTGGAGAACAGGCGGAAATAGGGGTTCGGCCGGATGACCCGGTTCTGGTCGAGCAGGGTCAGCTTGCCCTGGGCTTCCAGGATGCGCTGGATGACGAACATCACATCCGGCCGGCCGGCGTCGTATTCGTCGAACACCAGGGCGATGGGACGCTGCAACGCCCAGGGCAGGATGCCCTCCCGGAACTCGGTGATCTGCTTGCCGTCCTTCAGGACGATGGCGTCCTTGCCCACCAGATCGATCCGGCTGACGTGGCTGTCCAGATTGACCCGGATCAGCGGCCAGTTCAGCCGCGCGGCGACCTGTTCGATGTGGGTCGACTTGCCCGTGCCGTGATAGCCCTGGACCATGACGCGGCGGTCATAGGCGAAGCCCGCGCAGATGGCCTTGGTGGTTTCCGGGTCGAACCGATAGGCGGTGTCGATCTCCGGCACATGGCTGTCGCGGTGGGAGAAGGCCGGCACGGTCATGTCCACATCGACGCCGAAGGTCTCGCGCACGGAGACCTTCTTGTCGGGGACAAGGGTCAGCAACTGATCGTCGTGGGTTTCGGAAATCGAGGTCATGACCAGCCTCGCATACAGGGTTACGCCTTCGAAGCAAACGGGTGTTTCATGGCCTCAAGAGCAAAAAGCCGGAGGAAGCGCGCGCGCCATGCCAACCCCTGATCAAGACGCCTATCCCACCCTCCAGACCCACCCCGCCGAACACGGCTTCGGCGCCGTGGTGCGGGGGGTGAACTTCGCCGAAGGCCCCTCGGATAAGGTGATGGACGAGGTCCTGCGCGCCTGGGCCGAACACGGGGTCTTAAGCTTCCCCGACCAGGATCTGAGCCTTGATGAACTGGAGGCCGCCACCCTGCGCTTCGGCCCCTTTGGGGTGGATCCCTTCATCGCCCCCATGCCCGGCCGGCCCAACGTCCTGGAGCTGCGCCGGGAGCCGGACGAAAAGGCCACCAACTTCGGCGCCGGATGGCATTCGGACTGGAGCTTCCAGCCCAAGCCGCCGGCCGCCACTCTGCTGCATGCCAAGGTGGTGCCGCCGGTCGGCGGCGACACCCTCTTCGCCGACTGCGTCCGGGCCTATGAGGCCCTGTCGCCCGTGATGCAGGAGACGCTCGGCCGCCTGCGCGCGGTCCACAGCGCCGGCCGCGCCTATGGGACCCAGGGCGTCTTCGCCCGGGAGACCGAGAAGCGCACCATGCAGATCATCGTCAGCGCCGAGGCCGACAAGACCCACAGCCATCCCCTGGTCCGCACTCATCCCGTGACGGGCCGCAAGGCGCTGTTCGTCAGCCCGGTCTATACGGTCGGGATCGAGGGCATGAGCCCCGCCGAGAGCCAGGCGATCCTCGCCTTCCTGTTTGCGCATATGACGCGGGAAGAATTCATCTTCCGCCACCGCTGGGCGCCGCACACTCTGCTCATCTGGGACAACCGGCGCACCATCCACCTGGCCGAAGGCGGCTATGACGGCCATCTGCGCGTGATGCACCGCACCACCGTGGCCGGGGAGACGCCGGTGTGACGCCCGGCGCCCGGATGAAGGCGCCCGTCTAGCGTCGCGCCTCGCCGGGGTCGGCCTGCGCCCGCCGCCAGGGCCAGCGGCCCTGAATCTCCGTTTCGAGGGCGAAGCTGAGG
>NZ_DAIMHV010000162.1:0-6065 GCF_036723115.1 Phenylobacterium sp. | reverse complement strand
GGCGGGGAATCAGCGGGTTGGGAAGCCGAAGGTTGGGACGGAGTTATCAAGACCACAGGCGGGGCGGCGTCCGCCAGGTTCGGATCATGTGGGCGCAGGATCGTGTCGGGCACCCGATAGCGGCAGACCCACCCTTCGGCTTCGAGCACGCAGGATTGCAGGGTCGCCTGGCCTTCCTGGCCGACTAGCATGAGCGCGAGGGCGAACGCCGTGAGCAACTGATCCGCACCTTGCTGTTGGAGGGGTCGGGGCCGACGATAGCACGCCGGCCCCCCCGGCCAAGGGTGCGGCTCAGCCCTTGTGCGGCGTCACCAGGTACTTTTCGCCTGTGGCCTTGCGCGTATAGGCCTCGATGGTCGCCGGCTGCAGCATCTCGGTGAGCGAGATCTCCGCCGTATAATGGCTGGCGAAGGTGGTGGTGAGCTCGGCCATCACCCGGTCGCGCAGCTTCTGGGCGTCCTGCGGACCGATCTTCTGCAGGAAATAGGTCAGCAGCCAGCCGCCGACCCCCCAGGCCATGCCGATGCTGCGGTCGATGCGCGTGCGGCTGACGTCCAGGCCGCCATAGATATAGACCTGCTTGTGGGTGGCCGAGCCGTAGCGGCTGTAGGCCTCGGCCTTGCGGTTGAGGGCGGTCTCCATGGCCACCAGGATCTGGCCGGCCAAGTCGCCGCCGCCGATGGCGTCGAAGGCGAGCGTCGCGCCCGTCTCGGCCACCGCCTCTGTCAGGTCGGAGACGAAGCCCTCGGCGGTGCTGTCGACGATGTGGCGGGCGCCGATCTTGCGCAGGATCTCGGCCTGTTCGGCGCTGCGCACGATGTTGACCAGGGGAACGCCGTCCTTGAGGCAGATCTTGTTCAGCATCTGGCCGAGATTGGACGCCGCGGCGGTGTGGACCAGGGCGCTGTGGCCTTCCCGGCGCATGGTCTCCACCATGCCGAGCGCCGTCAGCGGATTGACGAAGCAGGAGGCGCCGTCGGCCGCGCTGGCGCCTTGCGGCAGGACCATGACATCGGCGGCCCCCACCAGGCGATATTCGGCGTACATGGCGCCGCCCAGCATGGCCACGGTCTTGCCGAGATAGGCCTCCGCGCCCGGGCCGGCCTTGACGACCAGCCCAGCCCCCTCATTGCCCACGGGCAAGGACTGGTCCAGGCGGGGCCGAAGGGCGGGAAGGCGCTGAGGGGCCACCCGGCCGCGGACCTGGGCATTCTCCCCCGAGCCCGAGGCGGACAGGCTCGCCATGTCCACCGGCCCGAGAAGCAGGCCAAGATCGGAGGGATTGATGGGCGAGGCCTGGACCTGGACCAGCAACTGGCCGGGGCCAGGCTGTGGCGTGGGCACGCGTTCCAGCGACAGGAGAAGTTCGCCCTCGGCGGTGATCTTCGACCGCAGTTCCAGGCCGGTGGTCTTTACAGCGTCGCTCATGGGCGTCTCCCTTGTTCCGTTGGCCGGGAACCTGGGGCGCCGCGGCCCGCCTCACAAGCCTGAGGACTGAAACTCAGGCCGCGTCGTCTCCACGGAAATAGGGCTCCACCTCCCCCTGAAGCTTGACCGTGACCGGATTGCCCTTGCGATCCAGGGTCTTGCCCACGGCCAGACGGACCCAGCCCTCGCTGACGCAATATTCGTCCACATTGTTCTTCTCCACGCCCTTGAAGCGGACGCCCACCCCGCGGGCCAAGGCGGCCTCGTCATAGTGGGGGCTGTCGGGATTGGTGGAGAGGCGGTCGGGGGGACTGTCGGTGCTCATGGCGGGTCTCCGGCGAAGGTGGGCTTGATAGGGGCTTCCACGCCTCGCGCCAAGCTCGCCGGCCCTGGCGCGGCGGGCGCGGTTGTGATTGTTCACCCCCATGAGACAGGTGCGCACCCCCGCCGAAGCCGCTGCGGCCGCTGAGCGTCGCCGCCAGATCGCGCCGGGCGGCCAGGCCGGCGTCGATGAGGCCCTGATCGAGCGCCAGGTGCGCACCTTCTATGGCCGGGTCCGCGAACACGCTGTGCTGGGTCCTGTCTTCGCCGCCCATGTGGAGGACTGGGAAGAGCATCTGGCCAAGCTCTGCGACTTCTGGTCCTCGGTGCTGCTGATGACCGCGCGGTTCAAGGGCTCGCCCATGGCCGCCCACGCCCGGGCCGGCGAGATCGAGATGGCGCACTTCCCCCTGTGGCTGGACCTGTGGCGGACCACGGCGCGGGATGTCTGCCCGCCACAGGCGGCGCAGCTGTTCATCGCCCGGGCCGAGATGATCGGGCGCAGCCTGCAGATGGGCCTGGCCATGCACCGGGAGCGATCGGCCCCCGACGCCGGGGCGGTCTCAGGCTGAGCGGCGGCCCCCCAGTCCGATCAGGGCTGCGGCGGGCAGGATGAGGACGCCCGCCAGCACGAAGGGCGCCCACGGGCCGACTCCGGCGAACAGGAAGCCCGCCAGCACCGGCCCCAGCACGCGGGCGGCGGCGCTGGAGGCGTTGTTGGCGCCCAGGGTCTCCCCCTGGCGCCCGAAAGGCGCGGCGCGGGAGATCAGGGCCGAGGTGGCCGGTTGGCTGGTGGTGTGGCCGATGACCAGGATCACCATCAGAATGATGGCCACCACCATGGGCGGACCCAGGGCTTCCAGGAACAGGAAGACGGCGGTGACGGTGAGCCCCACAAGGACGGTGGGCCGCTCGCCGATCCGTTTCACCGCCCAGCCTGACAGCAGGCCCTGGCTGGTGGCCGCGGCCACCCCGGTGAGCGCCATGACGAAGCCGATCATCTTCGGGCCCCAGCCATAGGCCGCCGCCCCCCAGAGGCCGAAGATGGACCACATGGCCGAGAAACCGGCGAAGGAGAGGAAGGTCCCGCCCATCAGCCGGCGCAGGGTGGGATCGCCCAGAGTCTGGGCCAGGGCCTGAAGCGGACCGGGGCGCCGGGCGCCGGCCATGCCGCGGCTACGGCTCTCGCGCACGAAGACTGCGGCTCCCAGGCCGCCGGCCAGGCAAAGGGCGGCTGCCGTGAGCAGGGGCGGCTGGAAGCCGGCGGCCCCGATCTCCGGCCGCGCCAGCACCCCGCCCAGCAAGGGTCCGACCACGAAGCCGATGCCGAAGGCCGAACCGATCAGGCCCAGGCGGCCGGCCAGCTTCTCCTGAGGGGTGACGTCGACAATATAGCCCTGGATGGTGGAGATGTTGCCGCTGAACACCCCGGCCACCGCCCGGGCGGCGATGGCGAACCAGATGTTGGGCGCGAAGGCCAGAGCTACATAGCCCAGCGCGGCCATCAGTATGGTGCCCAGGATCACCGGCTTGCGGCCGATTCGGTCCGACAGCCGCCCCCAGATCAGTTCTCCGAAGAACTGGCCGGCGGCGAAGACGGCGAACATGGACGTCACCTGCCAGGCGCTCGCCCCGAAGACCGTAGCGTAGAAGGGTAGGAGGGGGATGACCACGCCAAAGCCGATCAGGCTCAGGAAGACCACCCCCATGAGGACGGGGACGGCGAGGGGACTGAGCGGCGGCGAGGCCAGGGGCGCCTGTGACATGTCAGAGGCCATAGCCCGTGGGGCCACGCGGGGCCATAGGCGAGGCGACGGGGCTGCGGTCAGGCGGTGGCGGCGATGATGAAGCCGGCGGCCGCGGTCAGGGGCGCGAACAGGCCCAGGATCACGGCGGTTCTCCGCGCCAACTGGGGGCCATAGGGCAACAGCAGGGTCAGGACCAGGCCCGCCAGCATGACCATACCGGTCCAGAGAACCGGTCCTACGCTGCAGCCCACGGCGCCTATGGCGCAGGCCAGGGCCGCGGCCAGGGCGGCCGAGCCGGCGGCCCGCAGGCGCCTGGCCTCGGCCGGAGCGAGCTTTCGGCCGACCAGCTCGGTCTGATGCCGGGCCATGGCCGCGCAAAGGCCGGCGGCGCCCGCATAGCTGAACATCAAGGCCGCGACCCCGATCACGAGACCTGCTCCGCGGTCCGGGGCCGTCTGAGGCGAGGCGCCGCGCCGCGCCAGGCCTGCGCCTTGGCCGCGCACGCGCCCAGGCCCGCCCCGAGGAGGATCAGGGTCACGTCGAAGGTCACCATCCCCCAGTCGCCCTGGGTCGCATTGGCCCAGATGTTCCGCGGGCTGGTGGCCGCGCTCAACAGGGGCAGGGCCGCCACGAGGAGGGCGGCCAGGGAGAGGCTCTCCACCCAGGCCCTGCGCGGCGGACGCAGGCTGGCCAGGACGATCATGCTCGCCCAGGTGATGAAGAAGGCGTGGATCTCCCATTCGCCGCGGCCGCTCATGTGGGCCGGCAACAGGCGATTGGCCCAAAGCGTCGCCGCCATGGCGGCGGGCACGCCGGCGATGGTCCCGATGTTCAGGCGCTCCACCACACGGAAGCCCAGGTGCGGCCGGTCGGGGTCAGGCAGTTGCTGGCGGCGCTTCACGGTCCACAGGACCAGCCCGGTGGCCACCATGGCGCAGCCGGCGAGGCTGCACAGAAAGTAGATCCAGCGCAGCAGCGGATCAGCGAACCGCCCCATATGCAGGCCGTAGATCACGCGATGTGTGGTCACGGCCGGGCCGGGCTTCGGGGTCTCGCTCAGCAGCGCCCCTGTCACGCCGTCGAAGGTCAAGGCGCCGTTGTCATAGGTCAGGCGGTCGCCGCTGTGGCGGGTCACCTGGATGCGCGCCTTTGCGTCGCCCGGATGGTTGATGTTGACGATCCAGGGCCGACCGCCCCCCCAGTGCTCAGAGGCCGTCTGGAGCACGGTGGTCAGGTCGGCCAGCGGCGCCCTGATCCCTGAGGGCGGGGGCGCTTCGTCCTGTGGAAAGGCCTCGGCGTAGAAGGCCTCGGCCGTGGGATAGTTGGCCTGCACGCCCCACGGCATGTAGAGCAGCATCAGGGTCACCAGGCCGGAATAGGTGATCATCACATGGAAGGGCAGGGCGAGGACGGCGGTCAGATTGTGCGCGTCCAGCCAGGATCTCTGGGCCGCCTTGGTGGGGCGGAAGGTGAAGATGTCCTTGAAGATCCGCTTGTGCGTGATCACGCCCGAGACGATCGCCGCCAGCATGAACATGGCGCAGATTCCGGCGCCGATCCGGCCCCACAGCACCGGCAGATAGTGCAGCTGGAAATGGACCCGGTAGAAGAACTCGCCGCCGCGGGTCTCCCGCGGTGTGATGACCTCCCCGGACCCCGCATCGATCACCACCCGGTTCTCGCCGCGTTTTCGCGGGCGCTCCTGATCGGGGAGGCGAGGATTGCGCCAGGCGGCGGTGGCTGTTGATCGGCGTTCGTCCGGCAAGACGATGGACCAGCTTTCGGCCTGAGGCGCCCGCGCGCTCAGGGCGCTCACCGCGCCTTCGGCGGCGCGCAGATAGCCGGCCGGGGGGCCGGTCTCCGGCTCCATCCAGCGGGTGATCTCCGGCCGGAAGTAGCTGGCTGTGCCGGTCATGAACATGGCGAACAGGATCCAGCCGACCAGCAGACCCGACCATGTGTGCAGCCAGGCCATGGACTGCCGCAGCGCGCCGTTGACCCCCCCGCCGCTCATCGCCCGGCCCCCCAGGCATTGAGGGCGGCCAGGGCGAAGCAGGCCATGAGGCCGAGCCCGAGGGCTCGAGACAATCGCGGGGTGGCGAAGGCCCAGATCACCAGGGCGACGAAGATGGCGAAGGAGAGGAGCGTGGCGGTGACGGTGCGCTCCAGACGCGACCCCGGCAGCCAGTGGGCCAGGGCGGTCGTGGCCAGGGCGCTGAGCGCATAGCCCAGGCCGATGGCCATGAGGGTCCGCAGGGCCACCTCGCCCCGCCGGCCCCACCCGGCCCGACGTCTGCTCTTGGCGGGAGGATACGCGCTGTTCGTCACCGATCGGCTCCGCTGGAGGGGTCCTGGCCCCTCTCTAGCGCCCCGATCAGTTAATGCAAACGATTCCTAATAGCATATGTGCGGCGTGCGCCTTTTGGGGCACGTTCAGCGGTCTGCTGGCCTGGGAGTACGCCGTCAGGCGCTGGCCAGGGCGCTCTGGAACAGGAGGGCGCCGTCGGCCGAGCCCAGCTCGGCCTCGAAGGCGCGGTCGGGGTGGGGCATCATGCCCAGCACATTGCC
>NZ_DAIMHV010000161.1:0-6134 GCF_036723115.1 Phenylobacterium sp. | reverse complement strand
GTGCCGCGGGGGAAGGGGAAGGGCAAGGGTTCACGGCCGGGCGCATGCGATCTGCTTAGGACGAGTGAACGGCCAAGGCCAAGCTTAGTTGCTCGGCCATCATCGCCTTCAGCCGCTCCGGCGCCAGGATCTGGACCTTGTCGCCCCAGCTGAAGAGATGCCAGGCGAGTTCCCGCATGCCGCTGGCCCGGAAGGCCACGAGGACCGAGCCGTCGGCTTGCGGCGTGGCGGTCTGGGTGGAGTGGAACCGCCAGCCCAGGGCCTCCTCGGCGCCATGGGGGGCGATCCTCAGGCGGACATCCTCCACCGCGTCCTGATAGATGCCGAAGCTGCGATCGACGAAGGCCGCCAGGGAGAAGTCCGGCGGCGGGGCGGCCGGTTGGTCCAGCAGGCGGACATCGGCCAGCCGGTCCAGCCGCCAGGTGCGCGGCTCGCCGGCCTCGCCCTCGGAGGCCACCAGATAGTTGCTGCGCCCGAACAGCAGCCCCAGCGGGCTGACCTCGCGCCGGCGGCCAGGGGTGGAGCCGCCCAGATAGTCGAAGGACAGGCGCCGCAGGGCGATGATCGCCTCCCGCACCCGGCGCAGCACCGCCTCGTCCTCGAAGGGGCGGGGGCCGGGCGCGACCGCGATGGCCTCGGCCTGGAGCACGGCCTCCAGGTCCGGCGCCAGGCGTCGGCGGGCCGGCGCACGCATGGCCGCCAGCACCTTGGCCTCCAGCTGCTCCAGGGCGCTCGCCCGGGTGCGGGCGCCGCTGGCGCGGAAGGTCTCGATGGCGGTGCGCAGGGCCGAGAGCTCCTCGGCGTCGGGGGTTTGGAACAGGGCGTCCAGCCCTGCAGGGATCCGGAACCGGCGGGTGGGCGGGTCGTCGATGTCCTCCATCTGCGGAAAGAGATCGCGCAGGGCGTCGCGCATGCGCTCGGCCGTGCGGCGACCGACCCCGATACGCTCGGCCATCTCATCCAGGGTCAGGCCCTCGGCCGTGGCGGCCAGGGCGCGGGCCAGTTCCAGCAGCAGGGCGGCCTTCTCGTGTCGCATGGCGAATCTCCTGCGACCGTTTCTGACGCATCCCGGTCCTAGGGTCCAGGTGTCGAAGCCAACGGAGACCGCCATGCGCGCCACCCGCTCCACCCGCCCCCGCGCCTATGCCCGCAGGCCCGCGGACGACAGCGCCCCGCTGCTGGACCTGACGCCGCAGGTCGCCCCGCCCAGCGCCGACCTCATCGCCGCGGTGGTGAGCCATGCGGACCGGGAAACCCGCCTGTCGGCCACCCGGGTGCGGCGACACCTGACCCCCTACCGGGCCGCCGAACTGGTGGCCGCAGGCCGCCTGAACGCCGCCGAGGCGGCCCGCAGCCTGGACATCGCCGTGGTCTGGGACGAGCGCGAGGCCGAGGTGGCGCGGGTCATCGACGACGCGCCCTTACGCAACCGCGCCCAGTCCGGCCGCGCCTGGTGGGAGGACGCCTGGGAGGACGAACTGTGGGCCGAGACGCCGTCCAGGCCGGCTCTGCGCGCGGTGAGCGGAGGCCGGGCGTGAGGAGCCCGCCGCCTGTCTGGGGCGCCCCCAGCCTGTTCCTGGCGCGCCTGCCTGGCGCGGCGCCCGCCCAGCGGCGTCTTGACCTTGCGCCGACGCCGCGCCAAGCCGCGCCCCATGTCGCGCGCCACACCCGCCACCCGGCAGCTTGACCAGGCCAGAGTCTCCTACCGGCTCCACACCTATGACTATGACCCCAAGGCGCAGAACATCGGGGCGCACGCGGCCTTGAGCCTGGGGATCGACCCCGGCCGGATGTTCAAGACCCTGATGACCCGGGTGGATGGCCGCCCGGTCTGCGCCATCGCCCCGTCGGATGGCGACATTTCGCTCAAGCGGCTGGCCCAGGCCGCCCACGGCAAGGGGGCGGTGATGATGGACGCCGCCGAGGCCGAGCGGCTGACCGGCTATAAGGTCGGCGGCATCAGCCCCTTCGGCCAGCGCAAGGCGTCGCCGGCCTTCATCGCCATCGAGGCGCTCGGCCTGGAGACCCTGTTCGTCAATGGCGGCCAGAGGGGCCTGCAGGTGGAGCTGGCGCCCCGCGACCTCGTGGCGGTGCTGGGCGCCACCCTGGCCCCGCTGCGCTGAGCGCTCCTGGGGACGATTGCAGACGGCTGTTGCGCAAAGACTTGGGCGCCGTTGCGTCAATAGGCCTAGGTTACCGCTGTTCATGAGTTGATCGGAGCGGGCCGATGGGCGCCACGCAGACGACACCGGCCAATGCTTCCACGCCCGCCACCCTGGCGCGACGACGCAGCTACCATGTGGGCAATGTGAGGTCGCAGCTGTCTCAGGCGGCCAGCGCCCTGCTGGAGTCCGAAGGTCCGGCGGCGCTCAGTCTGCGGGCGATCGCGCGGCGCACGGGCGTGGCCCTGGGCACGGTCTATTACCACTATGCCGACAAGCAGGCCCTCCTGGGGGGGCTTGCGGTGGACGGCTTCCGCGATCTCGGCCAGGCCATTCGCACCGCCGTGGACAGCCGCACGGCCAGCGGACTGCGGGCCTCGGGCCTGGCCTATCTGGGCTTCGTCCAGGATCGCCCGGCCCTCTACGGCCTGATGTACGAGACCCGCGAGACCGGCCGCCGCGATGAGGTGGTGCAGGCCGAGGCGGCCGCTTGCGCCGAGATGCACCGGGCCATCGCCATGGACTTCGAACCCGGCGTGGCGCGCGAGCAGGTGCGTCAGGTGACCCAGGCCATCTGGTGCTGCGCCCGGGGCATCGCCGCCCTGGCCCTGGCGCGGGGCGCGGGCGGTCGGATGGAGACCGCCACCGTGGACGAAGCCGTGCGGGGCTTGGAAATCCTGATGACGCGGCGGTGAACTCGCCTGTCAGGTGCGCCGTGACGCCTCAGTGAAATTTCGCCTATCCGAACAGTGTTCGACTGTTCCAGCTTGACCCTTATCAATTTCGCACGACGGGCCATTCAAGAGCCTGCGGCGGCTGGGAGGAAAACAATGAAAGACATCCTGCGCTTGCGCAGCCTATTCGTCATGGGGGCATCGGCCGCGGCTATGGCGGCCGCCACCCCTGCCCTCGCGCAACAAGCGGTCATGCTTGAAGAGCTGGTGGTCACGGCCGAACGCCGCGACCAGAGCCTTCAGGACGTGCCCGTGGCCGTCACGGCCTATACCAGCGAGCGGCGCGACGTCCTGGGCGTGGCTACGGTGGAAGATCTGGCGCGGGTGTCCCCCAGCGTCGCCTACACCAACAATGACCGTCTCTCGATCCGGGGCTTCGGCCGCCTGACCAACGCCATCGGCACCGATCCGTCGGTGGCGCTGTACTCCGACGGCATCTTCTCCAACTCGATGGCCGACTCCTCGACGCCGTCGCTGTTCATCGAGCGGACGGAAATCCTCCGCGGCCCGCAAGGCACCCTCTATGGCCGGAACTCCATCGGCGGCGCCCTGAACATCATCGGCAAGCGGCCCGCCTACGAGTTCGAGGGCGAAGTCCGCGGCATGGTGGGCAATTACGGGACCTGGCAGACCGACGTGCTGGTCTCGGGTCCGGTGACCGAGGGCCTGCGGGTCCTGCTGGGCGGCTCGCTCCAGCGCCGGGAAGAGGGCTTCATCGAGAATATCGGCCCGGCTGGCGACACCAGCGCGGTCAAGCGCTACATGATCGAAGCCCAGGTGGAGGCCGATCTCGGCGAGAACATCGTCGCCCGGCTGCGCTACACCAAGTTCGACTGGGACGACAGCTACGGGGTGGGCAACGTCCACGAAGCCGTCATCAATCCCTACGATACGGCCTCGATCACCGGCCTCGGCAACTCGGCGCTGTATTACAACCCGACCTTCGGCTTCGCGGGCGTCAATCCCGCCACCGCCGATCCCTTCAAGATCAACACCAACCAGACCAACGAAGGCAAGCTGAGCGAGCATCATCGCCTGCACTTCGACCTGACCTGGGATCTGGGCGGGGCGACGCTGAAGTATCTCGGCGGCTATCAGACCTATGTCTACAACACCAACGGCGATGAAGACCGTTCGGCGCGGACGGGTCTCTTCAACGTGCCGGCGGCCACGCCCTTCGGCGCCTACACGGCCACCAATGTCTCGCCCAACCAGCGCTTCTTCTATGAAGAAGACCAGAAGTGGTGGTCCAACGAGATCAACCTGTCCTCCAATTCGGACGGGCCGCTGCAGTGGATCACCGGCATCTATCAGTACCACCAGAGCTATGCGCAGCCGCAGGGTCTGAGGGTGCTGGGCGATCCGTCCATGCAGAACCCCCTCAACCTGGCCACCGGCGGCGCCGCTCCGCCCAATCCGGACGGCAACTATCTGTTCGTGAACGGTACGCTGGAAGTCGACTCCTACGCCGTCTTCGGCCAGGTCGACTATGACCTGAACGAAGAATGGACCATTACGGCCGGCCTGCGCTGGACCAAGGACGAGAAGCGCGGCACCGACTTCGCCCGCTACGTCTCGCGGACCAACACCACCACCACGGTTCTGGCCGCCGGCCCCGCCGGCAACGGCGTGGGCGGCGTCCCGGCCGCCGTGGGTCAGGGGATCGCGGTCGACTTCACCACCTTCGTGGTCTGCGGCGGTCCGACCATCGCCAGCTGCCAGGCCAATCCGCTCTATCGCAACCTGCGTCAGGTTCAGAGCGGCGGGCTGGAGCGTGACCTCTCGGCCGAGTACGACGCCTGGACCGGCACCCTGGGCGTCCAGTGGCAGCCTGACAGCGCCACCAACGCCTATCTCCGCTACAGCCGCGGCTACAAGTCGGGCGGGTGGCTGGCCTCCAACGGCCTGACGCCCTTCCCCTATGCCGACGCTGAATATGTCGACAACTACGAACTCGGCCTGAAGCGGACCTGGGGCGGGGTGTTCCAGCTGAACTCGGCGCTCTTCTACGCCGACTACAAGGGCTTCCAGGCCCCGCTCACCGTGGTGCTGAACCAGACCACGGGCTCCACCGGCACCCAGTTCCTCAACCTCGACGCCCGCAACTGGGGTCTCGAAGTCGAAGGTCAGTGGGCCGTGGCGCCGGGCCTGCAGCTCTTCGGCTCCTACGCCTACATCAACGCCGAGATCACCGACGGCTGCTGCTATGTGGACACCAACGATCCGCGGGCTCTTCAACCGGGCGCCCGCCCGGTGGGCGCGCCGCTGGCCAATGGCAGCCGCAACCAGAGCCTGGAGGGCAGCCGCCTGCCCATGACGCCCGAGCACAAGGTCAATGTGGGCGCCAACTACACCATCGACTTCACCCCGGGCAGCCTGACGCTCGGCGCCACCTACACCTATACCGGCGAGATGCAGACCGGGGTGTTCGGCTCGCCGCGCTACACCTCGCCCTCCAGCGACAACCTCGACCTGCGGGCCCTGTGGCGCGATGGCGAGAACCGCTACACCATCATCGGCTTCGTGAAGAACGTGACCGACGAAGTGGCGTGGCAGAGCTCGACCCCGTCCTCGGTCACCGGGCTCGGCACCTTCCGCCAGACGGTGAAGCTGAACTTCCCGCGGACGTTCGGCGTGGAGCTGCAGTACCGCTTCTGATCTCGGTCAGAGCCACGGCCTTAAGGGGCGGCGCGGACACCTTGTCCGCGCCGCCTTTTTCTTGGGGCGGGACGGGCGAAAATGAGCCCGCATAGTCCGGATGGATCATGCGGACAGGCGGCGACCCATGGTCGAGGTGACGGCGAAACTCATGTTCGTCGTTCGCCACCCAAGGGTCTTTCTCGATGCGTCCTCTCCTGTCCGGCCTGGCGGCCGTCACCATCGCCTTCTGCGCCCCCGCCGGCGCAGCGCTTGCCCAGGCGGCCAATTCGACGGTGACGCTCACCGACGGCACCACGGTGATCACCACCATCCGCGGGCTGAATGACATCAACATCCAGCTGAGCGGCGGGCCGGAGTTCGGCCCCAATCCCGCGACGGTCAACTTCACCAGCGTGACGCCCGGCAGCGGCGTCATCGACTATGTGGGCAGCATCACCCGCGGCGGCGTCACCTCGCCCTTCACCTGCCAGGTGAACACGGCCACCCAGGCGGTGACCGGCTCCGGCGCCTGCGCGGTGGCCTTCGGCCAGTCCGCCTCCACCCCGGCTCCGACCACGCCCGTCACCCCGCCCACGAC
>NZ_DAIMHV010000160.1:0-6160 GCF_036723115.1 Phenylobacterium sp. | reverse complement strand
TGGGCACGAACATGAAGGCCTGGACCTTCATGATCCTGCGCAACCAGTTCTATTCGGAGAAGCGCCGCTCCTGGCGGCAGAGCCAGCTCGACCAGGAGGCCGCCGAGCGGACCCTGGTGGCGGTGGACGATCCCGAGGCGCCCGTCGCCCTGGACGAGCTCCGCCTGAGCCTGGGCATGTTGCCGCCTGAGCAGCGCGAAGCCCTGATCCTGGTCGGCGCCGGCGGCTTCGCCTATGAAGAAGCCGCAGAGATCTGCGGCGTGGCGGTGGGCACGGTGAAAAGCCGGGTCAGTCGTGCGCGGCGGGCTCTGCAGACCATTCTCGAGGACGGGGCCTATGAACGCGACGGCGGGGCGGCGGGTGACGCCATGCGCTCCATTCTGGCCGACGCCGAGCGACTCAGCACCGTCCGCTGACGGCCCGGGGGTGGGGCTGTGAACAGCGACGCCTGGGCCTCGCTCCGAACGATCCGCGTCCGCCTGATCGGCGCCATGGCCGCGGCCCTGTTGCCGGTGCTCATGCTGGGCGCCGTGCAGACGGGTCTGGCCTTCAACCGGGAAGCCGAGCTCCAGCGGGAGAGCCTCGCCTCGGCGGCCATGCGCAGCGCCGCAGACGCCCGGGCGCGGATGGAGTCCGCCGACATCCTCCTGGAAACCCTGGCTCCAGGGTCGGTGGGATTCGCCTGCGCGCGGCGCCTGGGCGAGGTGGTGCAGCGCATACCCGGCTACGCCAACCTCATTCGGTTCGACGCCCTGGGCCGGGTGGCCTGCGCGGCCGGGGACGTGCCGGCCGATCCGCGCCGCGCGGAGCGGGACTGGTTCCAGCAGGTCCGGGCTTCGGACGATCTGGTGATCACCCGCGACCCGGGGGTGGACTATGCCGGACAGCCCGCCCTTGTCGCCGCGGTGCCGGCCCGCACGGCGGATGGTCGTTTCGACGGCGTGCTGGCGGCCGTCATCGCGCTCTCCAGCCTGCAACCCGGCTCGAACACCGGCGCCATGCCCGAGGGCTCCGCCGTCGCCCTTCTCGACGGCGCCGGCCGCTTTGTCACCATGACGCAGGCGCAGGCCTTCGCCCCGCCGCCGGCCGACTGGCTTGATCGCACCCGGCAGCGCGGCGCCCATGTGTGGTACGCCCGGGTGGGCGGCGAGCGGCGCGCCCATGTGGCCGCGCCCCTGGTCGGCGACAGCCTGTATGTCATCCTGTCGGCGCCGGCGCCGGGGCTGTTGTCCTGGGCGAGGCTGAATCCCCTCACGGGGCTGATCCTGCCGCTCGTCACCTTCGCCGTGGTGCTGCTCACGGTCTTCATCGCCGCCGACCGGGTGGTGGTCCGCTGGCTCATCTATCTGCAGCGCATCGCCGCCCTCTATGCCCGCGGCCGGCTGACCGTCCGTCCGGCGCGCTCCGAGGACATGCCCACCGAAATCCGCGACCTGGCCGAAACCCTGGAGGACATGGCCGACGCCATTGTCGGCCGCGACGCCTCGCTGCGGGAGTCGCTCGCCCAGAAGGACGAGCTGATGCGGGAGATACACCATCGGGTGAAGAACAACCTGCAGGTCATTTCCAGCCTGCTCAGCATGCAGCAGCGCGCCCTGTCCGACCCCGGCGCACGGGCGGCCATGTCCGACACCCGCCAGCGCATCTCCGCCCTGGCCCTGGTCTATCGCGCCCTCTATCAAGGGCCCGACCTGCGACGGGTGGACCTGCGTCCCTTCCTGGAGGAGCTGACCGCCCAGCTGGTGGCCGGGGAATCGCTCAGCGGACCGCCGGTGCGCACCAAGCTGCACGCCGACACCCTGATGATCGATCCGGACCGGCTGGCGCCCCTGGCCCTGTTCGCCGTGGAGGCCATCACCAACGCCCAGAAGCACGCCTTCGCCGGCCGCGGCGGCCTGCTGGGCGTCGACTTCCGTGTGAGGGACGGCGAGGGCGTGCTGGAGATTTCCGATGACGGCGTAGCCAATGACGAGGCGCTGGGCGGGGCCGGCGTCGGCCGGACCCTGATGACCGCCTTCGCCCGCCAACTGAGGGGCCGCAGCGAGGTGGTGCGCAACGCCGAGGGCGGGGTGACGGTGCGCCTGACCTTCCCCACGGCGGCGGCCGGCGCGTCCGGTGAAGCCAGCGGGAACCAGGCGGCAGCCTGACCGTTCCGCCGAACGACGCAGCTTCACCCTAGGAGATGATTTCCATGCGCAAACTCGTTCTTTTCGCCCTTCTGTCCGCCAGCCTCGGCGTCACCGCCTGCAACACCGTTTCCGGCGCCGGCCAGGACGTCCAGGCCGCTGGCCAAGCCGTGACCCGCACCGCCGAAGACGCCCGCAACTGATCGAAGTAAGGCCTCCCGCCGCTCTCAACCCGCCCCTTCGGGGCGCGGGGGACAGGGTGGCGGAGACCGTCCTCAGGCGGCCGCCCGCGCCCGCGGGTCCAGGCGGTAAACGCCGGCGCTTTGAGCGACCGGGTCGAACAGGCCATCCGCCCCAGGCCCCTCGTTCAGGCCAAACACCACCATCCCGCCGGGATTCAGCGCCTCGGCCAGGTTCTGGGTCACCCGGGCCTGGGCGGCCGGGGTCATGGCGCTGAGCACATAGCGACAGAAGATCAGGTCGAAGCCGCGCACCCGGCTCATGTCGCCAATGAGGTTCAACCGCCGCCAGCGGATCGCCTGACGCAGGCGCGGCGCGACAAGCCAGGCGTCGTCCACCTTCTCGAAATGCCGGACAAGGCTGCGGATAGGCAGGCCGCGCTGCACCTCGAACTGGGTGTAGAGACCGCTCTGCGCCTTCTCAAGGGCCCGCTCCGACAGGTCCGAGCCGAAGAGCTCGAACCGGGCGCCGGGCCACTGGCCGCCGATCTCGTCGACGATCATGGCCAGGGAGTGAATCTCCTGCCCCGTGGCGCAGGCCGCGCTCCAGATCCGTACCGGATGACCGGCGCGCTGACGGACGAGATCGGCGGCGATCTCATGACGGAACAGCTCGAAGGGCTGGCGATCACGGAAGAAGCTGGTGTCGCCGGCGGCCATGGCCTCGACAATCGCCCAGGCCAGCTTGTCGTCCCGGCTTTGGCGCAGGGCCTGGATCAGGTCTGACACCCCGTCGAAGCCTTCCCGTCGGGCCACGGGCGCCAGCCGGTTTTCGATCGCATAGTCCTTGGAGGGATCGAGCTGTTGCCCTGATCGCGCCGTGCAGAGCTGGACCACAAGGTCCCGGTCCTCGGTCCTCATGCCAGGCCCGCCTCGGCGAACTTGGCGGCGACGATGTCGCTGTCGAAGGGCTTCATGATGTACTCGTCGGCCCCGTAGGCCAGGGCCTCCCGTATGGCCGGGGTCTCATTCTCCACAGTGCAGAAGATCACCTTGGGGCCCTCGCCGCCTGGCTCCATGCGCAGGCGACGCAGGAATTCCAGGCCGTTCATCACCGGCATGTTCCAGTCCAGCAGCACCACGTCGGGCATGGCGGTGCGGCACCAGGACAGCGCCTCTGCGCCATCGGCGGCTTCGGCCGCGTCGAACCCCATGTCCTCCAGGATCCGGCGCGCGACCTTCCGGATCACCCGGCTGTCATCGACGATGAGGCATGTCCTCAACGGATTACTCCCAACTGTCGCTGGGAGTGTCGCGGGACGCTGGTTAAGGAGGCGTATGGCTGACGAGGTTTGATCCGCCCCGGGCCTCACTTTGGGCGGGCGAGGCGTTGGGTCGGCGCCGGGCGGCCCAGCCTCAGATTTTCGGCAAGGTGGCGGCGAAGGTGATCTTCTCCTCGGCCGCATCGGCCAGGACCCGGCCCCCCGCATCCCCCACGAACAGGCTCACATAATAGGCCTGGACCCATTGGCCGTGGAGCAGGCCTTCGGGCAGGCGTTCGCCCTTTAGGCCCGCGGCGACCTCGGGCCGCAACCGCGCCTTCGGACCGGCGGCCTCGACGGCGATGGAGGTGGTCGCGCCGTCGCTGACCGCCCGCACACTGGTCTTTCCCCCCAGCGGCAGGGCGCCGCCGGCAAGCTGTGCGAGATTGAGAAGGCAGCGGGCCGACGCCTTGTCCACCGCGTGGGCCTCCACCCGCCAGTCGAGATCGGCCCGCAGGTGGGCGAACACCCCCTGGGTCAGGGATTCCAGCTCGCGGGGGTCGAAGGTTTCGGCCGAGGCCGAGGCGCCGAACGCAACCCGGGTGAAGGCCAGCATCTGGGCGAGCTTGCGTCCCGAGGCGGCCACGAGGCCGAGCGCATCCTCGCGCATGTCCTGGGCGTCGGGATCGTCCATCAGGTCTAGGCCCGAGACGATGGCGCTGACCGGACTGATGAAGTCGTGGCACATGCGCGCCGCCAGGAAGGCGGCCAGTTGCGCGGCGCCCACGGCGTCGTCCGCCGCAGCCCTCACCGGGGCGTTGGCGCTGTGCGGGCTGGCTGTGTCCGGAAGGTCGGGAGCATCGGTCATGGCGCCCGAGCTTGGCTTGATTTGCCCTGCAGGTGAACCGCCGTGCGGTTCAGATATGTTTCTCGAACGCCGGGCTGAACACGGCCTGCGGCGCGGCGGGGGCGGACGCCGCCAGGGGGGCGGCGGCGGCGGCCGGCTCGGCCAGGTCGACCTCATAGAGGCCCTCCCCCAGGCTGATGGCCACGAAGGCGGCGAAGCCTGCGAAGAAGGCGAAGACCGCCACCAGCACGAACGGGCGCGCCAGGGCGGCGAGGCTGAGGTCGGGCGTGCGGGCGGCGGCGGTCATGTCTGCATAACCCCGATCGGGGGGAAGAAGTTGCAGCCTGCCGCGCCATTGAGACGCCTGTAATTCCGCGCCGTAACCGGGCATAAGCGAAGCCCCGAACCTGTTGCGGTCCCATGAGATCGGATCAGGCTTAAAAGTCCTTGAATTTGCGCGCCCGACGCTGAACCCCCAGAGGCTTCAACGGAGGAGTCGCCCGACCCGCCGACCTGCAGAGGAGACCCGCCATGGCGCTCGATTCCGGAACCCCCCAGAAGACCTTCCGCTGGGACGATCCCCTCGACCTGGCCAGCCGCCTCTCGGAAGATGAGCGCATGGTCTGGGAGGCGGCCCGGGCCTATGCGCGGGACAAGCTCCTGCCGCGGGTGGTTTCGGCCTTCGCCGAGGAGCGGTTCGACCGCGAGATCATGAGCGAGATGGGGGCGCTGGGCTTCCTGGGGCCGACGGTCTCGGAGACCTATGGCGGCGCGGGCGTCAATCATGTGGCCTATGGGCTGATCGCCCGCGAGGTGGAGGCCATCGATTCCGGCTATCGCTCGGCCATGAGCGTCCAGTCGTCCCTGGTCATGTACCCCATTGAGGCCTTCGGCTCCGAAGCGCAGAAGCAGAAGTATCTTCCCGGCATGGCCCGGGGCGAGATCATCGGCTGCTTTGGTCTGACCGAGGCCGATGGCGGTTCCGATCCAGCCTCAATGCGCACGAGCGCGCGCAAGGTGGACGGCGGCTATGTGCTGAACGGGGCCAAGATGTGGATCACCAACAGCCCCATCTGCGATGTCGCCCTGGTCTGGGCCAAGCTGGACGGGGTGATCCGCGGCTTCCTGGTGGACCGCGGCATAGACGGCTTCGAGACGCCCAAGATCCAGAACAAGCTGTCGCTGCGGGCTTCCGTCACCGGCGAGATCGCGCTCGCCGACGTCTTCGTGGCCGAGGATCAGATGCTGCCGGGGGTTTCGGGCCTGCGCGGTCCCTTCTCCTGCCTGAACAAGGCCCGCTACGGCATCGCCTGGGGCGCCATGGGGGCGGCCGAGTTCTGCCTGCACGCCAGCCGGGACTATGTGTCCAGCCGGACGGTCTTTGGCCGGCCCCTGGCGGCCCGCCAGCTGGTGCAGAAGAAGCTGGCCGACATGCAGACCGAGATCGCCCTGGGCTTCGAAGGGGCCCTGGCCCTGGGTCGCCTCATCGACCAGGGCGCCTGGGTTCCCGAAGCCATCTCGCTGATGAAGCGCAACAACTGCGGGAAGGCCCTGGCCATCGCCCGCGAGGCCCGCGACATCCACGGCGGCAACGGGATTTCCGGCGAGTATCACGTGATGCGCCACGCGGCGAACCTGGAGACGGTGAACACCTATGAAGGCGCCCACGACGTGCACGCCCTGATCCTCGGCCGCGCCATCACCGGCGAGAACGCCTTCTAGGCGGGGTTGCAGCCCCAGGCCCGC
>NZ_DAIMHV010000159.1:0-6185 GCF_036723115.1 Phenylobacterium sp. | reverse complement strand
GGTCAGAAGAGCGGCAGGGTCTGGGTGGCGGTGAGGATCATGGCCAGCAGGGGGGCGGCGGCCAGGGCGAGGGTCACGAGGGGGAAGCGGGTCTGGGTCATGGCGGTGTCTTTCAGGTCTGGTGTGGTGTCGGTTCTGATCTGGTGGAGCGCGTCGCCGCGTTCCGATGACCCGGTGTATAGTTCTCGATCTCCGCCAATGCTTGTTAAGTCTTAGTCATGAGCTCGATTTCACAATATGAATACTGTGTAATGAAGTGGACGTTTCGTAATCTGGCGCCCTTGCCCGCGCCGCCCCATCTGGAGGGTTGATGCTCAAGCCCCAGGATCTGCTCTGCCCCCGGCCCGAGGGCCTCTATTGCGCGCCGGGCGACTTCTATATCGACCCGGTCCGGCCGGTGGACCGGGCGGTGGTGACCCATGGCCATTCCGACCACGCCCGGGCCGGTCACGGAACGGTTGTGGCCACGCCCGAGACCCTGGCCATCATGGGCGAGCGCTACGGCGCCGAGTTCACCGGTCGGCGCCAGGCCTGCGCCTATGGCGAGACCGTGCGCCGCGACGGGGTGGAGGTGACCCTGGTTCCCGCCGGCCATGTCCTGGGTTCGGCCCAGGCGGTGGTCCGCTGCAAGGGGCTGACCATGGTGGTCTCCGGCGACTACAAGCGAAGGCGCGACCCCACCTGCGCGGGGTTCGAACCCGTGCCCTGCGACGTCTTCATCACCGAGGCGACCTTCGGCCTGCCGGTGTTCCGCCACCCCGATGATGCGGGCGAGATCGCCCGCCTGCTGCGCTCGGTGGCCCAGTTTCCCGACCGCAGCCACCTGGTGGGCGCCTACGCCCTGGGCAAGGCCCAGCGGATCATCCGCCTGCTGCGCGAAGCCGGCTGGGCGCAGCCCATCTTCATCCACGGCGCCCTGGAGCGGCTCAACCGGCTCTATGAGGCGCACGGCGTGGCGCTGGGCCCGCTCCTGCCGGCCACCACCGACCGCAAGCAGGACTTCGCCGGCGCCATCGTCATCGGCCCGCCCTCGGCCCTGGCCGACCGCTGGGGCCGCCGCTTCGCCGATCCGGTCCTGGCCTTCGCCTCGGGCTGGATGCGGGTTCGGGCCCGCGCCCGCCAGCGGGGCGTGGAGCTGCCGCTGATCATCTCCGACCATGCCGACTGGGACGAGCTGACCGCCACGGTGGATGAGATCCGCCCCGGCGAGCTGTGGATCACCCATGGCCGGGAGGAGGCCCTGGCCCGCTGGGCCGAACTGCACGGGGTTCCGGCCCGGGCGCTCGCCCTGGTGGGCTATGAAGAGGAGGACGAGGCGTGAGGCGCCAGCCGCCCGTGAGACAGACTTTCCTCAGCCACGCGTCAGATGCAGGCGGGCAGGCTCAGCAGCTGGTCGTTCCACTGGTTGTCGGCATAGGCGCGCAGATACTTGCCCCCCGGCCCGTTCAGCACGCCGATCTCCGAGCGCTGGCCGCCGACGATGATGTGGAAGGTGTCGCGCCGGGCCTCGATGGCCTCGATGACCTGTTCGCGGGTGCGCTTCCATCCCGGCCCGCCCAGATGGGTGACGCCCTCGTGGGGCTGTTTGCGGGGCTGGCGGCTGACGCAGGTGACGCGGGCGTCGGGCATGGGCGGGGTCCAGGCGTGAGCAGAGGCGGTCGCCCCGCCTATAGCGCAGGACCCGGCTGAATGCGCGCCTTCGCCGAGCTTCTCGACCGCCTGTCGCTCACCGCCTCGCGCAACGCCAAGCTGACCCTGGTGCGCGATCATCTGGCCCAGACGCCGGACCCTGACCGGGGCTGGGCGCTGGCGGCGCTCACCGGCGATCTCGCCTTTTCCGCGGCCAAGCCCGCCTTCATCCGCAAGGCGGTGGAGGCGCGGATGGATCCGGTGCTGTTCGGCTGGTCCTATGACTATGTGGGCGATCTGGCCGAGACCGTGGCCCTGGTCTGGCCCGCCAAGCCCGGCGCCAACCGCGAGCCGGAGCTTGCAGAGGTGGTGGACGCCCTGGCCGGGGCGAGCCGGGCCGAGGTTCAGCGGCTGATCGAGGGATGGCTGGACGCGCTTGAGCCCACGGGCCGATGGGCGCTGCTCAAGCTCATGACCGGGGGCCTGCGGGTCGGCGTCTCCGCCCGCCTGGCCAAACAGGCCTGCGCCGATCTGGGCGGGGTGGCCATCGCCGAGGTGGAAGAGGTCTGGCACGCCCAGCATCCCCCCTATGAGGACCTGTTCGCCTGGCTGGAAGGGCGGGGCGAGCGGCCCTCCCCGAACGCGCCCGGGCGATTCCGGCCGGTCATGCTGGCCCAGGCCCTGGACGAGGCGGTGGATTTCGGCCGGCTCGATCCGGCCGCCTACGCCGCGGAGTGGAAGTGGGACGGCATCCGCATCCAGGCCGTCAGCGAGGGCGGGGTGAAGCGCCTCTACAGCCGCACGGGCGATGATATCTCGGCGGTCTTCCCCGACGTGCTGGAGGCGCTGGCCTTCGAAGGCGCCCTGGACGGGGAGCTTCTGGTCCGCCGCGAGGGGGCGGTGGCGCCCTTTGGCGACCTGCAGCAGCGCCTGAACCGCAAGAGCGTGGATGCGAAGATGCTGCGGACCTATCCCGCCGCCATCCGGGCCTATGACCTGCTGGCCCTGGAGGGGGAGGACCTGCGGCCCCTGCCGTTCACCGCCCGACGGGCGCGGCTGGAGGCCCTGGTGGCGCGTCTGGCCCAGCCGCGCATCGACATCTCGCCGCTGCAACCCTTCGCCAGCTGGGCCGAGCTCGCCGCCCTGCGGGCCGACCCTCCGCCCGGCGACCCGCAGATCGCCGAGGGGCTGATGCTGAAGCACCTGACCTCGATCTATGAGGCCGGCCGCCCCAAGGGACCCTGGTTCAAGTGGAAGCGCGATCCCTTCCTCATCGATGCGGTGCTGATGTACGCCCAGCGGGGCCATGGGAAGCGGTCGAGCTATTATTCCGACTACACCTTCGGCGTCTGGACGATCGGGCCGGACGGCGCCCGCATGCTGACGCCGGTGGGCAAGGCCTATTTCGGCTTCACCGACGAGGAGCTGAAGCAGATCGACAAATTCGTCCGCGACCACACCCTTGAGCGGTTCGGCCCTGTGCGTTCGGTGCGCGCCGAGCCGCGCCACGGCCTGGTTTTCGAGGTGGCCTTCGAGGGCCTGCAAAGGTCCACCCGGCACAAGTCGGGCGTGGCCATGCGCTTTCCCCGCATCAGCCGCCTGCGCTGGGACAAGCCGCCCGGCGAGGCCGACGAGCTGTCCACCCTGGAGCGGATGCTCGACCAGATGGAGGGGCGCTGAGGCCGCGCCCGCGCCTCCGCCCCGCCGATGGGTTCAGCGCGCCACGCTGGCCCTGGCCCGTTCCAGGCGCGCCCGGGTGCGGGGCCGGGCGGTGGTCTCGCCCTCGTTCAGCACGGCCAGCAGGGCCTGGCGCAGGGCGGTGAGCGACTTGGTCGCCGTCACCTTCCAGCCGGCGGCGTCGGTGACATAGAAGGCGTCCACCGCCCGCTCGCCATAGGAATCGATATGGGCCGAGGTGATGGACAGTCCCGCCTCGGCCAGGGTGCTGGCCAGGGCGGTGAGCAGGCCCGGCCGGTCGCGGCCGGCGGCCTCGACGATGGTGGCGCTCTCTGAGGCCTCATTGTCGATCAGCACCGAGGGGGTGATGGCGAAGGCCGCCGTGCGGGCCAGGTCCGCCGGACGGGGCGGATCGCCGGCCGGGGGCTCGCCGCGGGCGGCGGCCTCCAGGGCCTCGGCCAGGCGGGGCAGGGCGGTCGGATTGTTGTGGCCGAAGGGCTGGCCGGTGACATCCTGCAGGTAGAAGACGTCCAGGGCCTGGCCCTGGCGGGAGGTGAAGACCCGGGCGCCCAGGACGCTGGCGCCGGAGACGGTGATGGCCCGGGCGAGGTCGGCGAACAGGCGCGGCCGGTCGGCGGCGGCCACCACCAGTTCGGCGGCGTTCAGGTCTTCGCGCACATAGCCCATGGCCGCGGCCCCCTCGGCCAGGGCCCGTTGCGAGACCGCGGCGTGGATGGCGATCTCGTCCTGGCCGAAGCCGGTGAAATAGGCGTCCTCCATGGCCTCGGCCCAGGCGCCGGCGGCGGGGTCGGCCTCCACCAGCCGGGCGCGAATCTCGGCCGCGGCGAAGGCCTGGCGCTGGCGCACCACCGAAACCGCGTCGCTGGCCCGCCCGCCGCGGAACACCGCCGCGGCCGAGGCGTAGAGGTCGCGCAGCAGTTGGCCCTTCCAGCCGTTCCAGACGCCGGGGCCCACGGCGCGGATGTCGGCCACGGTGAGCACCAGCAGCAGGCGCAGGCGCTCGGGCGTCTGCACCAGACGCACGAAGTCGGCCACGGTGCGGGGATCGGAGATGTCACGCTTCTGGGCGTAGTCGCTCATCTCCAGGTGATGTTCCACCAGCCAGGCGACCAGGTCGATGCGCGCCCGGGGCAGGCCCAGCCGCTCGCAGGCCGCCCGCGCGGCCCGCGCTCCGGCCTTCTCCTGGCCCCCGGCCACCCCGCCCTTGCCCGTGTCGTGCAGCAGCATGGCCAGGAAGAGGACGTCCTTCTCCTGGATCTGCGGCATCAGGGAGACGGCCAGGGGGTGGTCGTCGGCCAGCCGGCCGGCGGCGATGTCGGCGATGACGCCGATGGCCCGCAGGGTGTGCTCGTCCACCGTGTAG
The DNA here is from genome assembly GCF_036723115.1 of Phenylobacterium sp. GTDB lineage: Bacteria > Pseudomonadota > Alphaproteobacteria > Caulobacterales > Caulobacteraceae > Phenylobacterium. The sequence continues at coordinate 1,495 of NZ_DAIMHV010000159.1, read as the reverse complement.
GAGTGGTACATGTTGAACTGCATCTGGGCGACGATGCGTCCGAACTCCGGGATGTAGCGGCCCAGGACGCCGGCCTCGGTCATCAGGGTCAGCGTGCGCTGGGGGTCGCGGCCGCCGGCCAGGATGTCCAGGAAGATCTTCGCCGCCTTGGGGTCGCGGCGCATCTTCGAGGTGATCACGCTCAGGGACCGGGTGGCGGCGGTGAAGGCGTCGGGATGCAGGTCCAGGTCCCGGCGGTCGGCGATCTGGAACAGGCGCAAGAGGTTCAGGGGGTCGGCCTCGAAGACCTCCGGCCCTTCCACGCCCAGGCGTCCGCCCTCCTCGTGGAAGCCGGCCACGTCCAGGGGCTTGCGGTTGGACTTGCGCCGGGCGCCGGGCAGCAGGCGGGAGATGCCCTTGGGCGCCTGCTTGACCCGCTCGGCCTCCAGCTTGGCGGCGAAGACGCGGGTGAGCGCGCCCACCTCCTTGGCGATCAGGAAGTATCGCCGCATGAAGCGCTCCACCGCCGGATTGTCGGCCCGGTCGCCATAGCCCATGCGCCGGGCGATCTCGGGCTGCAGGTCGAAGGTCAGCCGCTCTTCCGGCCGGCCGGTGGTGAAGTGCAGATGGGCGCGCACCGCCCACAGGAAGTCGAAGGCGCGGATGAAGGTGCGGATCTCGCGGCCCTCGAACATCTCCAGCTGGGGCACCCCGTCGATGCGCTCGGACGGGTTCAGATATTCGGCGATCCAGAAGAGGGTGTTGAGGTCGCGCAGGCCGCCCTTGCCCTCTTTCACATTGGGCTCGACCATGTAGCGGCTGGCGCCGGCGCGGGCCTGACGCTCGTCCCGCTCCTTCAGCTTGGCGGCCACGAATTCCGCGCCGGTGCCGCGCACCACCTCATTGCGGAACCGGGTCTTCAGCTCCTGGGCCAGGTCCTCGTCCCCCGTCAGGCGGCGGGACTCCAGGATGGAAGTGCGGATGGTGAAGTCCTCGCGGGCCAGCTTCACGCACTCCTCGATGGTGCGCGAGGCGTGCCCCACCTTGAAGCCCAGATCCCACAGGGCGTAGAGCATGTATTCGATCACGCTCTCCACATGGGCGGTCTGCTTGTAGGGCCGCAGGAACAAGAGATCGAGGTCGGAGAAGGGCGCGAGCGTCCCGCGCCCATAGCCCCCCACCGCCATCAGGCACAGGCGCTCGCCCTCGGTGGGATTGCGCGCCCGGATCATGTGGACGGTGGTGAAGTCGTAAAGCGCGGTGACCACCTCGTCGGTGACGCCCGACAGCAGGCGCGCGGTCTCGATGCCGCCGGCGCCGTTCTCCAGCCGCTCCTTGGCGATCATCCGGCCGCGGAACAGGGCCTGTTTGAGGATCTCCAGCGCGCGCCTGCGCTGCTCGGCCTCATCGCCGGCCGCATCCAGCGCGGCGGCCGACAACTGCGCCCGCAACCGCACGCCGTCGACGACATATTCCAGACGGGTGGGCTTGAGGCGAGGGGGCATGGGCTCTGGGG
>NZ_DAIMHV010000158.1:3807-6248 GCF_036723115.1 Phenylobacterium sp. | reverse complement strand
GCATCCCGTCCTGGTGGATGCCGCTCTCGTGGGCGAAGGCGTTCTTGCCGACGATGGCCTTGTTGAACTGGACCGGGAAGCCGGTGATGGCCGAGACGTAGCGGCTCGCCCGGGTGATGTGCTGGGTCTCGGCGCCCATGAAATAGGGCAGACGGTCGCCGCGCACCTTCAGCGCCATGACCACTTCTTCCAGGGCCGCATTGCCGGCGCGCTCGCCGATGCCGTTGATCGCCACCTCCACCTGGCGGGCTCCGCCCTGCACGCCAGCCAGGCTGTTGGCCACGGCCAGGCCCAGATCGTTATGGCAATGGGTGGACAGGATGATGGTGTCGGCGCCCGGAACGTTCTCGATCAGGTCGCGGAAGACTGCTTCATATTCCGACGGATAGGTGTACCCCACCGTGTCGGGGATGTTCACCGTCTTGGCCCCGGCCTTTATGGCGGCCTCCACGCAGCGGCGCAGGAAGTCCTGCTCGGTGCGGGTGGCGTCCTGGGCCGACCATTCCACATCGTCGCACAGGTTGCGCGCCAGGGTCACCGAACGGGTGATCGCCTCCAGGATGTCCTCCTGGCTCATCTTCAGGATGTGATCCCGGTGCGAGGGGCTGGTGGACAGGAAGGTGTGGATGCGCCCGCGCTTGGCCGGGCGGATCGCCTCGGCGCAGCGCTCGATGTCCACCGCCGCGGCGCGGGCCAGACCGCAGACGGTGCTTTCGGTGACGATCTCGGAAACCTGGCGGACAGCTTCGAAGTCGCCATTGGAGGCGATGGGGAAGCCCGCTTCGATCACATCGACCCGCATCTCCTCCAGGATCTTGGCGAGTTCCAGCTTTTCCTCCAGCGACATGGAGGCGCCGGGCGACTGCTCGCCGTCGCGCATGGTGGTGTCGAAAATGATGACGCGGTCGCGCTCGGAAGCGGCGGAGGAAGCTTGGGTCATGACAGGATCTCTTCGCGGGAGCTCATTCTAGAAAGGTCGGACGTCCGGGTCATCCCCTGAGCGCCCGGCCCGCGAAGCGTCGCGCAGCCTAAAGGGTCGCCCAGGGGCGGCTAAGCCCCAGCGGAAGAAGAAGGCGCAGGCAGGTGCGGTTCTGACGCATGAGCCTGCGTTAGACCATTCCGCCTGATCGCGCAAGATCATTGCGCCGGAGCTTCGTCAACCGGGGGTTTGCGGGAAGTTTCTACCTCTGCGTCCCCTTCCTCACGGACGGCGACCGCCTCCCGCCGCTTAAGCCAGCCTCGCGCGAACCAGCCGATGACGAACCACCCCGCCACGATCGCGGCCAGCAGGAGCCAGTGTCCCGCGCCGCCGCCGCGCATGGCCTGGGCGATGGAATTGCCCGCAAAGGCGGTGACGCCGATCTTCGGGAGGATTCCCAGGCCCGTGCCGGCCAGGAAGTGCCAGCTGCGCATGGGCGCCACGCCGGCGGCCATATTGACCACGATGAATGGCGCAGAGGGCACCAGGCGCACGATCAGGCTCGCCCAGAAGCCATTGCGTCCAACCAGGGCCATGAACTGCCGCACCCCTTCGCTGGCGAAGGCGTTCAGGGTGCGGGCGCCGGCCAGGCGGCCGATGTAGAAGCCCACCGTGGCCGAGACCATGGTGCCGATCCAGCTGTAGGCGAACCCCGCCCAGCCGCCGAAGGCGACCACGGCCGCGGCGATCAGGACGAACTGAGGGACTCCCACGAACGCCAGGAGGGCGAAGGCGGCCACCGCGGTGGGCAGGGCCCAGGGGCCGTGGGCCGCCAGGCCCAGCCACTGTTCCACCGTGGCCTCGCCATCGAAGCCCAGGACCTGGGCGCCGAACAGAAAGACCAGCCCCACTCCGCCGAAGAGGACAAAGGACACCGCCGCCGCCCGCCAGGCGCGGGCGTCCATGTTCAGCAGGAAATGCAGGATGCGGCGCATGGGGCTGGCCTCGCCGATCCCGGGCGGCGGGTCAAGCGCGGTCGCCCGTCGCATTGGCCCACGGTCAGACGAAGGCTCAGCCAGGACACCGAGTGAGCGGCGGCGGCGAATCGAATGGTTCCCCGCGCACGACCATCATGTCCCCTGCCCCATTGAAGCTGAGGCGCAGGCTGTGGGCCTTTGGCGGCGCCTGGGCCGTGCAGGTGGCGGCGATCTCATAGCCGTCGTCCAGGGCGGCCACCCCGTCGAAGCGACAGGAGACCTCGCCGGCGGTGACGAGTCCGTCGTGGCGGAAATCCCAGGCGCCGTCGCGACACAGTCCGGCATTGGCCGCCCAACGGCCCACATAGGCTGGCTGGGCCGCAGGTTGGGCCGCCGGGGAGGCGGCATCAGGCGTCTGGGACGCGACTGGCCCCTCCGCCCTTTCAGCCGGCTCGCACGCGGCCGTCAGCACGGCGAGGCCCGCCGCCAGGACGGGAATCAGAAGCGGACGGTGAACATGTTTCGTCATGGGGCGCCTTCGCCTG
>NZ_DAIMHV010000158.1:0-3707 GCF_036723115.1 Phenylobacterium sp. | reverse complement strand
GACGGGAATCAGAAGCGGACGGTGAACATGTTTCGTCATGGGGCGCCTTCGCCTGGGTCCTGGGGCTGTGTCCTGGGCGCAAACGGCGAGGCTCAACCGGCGTTCCAGCCCGCCTATGAGGTTTTCGTGAGCCGACCCATGGTTTACACCCGCGGCCTTCCTCACCTCCTTGAAAGGAGCTCGCGCCCCATGTCGCTGCAATCGTCCACGCTCGCCCGCGTCAAGCCGTCCGCCACCATGGCGACCGACCAGAAGGCGCGTGAACTGAAAGCCCAGGGCCGCGACATCATCAGCCTCGGCGCCGGCGAACCGGACTTTGACACGCCGCAGAACATCAAGGACGCGGCCATCAAGGCCATTGTGGACGGCAAGACCAAGTACACGACCGTCGACGGCATTCCCGAACTGAAGGAGGCCATCTGCGCCAAGTTCGCGCGGGAGAACGGCCTGACCTACAAGCCGTCTCAGGTGAACGTTTCCCCGGGCGGCAAGCCGGTGATCTTCAACGCCATGATGGCCACCCTCAATCCGGGCGACGAGGTGGTGATCCCGACCCCCTATTGGGTGAGCTATCCCGACATGGTGCTGCTGGCCGGCGGCACGCCCGTCTTCGCCCCCACCAGCGTCGAGACCGGCTTCAAGCTGCGGCCGGAGGACCTGGAACGCGCGATCACGCCCAAGACTCGCTGGCTGATCCTCAACTCGCCCTCCAACCCCTCCGGAGCGGCCTATACGCGCGAGGAACTCAAGGCCCTGGCCGATGTGCTGGTGCGCCATCCGCAGGTCTGGATCCTGACCGACGACATGTACGAACACCTGCTGTTCGACGACATGGCTTTCTACACCATCGCTCAGGTCGAACCTTCGCTCTACGAGCGCACCCTGACGATGAACGGGGTCTCCAAGGCCTATGCCATGACCGGCTGGCGGATCGGCTATGCGGCGGGTCCGGAAGCGCTGATCAAGCTCATGGCCAAGGTTATGAGCCAGTCCACCTCCAACCCCTGCTCGGTGTCGCAATGGGCGGCGGTGGAGGCGCTGAACGGCACGCAGGACTTCATCAAGCCCAACGCACGGCTGTTCCAGGAACGCCGCGACCTGGTGGTGTCCATGCTCAACCAGGCCCCGGGCCTGCGCTGCCCGACGCCGGAAGGCGCGTTCTACGTCTATCCGTCGTGTGAAGCCCTGATCGGCAAGACCGCCCCCAGCGGCAAGGTGATCGCCTCGGACCAGGACTTCGCCAACGAACTGCTGGAAAGCGAGGGGGTGGCCGTGGTGTTTGGCGAGGCCTTCGGCCTGTCGCCCTTCTTCCGCATCTCCTACGCCACCAGCAATGCGGTGCTGGAAGACGCCTGTAGCCGCATCCAGCGCTTCTGCGCCGCGGTGAAATAGCCTGACGACGCGCCGACGCCGCTGAGAGGCGTCGGTGCGCTCAAGTCTTTGAGTTTAGAGCCTGATTCAACGATCAGACGGTTCCGTCTGATCGCCTCAGACTCCAGGACCCCGTCAGTGCTTCTCGCGCCAGGAGGACTTGGCCGCATCCTTGGTCAGGTTCAGGCAGACCTTGTCATCCTCCACCCGATCGACCCAGGTGATGGGGATCATGTGGTGCTTCAGGCCTGCGCCCATATCGAACTTGGCCAGTTCGATCTCTGTGCCCAACACATGGTCCACGCGTCCCACATGGCCGCCGTCGGAGCCCACCACTTCCATATGCTCGCGAATTTCCGAGGGTTGGATCATCTCAATTCTCCCTAAATCCCCGCTGGCGCACGCGTACAGTCGTGCGGCCGACAGGCCCGCGCCGTCCGGTGAAGAGGCGCTTCAGGCCCTTGGCTAACGACCGCCTCGGGGTCCGGGTTCACCGGAGCGGCCGCGCTCAGGCGGCGTCGCCCACCCGCAGCATCTCCGTGACCGGTTGGCGAGGCTGCTCGAAGCCGATTTCGCAGACGACTCCGGCGGCGTCGAACTCCAGCCGCACCTCGCCATCCAATTGGTGGGCCAGTCCGCCCACGATGAGGCGAGAGCCGAACCCTCGCCGCTTGGGCGCGGAGACGGGCGGGCCGCCCAGCTCCCGCCAGACCAGGTCGACGCGGTCGATCTCGCCGTCTCTCGGCTGGATCGTCCAGCCCAGACGCACCTCGCCGCCTTCCACCGATAGCGCGCCATACTTCACCGCATTAGTGGTGAGTTCGTGCAGGGCCATGCCGAGCGCCACAGCCGTATTCGGGGAGAGCCAGACCTCGGGTCCGTCCAGACTCACCTTGCGGTCCTGGCCGCCGACGTAGGGGCGAAGCTCCGTCTCGGCCAGTTCGCGCAGATTCGCCCCGCGCCAGCCGTCCCGGGTCAGCAGATTGTGGGCCTGAGACAGGGCGATCAGGCGCTCTTCGAAGTTCCGGCGCACGGCCTCCAGGTCGCCCTGGCGGAAACTCTGTGCGGCGATGGACTGGATGGTGGCCAGGGTGTTCTTCACCCGGTGGTTCAGCTCATCCAGCAACAGCTTCTGCCGCGCCTCGATCGCCATGCGCGCCACGATCTCGCGCTCGGCGGCCAGACGCGCCCGTCCCTGCCGCCAGGTGGCGGCGGCGACAAGAATCGTGGCCAGCACGCCGCCCAGAAAGAAGACCCAGGCGAGCTGGCGGGCCGAACTGGGCGCGAAGCCCTCCCCTGACCAGTAGAGGATCGTCCAGCGGCCGCCCGGCGCCTCCAACTGATCCACCGCGCTGAGCCTGGCCTCGGTCTGCAAGGGGCCGGAGGCGAACAGCAGATTGTCCGCGCTGGGCGCGCCGGCATAGACGGCGAATTCCAGCAGAACCTCGCCCTCGGCCGGAAGAAGGGCGCGGAGCAGGTCGCCAGCCCGGAAGGGCGCATAGACGAAGCCCTGCAGGGCGTCCCGACGCAGGCCGGTGGTCCGCGGGATGTCTCCGCCGGCATAGACGGGTTCGTAGATCAGGAAGCCCGCCTGCTTTTCCTCATCGATCTCCTGCACGAGTTCGACCCGGCCCGACATGGCCGGCAGGCCTGTGTCCCGCGCCCGCTCCATGGCCTCCCGCCGCACAGGGTTGGAGAACATGTCGAATCCGAGGGCGGCGCGATTGCGCGCATCCTGCGGCTCGAGGAAGACGATGGGAAAGACGTCATCGGCGGGCGCGTCGGCCTCCCGTCGAATGGACCGCTGGCCACCGCCCCCCGGCACGAGGACGACGGCGGGGACGCCCCCCTCCTCCGGCGCCAGGCGCTGTGCGTAGCCGATCCCCTGGATCCCGGGATAGCGGCGGGTGATCTGGACGCGGCGCGTGAACGCCTGGAATTCCTCGAGGGTCACCTCTTCGCTGGCGGCGAACAGACCTGCGGCGGCCTGCAGAATGGCGACATAGGTTTCCAGCCGGTCGGTGATCGCGTCGCTGGCCTGGGCGACCTCCACCGCGAACAGCTGACGCTCACGCATCTGGCCCAGCCGGTCCAGCAGAAACCCCCCGGCCACCGATGCGGCGAGGCCGAGGCCGAGGATCAGCAGGGGCAGGACCGGAGTCGCGCTGAGCCCCCGCAAGCGGCCGCGCATCTGGTTCATCCGGGGCGACAACCGCTGGGGTCCTCCGTTGGGCAAGCCCTGCCGTGGAAGCCCGCGAACGCCGGGCGGCCCGCTTGCGCGGGTCGTTCGCCGACGGCAGGATCATCGCGCACTATGTACGGAATCTCCCATGGGC
>NZ_DAIMHV010000157.1:0-6278 GCF_036723115.1 Phenylobacterium sp. | reverse complement strand
TGCACGCCTATCGCTGGCTGATCGACAGCCGCGACGAGGCCACCGGCGAGCGGCTTGACGATCTGGAAGACCCGTTCAAGCTCTATCGCTGCCACACGATCATGAACTGCGCCCAGGTCTGCCCGAAGGGCCTGAATCCGGCCAAGGCCATCGCCGAGGTCAAGAAGATGCTGGTCGATCGGGTGGTCTAAAGAACGGCGCCCTGCTTTTCCCAAGTTGACGCAGGCGTCATTTTTCTGCATCGGGGGAAGCGATGACTGATTTGGGCGCACATGTGGTGATCTTAGGCGCGGGCCACGCCGGCGGCACGGCCGCGGCCCTGCTGCGCCAGTATGGCCATACGGGCAAGATCACCCTGGTGGGCGAAGAGCCGATCCCCCCCTATCAGCGGCCGCCGCTGTCCAAGGCCTGGCTCAAGGGCGAGGCCGACGCCGACGCTTTGGCGCTGAAGCCGCTGGAGTTCTACGCCGACAACGGCATCGACTTCCTGGCCGGGGTGCGGGGGGTGAAGCTCGCCCGCTCGCCCAAGGAACTTACCCTGTCCGACGGGCGGGTGCTGAATTACGACATCCTGATCCTGGCCACCGGCGCCCGGGCCCTGAAACTGCCCGTTCCCGGCGCCGACCTTTCGGGCCTGCTGGAGCTGCGCACCGCCGCCGACGCCGAGGCGCTGAAGGCCGCCGTGGGTCCGGGCAAGCGTCTGGCCGTGGTGGGCGGGGGCTATATCGGCCTGGAAGTGGCCGCCTCCGGCCGCGCCCTGGGCGCCGAGGTGGTGGTGATCGAGCGCGAGCCCCGCCTGCTGGCCCGGGTGGCCTGCGAGGCGCTCTCCACCTTCTTCCGCACCTATCACGAGAAGAACGGCGTGACCTTCGAGCTGGGGGCCAGCGTCACCGGCTTCGTGGGCGAGAATGGCCAGGTCACCGGCGTCACCCTGGCCGACGGACGGACCGTGCCCTGCGACGCCGCGGTGATCGGGGTGGGCGCCACCCCCAATGACGAGATCGCCGCCGACGCCGGCCTGGACACCGCCCGGGGCGTGGTGGTGAACCTGGAGGCCCGCACCTCCGACCCCGCCATCTTCGCCATCGGCGACGTGGCCCACAGGCCCATGCCCATCTATGACCGCATGTTCCGGATGGAGAGCGTGCCCAACGCCCTGGAACAGGCCAAGCAGGCCGCCTGCGCCATCACCGGTCGCCCGGCCCCGGCCGGCGAGGTGCCGTGGCAGTGGTCCGACCAATATGATCTCAAGCTCCAGATCGCCGGCTACGCCTTCGATGTGGACGAGGTGCTGCTCCGGGGCGACCCGGCCAGCGGCAAGTTCGCCGTCTTCCACCTGAAGGGCGATCAGATCCAGTCCGTGGAGGCGATCAACTCGCCCCCGGAATTCATGATGGGCAAGCAGCTGATCGGAAACCGCAAGCCGGTCTCCAAGGCCAAGCTCGCCGATCCAACGGTTTCAATGAAAGAGGTCGTCGCCTGAAGGCGGCGCGAAAGGGAGTCATGGCCAAGATCACCTATATCGAGCACGACGGGACCGAGCACGTCGTGGACGTGAAGACCGGGCTCACGGTGATGGAAGGCGCGGTGAAGAATAATATTCCGGGCATCGACGCCGACTGCGGCGGCGCCTGCGCCTGCGCCACCTGCCACGTCTATGTGGACGACGCCTGGAAGGACAAGACCGGCGAGAGCTCGGCCATGGAGGAGTCCATGCTGGACTTCGCCGAGAACGTCGAGCCCAACAGCCGCCTGTCCTGCCAGATCAAGGTCACCGACGCGCTGGACGGCCTGATCGTCCGCATGCCGGAAAGCCAGCACTAAGCCTTAGAGCGCGTTCCGATAAGTGGAAACCGGTTATCGGATCGAAACGCGCTCAAGTCTTTGAGTTTAGAGCGACGCCCCGGGCGGGTAGGCGTGCCGCCCGCCCCGGGGGTCTTCGATCTCGAGCGCCTCGCCTCGCCGGTGGACATAGTCCGGTCCGATCGGCGCCTTGCCGCGCCCGCCGGGAATGTCCAGCACATAAGCCGGCTGACAGAGGCCCGAATAATCCCCCCGCAGGTCCCGCATCAGGGCCTGACCTTCGTCCAGGCTGACGCGGAAATGGCCGGTGCCCGGCGCCAGGTCCCCGTGGTGCAGATAGTAGGGCTTGATCCGGCTCTCCACGAAGGCGCGCATCAGGGCGCCCAGGGCCTCGACGCTGTCGTTCACCCCGCGCAGGAGGACGCTCTGGCTGACCATGGGCAGGCCTGAGTCCACCAACCGGGCGCAGGCCGCCCGCGCGGCCGGCGTCAGTTCGGCGGCGTGGTTGGCGTGCAGGGCCACATAGACCGCTTTTCCGGGACAGCGCAGGGCGTCGACCAGGGCCGGCGTCACCTTGTCCGGATCGACCACCGGCAGCCGGGTGTGGAAGCGCACCACCTTCACATGGTCGATGCCTGAGAGCGCCGCCATCAGTTCGGAAATCCGGCGGGGCGAGAGCACCAGGGGATCGCCTCCGGTGACGATGACCTCCCAGATCTCCTCATGGGCGCGGACATAGTCCAGGGCGCGGGCCAGCTCGGCGGGGCTCAGCGTCCCCTCCCCGTCCGGCCCCACCATCTCCCGGCGGAAGCAGAAGCGGCAATAGACCGCGCAGACATGGGTGATCTTGAGCAGCGCCCGATCGCGGTAGCGGTGCACCACCCCCTTCACCGGCATGTGGGCGTGATCGCCGATGGGGTCGGCTCGCTCCTGCGGCGTCGTTTCAAGCTCGGCGGGGTCGGGGACGTACTGACGGGCCACCGCCGCGCAGGACAGCGACAGCTCGGCGACCGCGGGCGTCAGGGCGACGGCGTACTGGGCGGCCACGGCGGCCAGCTCGGCGGCGGGCTCAGCCGGCAGCAGGCCGGCGCCGGCCAGGTCGTCCAGGGTGCGTAGGGGGCGCATGCGCGTCATCGGCGGCATATGGCGCAGGCTAGCGGCCCCCGCAACGGCCTTGCACGCCCCTCAGGGCGCGGCCACCGGCGTCCAGATCACCTGCTCGATGCGCGGGGCGCCCGTCGCCAGCATCACCAGCCGGTCAAAGCCCAGGGCCGAACCGCTGGCCGGCGGCATGTGCGCCAGGGCGGCCAGGAAGTCCTCGTCGATGGGATAGGCCTCCCCATAGATGCGCAGCTTCTGCGCCATCTCGGCCTCGAACCGGCGGCGCTGTTCGGCCGGGTCGGTGAGCTCGCCGAAGGCGTTGGCCAGCTCCACCCCGCAGGCATAGAGCTCGAAGCGCTCGGCCACCCGCGGGTCGCCGGGCTTGGGCCGGGCGAGCGCGGCCTCCGCCGTGGGATACTCCATCAGGAGCGTCGGCCGCCCGAAGCCCAGCTGCGGCTCAACCTTCTCCACCATGATCTTGCTGAAGACGTCGCTCCAGTCGTCGTCGGGGGCCACGCGCACGCCCGCGGCCCGGGCCTGGGCCGCCAGCGCCGCGCCGTCCACCGCCCCGCCCGGCCCCACCGTGGCCAGGAGATCGACGCCCGCATGGCGCGCATAGGCCTCGGCCACGCTCAGCTTCTCCGGGGCGGCGAAGGGATCGCAGGCGCCGCCCCGCCAGGTGAGCATCCTCGTCCCCGCCGCCTCGGCCGCCAGGGCCAGCAGGGCCGCGCAGTCGGCCATCAGGGTCTCATAGGGGGCGCCTGCCCGGTACCATTCCAGCAGGGTGAATTCCGGATGGTGCAGCGGCCCCCGCTCGCGGTTGCGCCAGACCCGGGCGAGGTCGAAAATCTTCGTCTCGCCCGCGGCCAGCAGCTTCTTGCAGGCGAATTCCGGCGAGGTGTGCAGGTGCATCGGCGCCCGCGACCCGTCCGGCCCGATGAGCGCAGTGGAAAAGGCGTGCAGATGGGCCTCATTGCCCGGCGAGACCTGAAGGGCGGCGGCCTCCACCTCGGTGAAGCCCTGATCCTCGAACCACCGCCGCACCGCCCGCAGGATCGCCCCGCGCAGGGTGAGGAAAGGCCGGCGGTCGCGGTGCTGGCCTTGGTCCCACCAGGGGGTCGCGGCCGGTGTCGAAGCGGGGCTCATGGGCGTTCCTGGGCGGTCATGGTCGAGGCGTCAATGGGCGGAAAATGGCCGGAACGGCTGGCGAAACGGCCTGTGATCCTATAGGTGCGCGGGAACCGCTCGATTTTGACAGATCGGCGCGCGGCCGTCCGCCGCCGCGCCAGGCACTGAGGAAGATACCACGTGAAGGTCGCCGCCAGCTCGCTTCGCAAGGGGAATGTCGTCGATATGGACGGCAAGCTCTACGTCGTCCTGACCACCCAGAACATCCACCCCGGCAAGGGCACGCCCGTGACCCAGCTGGACATGCGCCGCATCTCCGACGGGGTGAAGGTCTCCGAGCGCTACCGCACCACCGAGCAGGTGGAGCGCGCCTTCGTGGAGGAGCGCGAGCACACCTTCCTCTATGCCGACGGCGAGGGCTATCACTTCATGAACCCGGAGAACTACGACCAGATCGTGGTGCCCGAGGACGTGATCGGCGAGACCAAGATGTACCTGCAGGACGGCATGGCCGTTCAGCTCTCCACCCATGAGGGCGTGCCCATCGCCATCAGCCTGCCCTCCCGCGTGACCCTGGAGATCACCGAGACCGAGCCGGTGGTGAAGGGTCAGACGGCGTCCTCCTCCTACAAGCCGGCCATGACCGATGTGGGCCTGCGGGTGATGATCCCGCCCTACATCACCGTGGGCACCCGCATCGTCGTCCTCACCGAGGACGGCTCCTATGTGGAACGCGCCAAGGACTAGAGCGCGTTCCGATAAGTGGGAACCGGTTATCGGATCGAAACGCGCTCAAGGCACTAAGGGCGCGTCGAGGACGCCTCTCTTCAGGCGCTCTTCTTCTTGCGCGGAGCCGCCCGGCCCGTGGCGCGCTTGGCCTTGGCCGCGCCTGTGCGGGCGGCGGGCTTGCGCCGGGCGCCGCCCTTGGCGCCCTCGCCCAGGCTGGCCCGCAGCTGCTCCATGAGGTCGCTGACCTCGGTGGCCTTGGGCGCTTCGGGGGCCTTGATGGTGCGGCCCTCCTCCTTCTCCGCGATCAGGGCGCGCAGGGCCTCTTCATAGCGGTCGGTGAATTGGCTGGGGTCGAAGTCGCCTTCCTGCTGCTCGATGATCCTGGCCGCGATCTCCACCATCTTCTTGTCGGGCTTCACGTCGGGGATGGACGCGAAGGCGTCCTCGGCGCTGCGGACCTCGTCCTTGGAGCGCAGGGTGTAGGCCAGAATGCCCAGGTCCCGCGGCTCCAGCGCCATCAGCCGCTCCCGCTGGTGCATGACCAGCCGGCCGAGCGCGATCTTGCCCGAGGCGCCCATGGCCTCGCGGATGACGGTGAAGGCCTCCACCGCCATCTCCCCGTCGGGCACCAGGAAGTAGGGATCGTTCCAGTAGAGCCGGTCGATCTCCTCGGCGTCCACGAACCGCTCGATGTCCAGGCTGCGGGTGGTCTCCAGCTTGACGTTGTTGATCTCGTCCTGGGTGAGGACGACATAGCGCCCCTTCTCCACCTCATAGCCCTTGACGATGTCGGCCCGGTCCACCGGCCCGCTCTCCGGATCGGTGGGCACCATGCGGATGCGGTTGTGGGTGTCCTTGTGCAGCATGTTGAAGCTGACATCGCCCGCCCGGCTGGTGGCCGTGAACAGGGTGACGGGACAGCTGACCAGGGACAGGCGCAGATAACCCTGCCAGGACGGGCGCGCGGCCATGACGAACTCCGGAAATCCTTGAGTCCGTTCAACGCCTTGCCGGGCGATTCGTTCGGGGCGGGTGCTAATCCAGGCCCAGCTTCGGCAGCATGATCGCCTCCCAGGCGTCCAGCTGCGGCTTGCGGAAGCCCGTCCGCACCCCGCTTTCCGGGCCGAACTCCAGCAGGGCGTCGCCCGCCGGCTCATAGGCCGGCCAGTCCAGGCCCTCGCAGGCCGGCCGGCCGGTGCGGGCGAAAGCCACCCAGCAGCCGTGCATCAGCCGGGCCATGGCGCGGTCCTCCTCGCTCACCTGACTCATGGGGGTGCGGCGGCCCCAGTATTCGAACACGTACTGGATCTCCGCGGCGTGATGGGCCCGCGCCAGCACCGGGCGGAAGCGGTGGCCCACATAGGAAAAGTGATAGAGATAGGCGCCGGCGCCGCCCGCCGCCTGGCGGGCGATCCAGCGGGCCGGAGCGGCGAACATCTGGTCGGTGAAGGCCGCCCGGCCCAGGGCCTCCTCGCCCTCGTCCGCTTCGGCGGCATAGAAGTTCCGCGCGATGGGGG
>NZ_DAIMHV010000156.1:0-6300 GCF_036723115.1 Phenylobacterium sp. | reverse complement strand
TGGCAGTCCCTAGGGGAGTCGAACCCCTCTCTCCAGGTTGAAAACCTGGCGTCCTAACCGATAGACGAAGGGACCACTCGGCGCGGAGGGCGGCTCTATATCCGCCTTCCTCGTGGTGCGCAACAGCCTGCTAGACGTTTTTGCGACGAGGGTCGGCGATATCCTCGATCTCTAACTCCACGCCCTCACGCCCGTTCCAGTCGTCGGCTTTCAATCGACCGGCCACGTGAATGGACGCGCCGCCAGCCATCAGGCGCGCCCCGGCCTCGGTCCCCTCCCCGCGCCACAGAACCGCCTTCAGCCGGCCCCCTGAGCGGTCTGTGAGGCTGCAACGGATATGTCCGCCGCGCAGGATCATTGGGCGCTCCACCTGCGCATCGGCCAGGGCGAAGACCGGCTCCGGATTGCCGGGGCCGAAGGGGGCCAGCGCCAGGAAGCGCTCCAGCAGGCCGCGATCTGCGCCTCGGGCGGTCACCAGGGCGTCGATGTCCAGCCCGTCCGATTCGGCCGCCGCCGCCGATTCGTCGGCCAGCCGGGCGCAGAGGAATTCCCGCAGCTCGGGCAAGGCCGCCGGACGGACCGAAAGTCCCGCCGCCATAGCGTGCCCGCCGCCTGAAAGGAGCAGGCCCGCCTCATAGGCGCCCTGAACGGCCCGCCCGAGATTCACGCCGGGCTGGGAACGTCCTGAGCCCTTGCCCACATCGGCGGCGCGATCGATTCCCACCACGATCACCGGCTTGCGATAGCGTTCCCGCAGGCGGCCCGCGACAATGCCGATGACGCCGGGGTGCCAGTCGTCCGCCGCGGCCAGGATCAACGGATCATCGGCGAAGTTGCTTTCCCGCTCCACTTGGCGGGCTGCGGCTTCGAGCACCTGCGCCTCGACCTCGCGGCGCGAGGCGTTCAGGGCGTCGAGTTCGAGCGCGATCTTGCGCGCCTCGTCGGGGTCATCGGTGGAGAGCAGGCGCGCGCCCAGGTCCGAACGGCCGATGCGCCCCCCGGCGTTGATTCGCGGGCCGAGGACGAAGCCGGCATGGAAGGTGGTGGCCGGCCCTTTGCCGCCGGCGGCGTCCAGCAAGGCCTTGATGCCGGGATTGCGCCAGGCGGACATGACCTTCAGCCCCTGGGCGGTCAGGGCGCGGTTGAAGCCCACCAGCTGGGTCACGTCGCAGACGGCCCCCAGGGCGGCCAGATCCAGCCACTGGCGCAGGTCGGGCTCGGGCCGGCCGGCGAAGAGCCCTCGCCGCCGCGCCTCGCGATTGAGGGCGGCCAGCAGCACGAAGGTCACCCCGGCGGCGGCCAGCACCCCCTGGCCCGATGTGCAATCAGGTCGGTTCGGATTGACCAGGGCCGCGCAGACCGGAATCTCGTCGCGCATGAGGTGATGATCGATGACCACCACGTCCAGGCCGATCTCGCCGGCGCAGGCGATGGCGTCACAGGCCGCTGCGCCGCAGTCCACCGTCACCACCAGCTCTGCGCCGGAAGCCCGCAGGCTGCGGAAGGCGGCTGGCGAAGGGCCATATCCCTCCGTGATGCGGTCGGGGACGTAGATGGAGAGGGCCTTGCCCATGGCCGCAAACCATCGGACCAGCAGCGCCGCGCTGGAGGCGCCGTCCACATCATAGTCGGCGAAGACCACCATGGCGCGGTCCTGCTCCAGGGCGTCGATCAGGACCGAAGCGGCGCGGTCCATGTCGGCGAAGCTCGACGGGTCGGGAAAGAGCGCCTTCAGTGTCGGCTCGAGATAGGCCCCCGCCCCGGCCTCGTCCACGCCGCGCGAGGCGAGCGCCCGGGCCAGGGGCTCGTCCAGGCCCAGCGCCAGCTGGTGACGCCGGACAAGCTCGGCTTCGGCCGGGCGCAGGCGCCACAGCCGCCCGCTGAGCGATCGCTCGATATCAAGGAAGCCGAGATGGGCTGCGCCGTCGGCCATGGTCAGACCGGCCGACGCATCCGGACCTCGCGCACCGTGCGCGTGGAGGAGTTCATCACCAGGGAATGGGTGTGGACGAAGCCGTCCTTCAGCCGCACGCCGTCCAGCAGGGCGCCCTTGGTCACGCCGGTGGCGGCGAAGATGGCGTCGGCGCGGACCATCTCGTGAAGGTCATAGACCTTGTCCAGCTGGCTCAGACCGCACCGCTCGGCCCTGGCCCGTTCGTCATTGTTTCGGAAAACAAGGCGGCCCTGGAACTGCCCGCCGACGCACTTCAGCGCCGCACAGGCCAGCACGCCCTCCGGCGCGCCCCCCTGGCCGAGATAGAGGTCGATCCCCGTCTCCGGATCGGCGGTGTTGATGACGCCGGCCACATCGCCGTCGGTGATCAGGTGCACTCGCGCGCCGACCTCGCGCAGGCCGGAGATGATGTCACCGTGGCGCGGCCGGTCGAGGACGCAGACGGTGATCTGGTCTTCGCTCACCCCCTTGGCCCTGGCCAGGGCTCGGACATTTTCCGCCGGCGGCGCCGTCAGGTCGAGCACGCCAGCCGGGAAACCCGGGCCGCAGGCGATCTTGTCCATATAGGTGTCGGGCGCGTTCAGCAGGGTGCCCTTGGGCGCCCAGGCCATCACCGTCAGCGCATTGGCCATGGCCTTGGCCGTCAGGGTCGTGCCTTCCAGCGGATCGAGGGCGATATCGATGGGGGGCCCGCCGGCGCCCACCTTCTCGCCCACAAACAGCATGGGCGCCTCGTCCCGCTCGCCCTCGCCGATGACGATCTCGCCGTCGATGGCCAGTTCGTTCAGGGCCGAGCGCATGGCGTCCACGGCGGCCTGATCGGCGGCCTTCTCGTCGCCACGCCCCACAAGACGCCAGGCGGCGATGGCGGCGACCTCCGTCACCCTGACCGAGTCGAGCACCAGTCCGCGATCGAGGGTGTCTGCGCTCATCTCCGCCTCCGGCGTCGAAAACCTCAGTTTCGGGGGATTCTCATATGCGCGCGATACGCATGAGACGCGGCGCCTGAAGCACGGCGGGATGCCGGGCGATCTGAGTGACCGCCTCGCTCAACACAGCTTCCGACACCTGATGGGTGGTGAGCACGATGGGCACGCCCTCGGTCTCGGCGGCGGGCTTCTGCAGGAAACTCTCGATGGAGACGCCGGCTTCAGCCAGGGTTTCGGAAACCGCGGCGATGACGCCGGGCTCATCCTTCACCAGCAGGCGCAGATAGGCGCGCACCTCGCTGCGGCTGCGGTCCACGGCCGCGAAGGCGGTCAGTTCTCCCGCCGGGCGCTGGAACACAGGACGGCGGGCGGCGGTCATTACGTCGGCGATGTCGGCGGCGACGGCCGCAGCGGTGGGGCCTGCGCCGGCGCCTGCGCCCTGAATGAAGATCCGTCCCAGGCGCCGGCCCTCGATGAAGAGCGCATTCAATGCGCCCCCGGCCTGGGCCAGGGGGTGGTCCAGCGGCACAAGAGAGGGGTGGACCCGCACCCCCACCCCGGCTTCTGAACGATCGGCCGAGGCGATGAGCTTGATCCGGTAGCCCAGATCCTTGGCCATGCGGATGTCCAGCAACTCCACCTGGTCGATCCCCTCCACCTCACAGGCGGCGAAATTGGGAGCGCAGCTGAAGGCCAGGGCCGCCAGGATGGTGATCTTATGGGCCGCGTCGAACCCGCCCACATCCATGGTCGGATCGGCCTCGGCATAACCCAGGCGCTGGGCCTCGGCGAGCACCTCGGCGAAGGCGCGGCCGCCGCTCTCCATCTCGCTGAGAATGAAGTTGCACGTGCCGTTGAGGATGCCCGAGATGCTGAGCAGCTCGTCGCCCACCAGAGCCTCGCGCACCACCTTGACGGCGGGCGTGCCGCCCATGACCGCGGCCTCGAACAGCAGCGGAACGCCATGAGCCTCGGCCAGGGCCGCAAGCTCGGCCCCGTGCTCGGCGATCAGCGCCTTGTTGGCCGTGACCACAGGCTTGCCGGCCTTGAGCGCGGCCTCCACCGCAGCCTTGGCCGGGCCGTCAGATCCCCCGATCAGCTCGACGAACAGGTCCACGTCCGGAGCGCTGGCCAGGGCCACCGGATCGTCGAACCAGGGCAGGTTCGAGATGTCATAAGGCCGGGGCCTGGTGCGCGAGCGCGCAGTGACGCCCGTGACGCTGACCTTGCCTCCGGCCGGGGCGAAGCCGGGGTTTTCGCCAAGGAAGGTGAGCAGGCCAGAGCCTACCGTGCCCAGCCCCGCGACGCCGATCCGCCAGTCTTGCGAACTCATCACCCGCTCACCGTATTATGCGCCCGGGCCAGGATGTCGTCGGCATTGGCCAGGAACTTCTTCACATTGCGGGCGGCCTGGCGGATGCGGTGCTCGTTCTCCACCAGCCCCACCCGGACATAGCCCTCACCGTACTCGCCGAACCCGACGCCCGGGGCGACGGCCACGCCGGCCTCTTCGATGAGCAGCTTAGAGAACATCAAGGCGCCGGCTTCCTTGAACTTCTCGGGAACGGGCGCCCAGGCGAACATGGAGGCGGGCGGGGCCGGGATATCCCAGCCCGCCCGCTTCATGGATTCCACCAGCACGTCGCGGCGCGACTTATAGATGGCGCGGATGTCGGCCACGCAGTCCTGCGGGCCGTTGAGCGCCGTGGCCGCGGCCACCTGGATGGGGGTGTAGGCGCCATAGTCCAGATAGGACTTCACCCGCGCCAACGCGTTGCAGATCCGCTCATTGCCCACGACCATGCCCACGCGCCAGCCGGCCATGGCGTAGGTCTTGGACAGGGAGTTGACCTCGACGGCGATCTCCTTGGCGCCTTCCACCTGCAGGACCGAGGGCGGCGGATTGTCATCGAAGTAGATCTCGGAATAGGCGATGTCGGAGATGACCAGCAGGTCGTGCTTCCGAGCGAGCGCGATGGCGTCCTTGTAGAAGTCCAGGTCCACGCACTGGGCGGTGGGATTGGACGGATAGGACAGGATCAGCACGCTGGGGGGCGGCGCGGAGTGCTTCACCGCCCGGCTCACCCCGGCCAGATACTCCTCCGGCGAATGGGCCGGCACGTGGCGGATCACGCCGCCGGCCATGATGAAGCCATAGGCGTGGATGGGATAGGCGGGGTTCGGGCAGATGATCACATCGCCAGGCGCCGTCAGGGCCTGGGCCAGGTTGGCGAACCCTTCCTTGGAGCCCAGGGTGGCGATCACCTCGGTGTCGGGGTTCAGGGTCACCCCGAAGCGGCGCTTGTAGTAGCCGGCCATGGCGCGGCGCAGGCCGACGATGCCCTTGGAGGCGGAATAGCGCCCGGCCTTGGGATCGCGGGCCGTCTCGATCATCTTCTCGACGATATGCTTGGGCGTCGGCATGTCGGGATTTCCCATACCGAAGTCGATGATGTCGGTGCCCTCGGCGCGCAGGCGCGCCTTGATGCGGTTGACCTCCTCCAGGACATAGGGAGGGAGGCGTCGGATACGGTGGAATTCCGGGGTCATTTTGAGCTCTGCCGCCGCTGCGGCCATTGGGAGCCGAAAGTCGCGCATGGATAGACCCCGGGCCGGAGTCCGCCAAGCAGGTTCAGGTGGTTCGCCTCCGCGGGCCGTTCAACGCGACGGCGGCGGAGGCGGTGTAGCTCGCTCCCGAGCCTCCGCAGCGAAGGCCTGGGTTGAGGATGGCGTCGTGATGGGCGGCGGGGGCGCGGCGTCGGCCTGGGCCCGGCGGGCGAAGGCGTCGGTCCCGTCCAGCGTCCAGGTGGAGGGCGCGGTGGCGGCGTCCAGTTCGGACCGGGCGGCTTCCACCTCGACCACAGAGGCGCGCCAGGCCGCGGGCGGACGGGCGTCGACCGGCGCCTTGGGGATATCGCTGAACCGGGGATAGTCGCGATCGGCCCGGGCGCCCTCCAGCACGGCCTGGGCCGCTGGAGAGCCGGGCGCCACGGGCGCGGTGGCGAACGGATTGCCCGCACAGCCCGCGCAGGTCAGGCCGATGGCGCACGCCTGGATAGCCGCGACGGGCGCGGCGCGAAACCTCTCCAGAAAAAGGCGCATCGGGGCGTTCATTTCCGCCTCGCTCTTATGACATGATGGGCCGCAACGAAAGGGCTGGTGTTCAGCCTGACAGATCGGAGGGCGACCGGCGATGAGCGACAAGAGCTCAGTGAAGGAACCTTCGCGCGGCAAGGGACGAGCCCGGAAGGCGCCCGCCGCCCCCGCGCCCGCGGGGGCCTCGACGACGACGTCCGCCAAGACCTCGAAATCACCGACCGCCAAGCCGGCGGCGAAGGCTCCCCTGGCCAAGGCGCGCCCCAAGGACCCGGTGAAGCCGGCGCCGGCATCGGCCAAGGCCGCGGCGAAACCCAAGGC
>NZ_DAIMHV010000155.1:0-6317 GCF_036723115.1 Phenylobacterium sp. | reverse complement strand
AGGCGCCTAGCCCGCGGACGTGGCGAAACCGGTAGACGCAGCAGACTTTGACCATTGGAGTGCCCGCGGAGAAATCTGCGGCGTAGAACCGCTCAAACTCGGGGAAGGCTAAAGGCGCGTGCTCCGTGCCCATGCGAATCCCGAGCCAAGCCTTCGGCCCGCCGAAGGAAGGTGTAGAGACTAGACGGGCGGCGCCTAAGGCCCTGGCGGCTATGGCGAAGGGATAGTCCAGACCACGAACGCCCGGACGGGCGGCGGCGAAAGCCGAAGTGGTACGAAAATCTGCTTTCCGAAAGGGAGTGCGGGTTCGAGCCCCGCCGTCCGCACCAATCCCAGAAATGCGGACCTTTAGCGCCGCGCGGGCGCCAGAGGCCGATCGGCCGCCTGGCAGAGCGCATGCCGGGCGAGCGCCAGGCACAAGGCGTCCTCCACAAGCCCCGTCGGCGTCTGACCGAACCTGGCCATGGCCTGTTTACGCAAGGCAAGTGTGACGTAAGAGGCGCCGATCGCCGCAAGGCCGCCCAGCACCGCCCCGCCGATCGCCTGACGTCGGGGGGCCAGGGCCGCGCCGGCCAGGGCTCCGGTCATGGCGCGCACGATGAGGCCCGGCGCCACGGTGCGGTCCGGCGCTGAGGCCTGCTTGTCGCCCATCAGTTCGCCCGCCGCCGCCAGCTTGGCGAAGAGGGCCGCAGACGGACGGCCGAGCCAGCGCGGCGCCCCGTTGTCGGCTGGCAGGGACCCGGAGGCCGCGGCGTCGCTGACCACCGTGAAGGGGGTCATGGCCCGGGCGCCGGCCACCAGGCCGATAAGAAGGGAAGGGATCATGGCCAGCTCCTGTTGCGCTCGCCGCTTTGAACCCGCGAGCGCGCGATTGGCTCCTTTGGCGCCCGCCGCGCTGAACGCATCAGGCTCTGGAGGGTTTGAACCGGCGAAGCTCGCCTCTGCGTGATCCGGGAGACCCTTAGCATGTTCAAACCGACCTTCCTGGCGGCCAGCCTGTCTGGCGCGGCCCTGCTGCTCGGCGCCTGCGGGCAGGACGCCGCCGCGCCGGCCTCCCCCGAAGCGACGACCAGCCCCGCCGCTGCGCCGACAGCCCCGGTGGCCGCGCCGGCGCAGGGCGCCGCCAATCTCTGGCGGTCGGGCGAGGCCGCGCCCCTGGACGTTCAGGTGGCCCATCCCAATGGCGTGGTCCTTCAGCTCACCTCGCTGCAGACGAGGCCCACCGAGACGGTGGTCGGCGTGCGCATCCTGAACGGCGACGAGCGCGAGGTGCAGCTCAACCGGTTCAACAATCGGCAGGGCTATCTAGTGCTCGACAATGGCGAGCGGCTCTATCTGTCGCCCCCGGCGGGCAATACGCGGCTGATCGTCCAGCCCGGCCAGACCCTGGAGGGCGAACTGGTCTTCCTGGGCCGGATCGCCCAGGCGGGTTCGGCGGTGCTGGTGCTGAACGAGAACAGCTCCACCGACAACCGCTACACCAACACACCTGGCTTTCGGGTGAACCTGGATCTGGCCAGCCTCGCCGCCGGAGTCGCCCCGTGAGGCGCGCCCGCCAAATCGCCCTAGCCGCTGCCGCCCTGGCGCCGCTCGGCCTCGCCGCCTGCGGCCAGGGGGGCGGCCAGCCCGCCGTGATCGAGCAGCAGATCGCCCACCCCAACGGTGTCGTGCTCCAGGTCCTGTCGGCGCGGGCGGGCTCGGACCTCGCAGAGGTGAGCCTCCGCATCATCAACGGCCGGGACCGGGCCGTGGAGTTCAATCGCGGCCAGGAGCGAACCTTCCTCATCACTGGATCGGGCGAACGCCTGCCGCTGGTCCCCGCGCCCACCAATACCAGCCTCAACATCCCGGCCGGCCAGATGATCGAAGCCGTCCTGGTGTTCCAGGGCGCCCTGCCGCGGGGCGAGGCGGTGACCCTGGTGGTCAATGAGAACGGGCAGGCCGACAATCCCCATACCGCCTCCCCCCGCTTCGAAAGCCGGTTCAGCCTGGATGGCGGCTTCGGGGCCCGGGGCATTGGCGAGGCCTCGTCCCTGTCGGGCATGCGGCCGGTCCCGGCGTCCACCTTGCAGATCGGCGCGGCCTCGGGCTCGAGCCTCGCCGCCGGTGAGCGGAGCGCCAGCGCGCTTCAGGCCATCGAGGCGCTCAAGACGGAACTGGGGGCGCGCGAGAGCGAGCGCGGCGCGGTGGTCTCCCTGGCCGGAGACGTCACCTTCGACTTCGATCAGGCGACGATCCGGCAGGCGGCGCGCCCCACCCTCGACCGTCTGGCCGAACTGGTCCGCCTGCAGGAGGGCGTCACCGCCATTGAAGGGCATACCGACGGCGTGGGCGAGGACGCCTACAACCAGCGTCTGTCCGAGCAGCGCGCCCAGGCGGTGAAGGACTATCTGGTCTCCCGCGGCGTCCCGGCCGAGCGCCTCAGCGCCGCAGGCTTCGGCAAGACCCGCCCCGTCGCCCCCAATAGACGACCGGACGGCGCCGACGATGAGGAAGGCCGAAGCCGCAACCGTCGGGTGGAGGTGATCCTGGCGGCTGACCGTGCCGCCGCAGACGCCCCGGCGCGCTCCACCCTGTCCCCAGCGCCCTGACCCCGCGCGGTTCTGGAACCACATCCCCGGGCGACCGGTTGGCTCTATGTCTCAGAACAGCGAGGTGAACCCGATGCCCGCCAAGTCCGGCGCCCAGCAAAAGGCCGCAGGCGCAGCCCTGTCGGCCAAACGCGGCGACACGCCCGAGAGCAAGCTAAAGGGCGCGTCCAAGTCCATGGCCGAGTCCATGTCCGAGAAGGAATTGGAAAAGATGGCCTCGACCTCCCGCAAGGATAAGCCCGAGCACAAGTCGGGGTGAAGGGGAGGGCGGCTTCGCCCCCTTCACCCCGGCCCTGTTTCATGCGAACCGTGCCCGCCCTGGGCGCATGGGCGCCGGAGCGCGAGGCGTCTGACCTGATCCATGGCGGGACCCGTCCTAGTCACCGGCGCGGCCGGCTTTGTCGGCATGCACGTGGCCGAGCGCCTGCTTCAGCGGGGGGAGGAGGTCGTCGGGCTCGACGTCTTCAACGCCTATTACGACCCGGCGCTCAAGGCCGCGCGGGCCGAGCGCCTGGCGGCCTATGCCGGCTTCAGCCTGGTGCGCACCGATGTGGCCGAGGCCGACGCGCTGGCCGAGCTGTTGGCCGGCCGGAGGATCACGCGGGTGGTGCACCTGGCCGCCCAGGCCGGGGTCCGTTATTCTCTGGAAAATCCCTTCGCCTACGAGCGCTCCAATCTGGCCGGCCATCTGGCGGTTCTGGAGGCCTGCCGCCGGGCGCCGGATTTCGCCCATCTGGTCTATGCGTCATCCTCGTCCGTCTATGGGGACAGGCCCGGCGCCGGGGAGGGTTTCACCGAGGACGACGCGGCCGCCGAACCCGTCTCGCTCTATGCGGCCACCAAGCGGTCCTGCGAGCTGATGAGCTTCGCCTATGGGCGGCTCTATGGTCTGTCCCAGACCGGCCTGCGGTTCTTCACCGTCTATGGTCCCTGGGGCCGCCCGGACATGGCCTATTACAGCTTCACCCGGAAGATCCTGGCCGATGAGCCCATCGAGGTGTTCGGCGAAGGCCGGATGGCGCGGGACTTCACCTATATCGACGACATCGTGGACGGGGTGATCGGCGCCCTGGACCGCCCGCCGCAGGTCGGCGTCAACCGCATCCTGAATATCGGCGACAGCCGACCGGTGGGTCTGATGCGGATGATCGAGGTGCTGGAAAAGGCCCTGGGCAAGCCGGCCAACAAGGTCTTCAAGCCCATGCAACCGGGCGACGTGACCCAGACCTATGCCGATATTTCCCGGCTCGCCGCCCTGACCGGCTATGCGCCGAAGGTCGCGTTGGAGGAGGGGCTGCCGCGCTTCGTGGACTGGTACCGGCGTTTCAACGCCCGGTAGGCGCCTGCGCGTGTTATCGCAGCGCAATAAAACTGGTCGATAAGCTGGCGGCGGCGCAGTTTGAGCCGCATGAGGCTTGGCCGGCGTGGGGCTTGCACGCTAACGACAGGCTGGCTCGACGTTGCGCCGAAACGCGACGGCCGGGCGGGGGCATTGGAGAGTTTTTCGCGTGGCGGTCTATCCCGTAATCATGTGCGGCGGCGCCGGCACGCGGCTGTGGCCCGCCTCCACCCCTGCCCATCCCAAGCAGTTCCTGGCCCTGACGGGCGAGGCCTCTATGTTCCAGGAGACGGTTCTCCGGGTGGCTGGCGTCGCCGGCGCGCGTCAGGTGGTCGTCGTGGCTGGGCGGGGCCATGGCCGGCTGATCGCCGAACAGCTGGCCGTCCTGGACGTGCCGGCCGTGGTCCTGCTGGAGCCTGAGGCGCGGGACTCCGCGCCGGCCATGGCTGCGGCCTGCGCCTGGATCGCGGGGCAGGACCCGGATGGCGTGGCTGTCGTCGTGGCCGCCGATCACCACGTTCCCGACCCCGCGGCCTTTCGCGCCGCCGCCGACCAGGCGGTCAATGCGGCCCGGGCCGGTCATATCGTCACCCTGGGGATCGCGCCGCGGGAGGCCTCCACCGCCTATGGCTATATCTCGCCGGGCGAGGCCGCCGACGGTGCGCGCAAGGTGGCCGCCTTCGTGGAAAAGCCCGATGCGGCCACGGCCCGGTCCTATATCGACCAGGGCTATCTCTGGAACAGCGGCAACTTCGTGGTCTCCGCCCAGGTTCTGCTGGACGAGCTGGACGCCTTCGCGCCGGAGATCGCCCGGGCGGCGCGCTCGGCGGTGGAGGGATCACAAGCCGCGGACGGCGACGCCGGCCTGCTGGGGCCCGCCTTCCGTCAGGCGCCCAAGATCTCCATCGACTATGCGGTGATGGAAAAGACCCGCCGGGCCGCGGTCCTGCCGGTGGATTTCGCCTGGTCGGACCTGGGCGCTTGGGACGCCGTCCATGCGGCGGGCGCCGCCGATGACGCCGGCAATGTGGTGCAGGGGCAAGCCGTTCTCGTTGAGGCCGTCGGCAACCTGGTCCGGGCGAGCCAGGGGACCCAGGTGGCGCTGGTGGGCGTGCGCGACCTTGCCGTCGTCGTCGAGGGCGGCCAGGTGCTGGTCTGCGATCTGGCGGAGAGCCAGAAGGTCAAGGCCGCCGTGGAGGCGGTGAAGGCCAAGGGGCGCCCGGCGCGGTTCGCCAGCCTGGCCGAGGCCGCCGACTGGTTCGACACCTGGCTGCGCACCTCCGCCCTGCCGCTTTGGTGGACCGTGGGCGCCGACCATGTGGCCGGCGGCTTCCGCGAGGCCCTCAGCCCCGAGGGCCGGCCCGTGGCCGCCCCGCGCCGGTCGCGGGTGCAGACCCGCCAGACCTTCGTCTACGCCACCGCCGGCCTGATGGGGTGGGAGGGGCCGTGGCGCGACGCCGCCTGGCACGGCATGACCTATTTCCTCGACCGTTACCGTCGGCCCGACGGCCTGTTCCGCGCCCTGGTGGCCGAGAGCGGCGAGGCGCTGGACGAGACCGCGGCCCTCTATGACCAGGCCTTCGCCCTGCTGGCCATGGCGACCCTGCACGAGGCTGACCCCGGCCATGCGGATCTGGCCGGCGAGGGCGCGCGTCTGCTGGCCGCCCTCCAATCCCTGCGCCATTCGCAAGGCGGCTTCCGCGAAACCGGCGCCCATCCCTTCCAGGCCAACGCCCACATGCATCTGCTGGAGGCGGCCCTGGCCTGGATGGAGGCGGGCGGCGGCCCCGAATGGCGGGCCCTGGCCGAAGAGATCGTCGAGCTGGCGCTCGCCCGCTTCATCGATCCGGCCGGCGGCTTCCTGCGCGAATTCTTCGCCGCCGACTGGTCGCCCGCGTCCGGCGAGGACGGCCGCCTGGTCGAGCCGGGTCATCAGTTTGAATGGGCCTGGCTGCTGACCCGCTGGGGCCGGGCCACCGGAGACGCCCGCTGCGCCCCGGCGGCCAAGCGGCTCTATGCGGCGGGCCTGCGCGGCATAGACCCCGCCCGCGGCGTGGCCATCAACGCCCTGAACGATGACTTCACACCCCGCGACCAGGCCGCCCGGCTGTGGCCGCAGACGGAATGGCTGAAGGCCGCCGTGATCCTTGGGAAAGACCCCCTGCCGGCGGCCACCGCCCTGGCCGCCTATCTGGCGCCCGCCGCCTGGTGGGACCTGATGGCCCCAGACGGAACCTTCCGCCCCGAACCCGCCCCGGCGAGTTCATTTTATCACATCCTGGGCGCCTGCCGTGAGATCACGGCCGCCCGCAACCTTGAGCAGAGTTTCTGAATGCAAGTGGCGATGATCGGGACGGGCTATGTGGGCCTGGTGAGCGGGGCGTGCT
>NZ_DAIMHV010000154.1:0-6320 GCF_036723115.1 Phenylobacterium sp. | reverse complement strand
CTGGTCGTGGCGAACACGCGCGACGCCGCCCCGCTGGTGGGCCCGGCAGGACTCGAATTGAGGTCTATTTATGCTTTTCGAACGGTCATTTAGGTTCGATCATTGTCATTGATACCTACGGCGATACCAACCACCAGAACGCCCACTGCCGCACCGATCGATTTGGAAGCGCAGCCGCGCCCCGAATTACCTTGCGCTATCAGGCCGCGCCTACGAGGCGCTCCGTTTCGGCGCTAGGTGACCAGGCTTCAGAAGCGGCGAGCGCCTCACCCACCAAGATCAAGGCCGGCGCCGACGCAAGACCCAGACAGTGATCAGCCGCCAGCGCGGCGAGGGTCATGCCCTGAAACTGCGCGTTCGGTGCGCTGGCGTTGCTGACGAGCGCTACGGGGGTGTGAGCCGATCGCCCCGCTGCGATGAGGCGGCACGCGATCACTGGCGCAGCGCGGGCTCCCATGTAGATGGCCAAAGTCGCCTCGGCGTCGGCGGCGGCGGCCCAGTCCATGGTGAGTTCTCCATCCTGCGTGGTCGCCGTGGCCATCACCACTCGACGGGCCACGCCCCGATGGGTCAGCGGCAAGCCAAACTGTGCCGCCGCCGCGCAGGCCGCGGTGACACCGGGTACAATCTCCGCCGCCAAGCCGTGGCGACGCAACGCCTGGGCCTCCTCCCCCACCCTGCCGAAGATCGAGGGATCACCACCCTTCAGCCGCACGACTCTCAGGCCTCGCCTGGCCAGCCGAATCATCAGGCGGTTGATGGTCTCCTGCCGCATGGACGGACGCCCCGCCCGCTTGCCGGTCTGGATCTTGAGGCAGGCCGGGGGCGCCAGGGCCAGGATGTCATCGCCGACCAGGGCGTCATAGAGCAGGGCCTGGGCCCCCTCGATGGCGCGCGCCGCCCGCAGGGTCAGTAGGTCGGCGGCGCCTGGCCCCGCCCCCACAAGCTGGACAGGGTAGAGGGTCTTGGCTTCAGGCGGCATGACGGGTCTCCGCGGCGGGCAGCATGCGGGCGATTTCGGGACGGCAGGAGCCGCACTGGGTTCCAGCCCCGGTGGCCACGCCCACTGCGTCCAGGGTTGATGCGCCCTCGGCGATCGCCGCCTCGATCCTTGGCCGGCGCACCCCGCGGCAGGCGCAGACCAGGGGGCCGGTCTCGACGGCCACCCCTGGAGCGAAACCGATCAGCAACGCCGCACGATCAGTGTCGCTCAGCTGGTCCTTGGCGAACAGGGCGGCCAGCCAGTCCCGGGGGGGCAGGCGGCCGGTCTCCACGGTCATGAACAGTACGCTGGCCAGCCGCTGGTCCTGGACGAAGGCTTCCCGCAGCCGCCCGCCCTGAGCGTCCTCAAGCAGCAGCGCCTGTCCTTCGGCGCCGCGGCTCAACGCCTTGCGCACGGCGTCGCGCTGATCGGCGTCACCGCGGCCGGCGAACTCGTGAAGCTGGCAGCCGTCCTGGGTCATTCGTCGCCAGACCAGGTCGATCCCCTCGGGAGGAGGGACGGCCGACCGGGAGAGGAAGAAGCCCCTCCAGGTCTCGCGATAGGCCTGGATGCGGGCCGGCGTGTGCTTGAACTCCGGCTGGCCGGATATCGGGTCCACAGGGCCTGAAACAAGCGGATTGGCCCTACCCCGCGGCGCATACGCGGCGCTCCAGTGCATGGGCATGAAGATGCAGCCGGGCCGCTGGACGTCTGTGATCCTGGCCAGGGCGACGGCTTCGCCGTGGTTGGTGCGCACCCGGGTCAGCATGCCCTCGGCGATCCCCTGCGCCAGGGCGTCGGCGGGGTGGATGTCCACATAGGGCTCCGGCGCATGGCGGCTAAGCGCTGCGGAAAGACCGGTGCGGGTGAGCGTGTGCCAGTGATCGCGGACCCGGCCGGTGTTCAGGGCCAGGGGAAAGGCGCCGTCGGTGGCCTCGGCCGGTCCCAGGGCCGGCGTCGGGACCATCCGGGCCCGGCCATCGGCTGTGGGGAACCGGCCATCGGTGAACAGCCGCGCCGTGCCGCCAGCCTGATTAACCGGCCACTGAACCGGGGCCAAGGCGTCGTAGCCGTCCGGCGTGAGGCCGACGAGCGGGCCCAGATCCAGGGTCCGGCCAGTGTTCTCATAGGCGGTCATCCGCGCCCATTCCCGGAACACCTGGGCGTTGGAACGCCAGCTGAAGGTGGCCCCATGACCCATGGCCGTGGCCACATCGGCGATGATCTTCCAGTCCGGGCGCGCTTGGCCGGGCGGCGCCATCACCGCGCGCTGGCGCGAGATGCGGCGCTCGGAGTTGGTCACCGTACCGTCCTTCTCGCCCCAGGCCAGGGCCGGCAGCTTCACGTGGGCGAAGACGGCGGTGTCGGTGCGCGCCATGCAGTCGGAGACCACCACGAAGGGGCATTTGGCCAGAGCCGCGCGGACGGTTTCCGCCCTGGGCATACTGACGGCCGGATTGGTAGCCATGACCCACAGGGCCTTGATGCGTCCGTCGCCGACCGCCTCGAACATGTCGACGGCCTTGAGGCCGGGCTTGCGGGCCAGGTTCGGCGCGCCCCAGAACCGTTCGACCCTGGCGCAGTCGGCCTCGGTGAAGTCCATGTGGGCCGCCAGCGTATTGGCCAGGCCGCCGGTCTCTCGACCGCCCATGGCGTTGGGCTGGCCTGTGATCGAGAAGGGACAGGCGCCCGGCTTGCCGATCCGTCCTGTCGCCAGGTGCACATTGAGGATGGCCAGTCCCTTGGCCACCCCCTGAGCCGACTGGTTGGCCCCCATGGAAAACAGGCTGACGGTCTTCGGCGTGGCCGCGAAAAGGTCGTAGAAGGCGACAAGATCAGCCAGGTCCAGGCCGCAGTCGGCGGCCACGGCGGCCGGCGACTGGTCCTCGCGGGCCAGGCTCTCGACCACCGCGCCATAGCCGTTAACATGGGCGGCCACATAGGCCTGGTCCACGACGCCCCGGTCCATCAGGTTCGCGAGCAGCCCGTTCCAGAGCCGCACGTCCGTTTGAGGCGCCAGCGGAAGGTGCAGGTCAGCCATCTCGGCGGTGTCAGTCCGGCGAGGATCGATGACCACGTGTCGCTGGCCGCGGCCTCGGGCCGCCTCCATTCGCCGGAACAGCACCGGATGGGTCCAGGCCGCGTTGTGGCCCGAAAACACCACGAGGTCGGCGAGGTCCAGATCCTCATAGCAGCCCGGCACGAGATCAGCGCCGAAAGCGGCCTTGTGCGCCGCCACGGCCGAGGCCATGCAAAGCCTTGAATTGGTGTCGATATTGGCCGAGCCGATGAAGCCCTTCATGAGCTTGTTGGCGGCGTAATAGTCCTCCGTCAGGAGCTGCCCCGACACATAGAAGGCGACTGAATCCGGGCCGTGCCGGGCGATGGTCTCCGAAAACCGCCGGGCTACCAGGCGCGTCGCCTCGGCCCAGGAGGCCTGTCGCCCGCCGATCTCCGGCGTCAGCAGCCGCCCCTCCAGCCCCACCGTGTCGCCTAGGGCCGTGCCCTTGGAGCAGAGGCGGCCGAGATTGGCGGGGTGATCGGCGTCGCCAGCCACCGCCAGCGTGCGGCCCTCGGCGCGGGCCGCGATCCCGCAGCCGACGCCGCAATAGGGACAGGTCGTACGCGTCACGGCCACGGGCGCCTCAGGTCCGGGCCAGGCCGATGAACAGTCGGCCTTCGCGCACCTCCAGCGGCACCACCGGCGCGCAACCCTTTCCGGCGTCGGCGCCCGTGGACTCGCCGGTGGCCAGGTCGATCACCCGGCCATGGAGCGGACAGGTGACCGAGGCGCCGTGGACGATGCCCTGACTGAGCGGTCCGCCCTTGTGTGGGCAGGCGTCCATCAGGGCGAAGACCTGGCCATCGCCAGTGCGGAAAATGGCGATCTCGCCATGCGGCCCTTTCAGGCGACGGGCGCCGCGGCGGGGAATGTCAGTGTCTGCGCCGACATCGATCCAGGCGATCTGGGGGGCTTCGACCAGGGCGTTCATGCGGATTCGAACTCCAGGCGACGGCTGAGGGGATTGAACTCATCGGCATGCCGACCGGCGACCCGCTCGGCCCAGGGGTCGGTGCGCGCGAAGCGCTGCGAATAGGCGAAACGGTCATAGAGGGCCTTGCGCGCCTCCGGCTCCTCAACCTGAGCGCGGATCGTCTCCAGACCGACCCTCGCCATCCACTTGTAGATGCGCTCCAGGTACCAGCCCTCCTCGCGATAGAGCTGGGTGACGGCGCAGATGGTCCACACGGCTTCATCCTCGCTGGCGACCTTGGTCAGCAGCTGGGTTCCCTGGATGTGCAGCCCCGCGGCGCCGCCGATGTGGATCTCGAAGCCGGAGTCCACGCAGACGACGCCGATGTCCTTGCAGGTGGCCTCGGCGCAATTGCGCGGGCAACCCGACACCGCAAGCTTGACCTTGGCCGGCGCCCAGGACCCCCACATCAGCTTTTCCAGCCGGATGCCCAGGCCCGTGGAGTCTTGCGTTCCGAACCGGCACCAGTCGGTTCCGACACAGGTCTTCACGGTTCGCAGACCTTTGGCGTAGGCGTGGCCGGAAACCATGCCGGCCGCATTCAGATCCGCCCAGACCGCGGGAAGGTCGTCCTTTTTGACGCCCAGCAGATCGATCCGCTGACCACCAGTGACCTTGACTGCGGGAATGGCGAACTTGTCGGCCACATCGGCGATGGCCCGCAGCTCCTGGGGCGAGGTCATCCCGCCCCACATCCGCGGCACCACCGAATAGGTGCCATCCTTCTGAATGTTGGCGTGGACCCGCTCGTTGACGAAGCGCGACTGCTTGTCGTCCTGATAGTCTCCGGGCCAGGCGCAGATCAGATAATAGTTGAGCGCCGGGCGGCAGGTGGCGCAGCCCTCGGGCGTGGTCCATTCGAGGGCCTGCATGACCGCCGGGATTGACTTCAGGCCCTCGGAGACGATGCGCTTGCGCACAACCTCGTGGCCGTGATGGGTGCAACCGCAGACGGGCTTGGGGCCCGTCTGGGCCTGGAAGGCGTCGCCAAGGGTCACCGCCAGCAGCTTCTCCACCAGCGGCGTGCACGAGCCGCAGGAGGCCGAGGCCTTGGTGTGGGCGCGGACGTCTTCCAGGGTGACAAGGCCAAGGTCCGCGATGGCGGTGGTGATCGCGCCCTTGCACACGCCGTTGCAGCCGCAGATCTCCTGAGAGTCCGGCATGGCTGCAACGGCGCTCTTAGGGTCCACGCCGCGGAGCGCCTCCGTCACCGCCTGGCCGAAGATGAGGGTTTCGCGCAGCTCGCTGACATCGGCCTGCGACTTCATCAGGTCGAAGTACCAGCCGCCATCGACCACATCGCCGAACAGGACCGCGCCGGCCACCCGACCCTGCTCCAGCACCACGCGCTTGTAGACTCCCCGCCCGGCGTCACGGAACACCACGTCTTCGCAGCCATCGCCGCCGGAGAAGCGCCCGGCGGAGAAGACATCGACGCCGGAGACCTTCAGCCGCGTCTGCAGGACCGAGCCGCCATAGGCGCAGTCTTCCACACCGGTCAGCACGTCGGCGAGGGTGCGGCACATCTCCCAGATGGGCGCCACGAGGCCATAGGCGACGCCGCGGTGCTCGGCGCACTCCCCGATCGCGAAGACGGCCGGATCAGAGGTCCGCATCTGGTCGTCCACCACCACGCCGCGGCCCACCGTCAGGCCGCAGCTGGCCGCCAGGGCGGTGTTTGGGCGGATGCCCACAGCCATGACCAGCAGGGAGCAGGGGATGATTCGGCCGTCCTTGAGCTGCAGGCCGCTGACCTTGCCGTCCTCGCCCAGGATCGCCTCGGACTGGGCGCCGAGCACGGTCTCCACGCCCCGCTCCGTGAGGGCGCTGCGCAGAAGGAAGCCCGCCGACTCGTCGAGCTGGCGCTCCATCAGCACGTCCATCAGGTGGACGACCGTCGCCCGCATCCCTCGCCGGGCCAGGCCATAGGCGGCCTCCAGGCCCAGAAGTCCGCCGCCGATCACCACGGCCTGGCCCCCGGCGTCGGCGGCGGCCACCATGGCCTCCACATCATCCAGGTCGCGGAAGGTGACGACGCCCGCCAGGTCCGCGCCCGGCAGGGGCAGGCGCACTGGATCAGAACCCGTGGCCAGGATCAGCCGGTCATAGGCGGCCTGGGTTCCATCGCTCGCCCGAACCATCCTCCCCTCGCGGTCGATCTCTGCGACGGCGCAGCCTGTGTGCAGGGTGATGGCGTTGTCGCGGTACCAGGCCTCGTCGTTCAGGACGATGTCGGAGAAGGCCTTCTCGCCGGCCAGCACGGGCGACAGCATGATGCGGTCATAGTTCACCCGGGGCTCGGT
>NZ_DAIMHV010000153.1:0-6350 GCF_036723115.1 Phenylobacterium sp. | reverse complement strand
TAGGGCGTCCGAGCTAGGCGATGCCAAACTGGGCGTCGGCCTTAGGGCGTCCGCCGGGCCTCCGCGTCCACGGGTTCGCAGCGCGGGGCGCAGGCGAAGGTGCGGGTCTCCCCGCCGCGGAAGACGGTGACCTGGCCGGTGTCTGGCGAGCGGACCGTCACCTGGCGGTCGAACAGGGTGCGGCCCTGGGCGTCGGTGACCACCACGTCGGCCGCCCCATAGCCCTTGCCGATGATCACCAGATCCTGAGGCCCCAGCAGGCTGACGTCGGCCACCGCCGGATTGGCCACCACCACATTGCGGGCCGGCGCGCTCAGCCGGACCTTGGCGCTCTGGTTGAGCCCCAGCGTCATGGCCTGGCCGGCGGCCGGAAGGGCGAGCAGGAGGCCGGCGAGGGCGCTGAGGCAGAGACGGCGCATGAGGGTTCCGGCGGCTCCAGGGTCAATGTCGCCCAGCCAGGGTCGGCCACAATGGTCAATAAAGACTGAATCTCACACTGCGCACGGGCGCGTGGGAATCATAAAGTGATATGGCCGAAAAAGCCCGCCCGGAGAGCCTCTTGGTTAATGAAAGATAATAGTAAACGCAAGTAAACCAAAAGAAAAAATCTTCGAATACTTCCTGATTTACTCGGCATTAAGGGAGGTGCGGCATTGTGACCCTGCAATTCGGGGCGAGCAGACCAGATGGCCTGAACCCCGACCACTCTGCTCGCCGACAAAGGAGATTGAGCAATGTCGAAGTTTGTGACCCGCTTCCTGAAGGACGAATCCGGCGCCACGGCCATCGAGTATGGCCTCATCGCCGCCCTGATCGCCGTGGTTCTGATCACCGCCCTGAACACCCTGTCGGGCAAGATCGCCGGCACCTTCACCAAGATCGGCAACGAGATGCCGCAGTAAGGCGCCTGCCGCCCGGTTCGCCGGGCGGGATGCGAAACGACCAGGGGCCGCGGCGGGGACGCCGCGGCCCCGTCTTCATGGGCGGGAAACCAAGTGTTCACCCGCAGGCCGCAGATTGCAGGCCTGTCCAATTCCTGGTTCGGCGGAGTCCTCGATGTTCGACCAGCCGCAGCTCCTGCTGCTGATCCTCTGCCCGGCCCTGCTGATCGTCGCGGCCCTGAAGGACGTGACCACCTACACCATCCCCAACTGGATCTCGCTGGCCCTGATCGCGGGTTTCTTCCCCACGGCGCTCGCCCTGGGCCTGAGCGGATCGGCGATCGGCCTGCACGCGGCCATCGGGGCTGCGGCCCTGGTCGCCGGCATGGTGATGTTCGCCCTGGGCTGGATCGGCGGGGGCGACGCCAAGGTGTTCGCCGCGGCCGCCCTCTGGCTGGGCTGGCCGGCCAGCGCCACCTTCCTGCTGGTGACGGCCCTGGCCGGCGGCGGGCTGGCCCTCACCCTGCTGGCCATGCGCTCCATGCTGCTCCGCCGCTATGTGAGCGCAGGCCCCCCCTGGCTCTCCCGTCTGGCCGAACCGGGGGAGAATGTTCCCTACGGCCTGGCCATCTGCATCGGCGGCCTGACCGCTTTTCCGGCCAGTTCCCTGGCGGCCCTGGCCCTTTAGCGCCTGTTAACCATGGGGGCGGCACAAGGGAACTCGCCGCCAGAAGGCGTCCCCCTGTTCTGACCTGCGCTGCGGACGAAGCCCGCGCGGTCCTCGTCCCCCGCGGGAGCGTATTGGAAGTCGCATGGGCGCCGTCCGCATCGCAATTCTGGCCGCCGCCGCCGTCGCTGCGATCCTGCTCGCCTTCATTGTCCGCGGCATGGTGGGCGCGGACCGCCCCGCGCCCCAGGCCGTCTCCGTGGCCGAGGCCCAGCCGGTGACCAAGGTGCTGGTGGCCAAGCAGGACCTGCCCATCGGAACCCGCATCAGCCCCCAGATGATCGGCTGGCAGGACTGGCCCGTCGACTCCCTCAGCGAGTCCTTCATCACCGACGGGGCCCAGGCCGCGCCGGCCGCCGAAGGCGCCGCCAAGGTGGCCGAGACCGCCACCCAGGCCGCCCACGCCGTGATCGGCGGACCCGCCGCCATCCAGGCCTTCGAAGGCGCGGTGGTGCGCGAGGCCATGGTGGCCGGAGAGCCCATCCTGGCGCGCAAGGTGCTGCGCGGCGGGGAGGGGGGCTTCATGTCGGTGGTCCTGGGGTCAGGCATGCGCGCCGTCTCCATTCCCATTTCCGCCGAGAGCGCCAGCGGCGGTTTCATCCTGCCCGGAGACCGGGTGGATGTGATCCACAGCCGTGAGGCGCCCAACGGCTCGGACTGGACCAGCGAGGTCCTGATGCGCAATCTCCGGGTCCTGGCCATCGACCAGGCGGCCAAGCCCGCCGACGACGCCAACACCATGATCGGCGCGGTGGCGACGCTCGAGACCCCGGCGGCGGACGCCGAGATTCTGGCCCGCGCCACGGCTCAGGGCCGGCTGGCCCTGGCGCTCCGGGCCTTCAACGACACCAGCGGGCCGGTGGGCCGGGGCGGCGGAAGCGAGCCCCAGACCGTGCGCATCTATCGCGATGGTGAGATGACCGAGGTGTCCCTCCGATGAGCCGCATGCGGTCCTTTCTCGTCGCCGCAGCCCTGGCCCTGCCGGGGCTCGCCCTCGTGACGACGCCCGCCGCCGCCCAGGGACTGGCGGGCGGACGGCCTGCGGCCTCCGCCATGCGCGTGGACCTGGCCGGCGGCGGCGCGTCCCAGGCGCTCACCCTGCCGCGGGGCAAGTCGGCGATCATCGAACTGCCGGTGGACGCCCGCGACGTCCTGGTGACCAATCCCGAAGTGGCCGACGCCGTGCTGCGCTCGCCGCGACGGATCTATGTGCTGGGGGTCGCTTCGGGCCAGACCGACGCGGTCTTTTTCGATGCGGCGGGGCGGCGGATCCTGTCCCTGGACATCCGGGTGGATCAGGACACCGGCGCGGTGGCCCAGACCATCAACCGGCTGCTGCCCGGGGCGCGGGTCCAGGTGGACTCCATGAACGACAGCCTGATCCTCTCGGGCGAGGTCATGAGCCTGGCCGACGCCGATCGGGCCGTGCGCATCGCCACCGCTGCGGTGGCCAGGCCGGAGCAGGTGCTGAACATGCTCTCCATCGCCGGCAAGGACCAGGTGATGCTGAAGGTTCGCATCGTCGAGGTTCAGCGCAATGTCATCAAGCAACTCGGCTTCAACACCAGCGCGGTCCTGAACCAGCTGGGCGAGCCGCAGTACATGTTCAGCAACGCCGCCAGCTACGCCGTGAACGGCGGCCTGCTGGGGGGTCTGTCCGGCGGATACAGCCTCGACACCACCCGCCAGCCGATCCTGCAGGCGCCCTGCGGCTGGCCTGACCAGCCCGATGCGCTGTGCGACTTCGTCAGCCGCAGCGGCGGCAATTCCGACACCGCGCCCATCAAGGACGGCCTCGCCGGCGACCCCGGGCTCAATCAGGCCGAAGGCATGATCCAGGCCTTCGAGCGGGTGGGGCTGATCCGCACCCTGGCCGAACCCAATCTGACCGCGGTGTCGGGCGAGTCAGCCAAGTTCCTGGCCGGCGGCGAATTCCCGGTGCCGGTGGGCCAGGACGACAGCGGCCGGGTGACCATCGAGTTCAAGCCCTTCGGCGTGGGCCTGGGCTTCACCCCCGTGGTGCTGTCGGGGGGGCGCATCTCCCTGAAGATCTCCACTGAGGTCTCGGAGCTGACCAATAATGGCGCCTTCAGCCTCTCCAACGGGGCCAACGCCCCGCGGCTGGTGATCCCCGGCCTCAATGTCCGCCGCGCCGAGACCATGGTGGAGCTGCCCTCGGGCGGCGCCATGATGATCGCCGGCCTGCTGCGCGAAGAGACCAAGCAGGCGATCGACTCGCTTCCAGGCATGACCAACCTGCCGGTGCTGGGCACGCTGTTCCGCTCGCGGGACTATCTCAAGGGCGAGACCGAGCTGGTGGTCATCGTCACCCCCTATCTGGTCAAGCCGACCTCGCCCGACCGCCTGCAGACCCCGGCCGACGGCCTGAAGTTCGCCAGCGACCCGGAGACCGTCCTGCTGGGCCGGCTGAACCGCGCCTATCGGGGCAAGGCCCCGCCGCCCGGCGCGGCGACCTATCAGGGCCCCTATGGCTATGTGATCGAGTGAGGGCCCTGATGACCTCCTACATCCGCCCCGTCGCCGCCCTGGCCGCCCTGGCCGCCCTGGCCGCGCTGAGCGCCTGCGCCACCCCCTACCGCGAGGGCGCGGTGGAAAACCCGGCCACGCCGCTGGACCAGTACCGGGCCCAAGTTCACGCCCAGCCGGAGGAGGTGCGGCTGGCCGTCCACGCCCGCGGCGTCTCGGCGGCCCAGGCCGACGCCCTGGCCGCGCTGGTGCATGGCTGGCGCATGGCTGAGGGCGGCGTGATCCGGATGCAGGCGCCCACCGGCGGCCCCGATCCCTCAGCCACCTACCGCATGGGCGAGAGCGTGCGCGCCTTCCTGCTCGGCCAGGGCGTGCCGGCCGGCGCCATCGAGCTCGTGGGCTACGCCGCCCAGGGCCAGGCGGCCGCGCCCTTCGTGGTGGGCTACACCCGTTATCAGGTCCAGCCGATCGCCTGCGGCCAGAGCTGGGAAAATCTCAGCGGCACCTGGCGCAACGCCACCTCGGCCAACTTCGGCTGCGCCGCCACGGCCAACCTGGCGGCCCAGATCGCCAATCCCGGGGACCTGCTGGGGCCGAGGGCGGAGGATCCCGCCGACGCCACCCGCCGCATGGACGTGCTGGGCAAGTACCGCGAAGGCGAGCTGACCTCCACCCGCGCCGACGACCAGGCCCGGGGCACTGTCTCCCAGGTGGTGAGGTAGGCGGAATGCGGGCGCAGAGCGGGCACGACCCCTTCGATCTCCAGTTCGAGGCCGACGACGATTTCGGCCCGTCCTCCGACGCCGACTGGCGTCCGGCGGGCCCTGCGCCGAGCGAGCGTCGTGAGCCGGTGGAAGACTATTCGCCAGCGCCGCGCCGCCGGGCCGAGGCCTTTGACGACCTGGACGCCCCGCGGCCGGCCGGCTCTGTGGGCGACAACCCCGTCCATGACATGATCGCCAGCGCCGAGGCCGCCTTCGGCGACCACGCCCTGCCGCGCATCACCATCCACGCCTTCATCGAGCGCCCGCGCACCGGCGACATGATCGAGCACGCCGCCCGCGACCGCCGGATGGAGCGCACCAGCGTGACCGTGCGCGACGGCGGCCTCTCGGCGGCCCTGCTGGCCTATCAGAACCAGCCCACCCCGCCGCTGCTGGTGGTGGAATGCTGCGCCGCCGCGCCCGAACTCCTGGCCCAGCTCGACCAGCTGGCCGAGGTCTGCGATCCGGGCAGCAAGGTGGTGGTCCTGGGGGCGGCCAACGACATCGCCCTCTATCGGGAGCTGATGCGGCGGGGGGTGAGCGAATACCTCGTGCCGCCGCTGAAGCCGCTGCAGTTCGTCCGCTCCGTCTCCAACCTCTACGCCGATCCGAGCGCGCCGTTCCTGGGCCGTCAGATCGCCTTCTGCGGGGCCAAGGGGGGCGTGGGCGTCTCAGCCATCGCCCACAATATCGCCTACGCCATAAGCGAGGGCCTGGGCGCCAACGCCGTGCTGGTGGACCTGGACCTGCCCTTTGGCACCGCGGGCCTCGACTTCAACCAGGACCCGCTGCAGGGGGTGGCCGACGCCCTGGGCGAGCCCGACCGGCTCGATCCCGTCCTCATGGACCGGATGATGGCCCGCTGCGGCGAGAAGCTCAGCCTGTTCGCCGCCCCGGCCTCCCTGGACGATGACTACAATATTCCCCCGGAGGCCTTCGAAGAGGTGACGCAGAAGGTGCGGGCCGCCGCCCCCTTCGTCATCCTCGACCTGCCGCACGTCTGGACCGCCTGGAAGCGCCGCATTCTGCTGTCGTCGGATGATCTGGTGATCGTCGCCACCCCCGACCTCGCCTCCCTGCGCAACACCAAGAACCTGGTGGACCTGGTCCGTCGCGCCCGGCCCAATGACACGCCCCCCCGGCTGGTGCTGAACCAGGTGGGCGTGCCCGGCCGGCCAGAAATCGCTGCCAAGGACTTCGGCGAGGCCCTGGGCCTGATCCCGGCCCTGGTGGTGCCCTTCGAGCCCAAGCTGTTCGGCCAGGCGGCCAATAACGGCCAGATGCTGGCCGAGCTCGCGCCCAAGGCCAAGACCACCGAAGCCCTGGCCCAACTGGCCCAGCAGATCAGCCGCCGGGAGGCGCCGGTCGCCCAGAAGAGCTCGCTGCTGGCCGGCCTGCTGCGGCGGAAATAGCCATGTTCGGGAAGCGCACCGCCGACAGCGAGCACCAGGCCAGCCCGCGCGAGGCGCCGGCTGCGCCGCGCGCCCCGGC
>NZ_DAIMHV010000152.1:0-6357 GCF_036723115.1 Phenylobacterium sp. | reverse complement strand
CGTCGAAGTCGATGTACTTCTTGTCGAGCGGATCCCAGAAATGGTCGTGGGTGGCTGAGATGATCTTGTCGAACGCCGTGGAGCGGGCGTTGTAGCGGTCCAGCTGCAGCATGGACTCGAAGTCGTCAGGGGCGACGGCTTCGTAGATGAGGTCCTTGGTGATGTTGCCGTCGGCGGCCATGCGTTCCTCCAGAAGGGTGTGGGATTGCCGGCGCCCTTGATCCGCATTCGGGGTGTCCCCCGCTGTCGCGACGGGTGGGCGGCTCTGTGCTTGCGGCCAGCCTGACTCGTTGACCGACGTTCGTCAAAGGAAACCGTGACGCGGGCGTCAGTTTTT
Source organism: Phenylobacterium sp. (assembly GCF_036723115.1). GTDB lineage: Bacteria > Pseudomonadota > Alphaproteobacteria > Caulobacterales > Caulobacteraceae > Phenylobacterium. The sequence continues at coordinate 6,020 of NZ_DAIMHV010000152.1, read as the reverse complement.
CATGCGGGCGAGGCGCGCGCCGGCGGCCAAGGCGGCGCGAAAACGCCCGCCGGAGCGGGTCCGGCGGACGCGGCCTTCCATGGAGGCGGAAGGATTATTCGGCGGCGATGGTCAGCGGAGCGGCCACGCGGTCCTTGAAGTTGATCTCCTGGAGGTACTTGATCCCCTCCTCGGCGATGTCGTCGCCCACCATGCGATCGCCCTCGGCCTTGAGCTCGTCCATGTCCACATAGGTGGCGTAGAAGGCCCGCGTGCGGTCGGTGATGATGCCGGCGTTGAGCAGGGTCTTCACCAGCACCCGGAAGATGTTGGTCTGCTCCTTCATGTTCTCCCGACGGGTCTCGTCGGTGACCATTTCGGCCATTTCGGCAATGACCTTGTCCGGATCCAGGCCGAACTCCTCATAGAGGTCGCGCTGCTGGCTGGGGGAGACCAGGTTGAACAGCAGGGTCTGGAAGCAGTGGGCCGCCCAGTCCTCGATGATGGCGTGCTCTTCGGCCGTCAGGTGGGGCACGGTGCGGTCGGCCCAGATCTTCCCGAACTTGTGGTGGAAGGCCTCGTCGGTCATCACCAGCTGGAGCAGCTTCTTGCCCATGGGATCGCGGATGTTGTTGAAGATGGTGGCGAAGGCGCCCATGGCCAGGCCTTCCACCAGCATCTGCATGCCGATGATCTTCTTATAGACCTCCGGGCTGCCGATGATCTCCACCAGCAGGGTCTTGAGCGTCGGGCCGCATTCCACCGGACGGCCCCATCGGGCCTTGATGTACTTGGCGAAGCCGGTGACGTGGCGGGCTTCCTCGCGGGTCTGGTTGGCGGCGTACTCCTGGGCGCCCTGGTCCTTCAGCACATGGCAGAGGCTGGCCGACAGGTTCAGCGCGCCCTGCTCGCCGTGCAGGATGGAGGAGAAGGACCGCAGGGCCGACTGGTTCACGAAGCGGACGCGGGTCTTCCAGTCCGACAGATGGTTGGAGACATAGTCCGTGGACATGGAGATGATCATGTCCTCGGGCAGGATCATCTCGTTTTCCATGTCGAAGGGCTCGTCGAAGTCGATGTACTTCTTGTCGAGCGGATCCCAGAAGTGGTCGTGGGTGGCCGAGATGATCTTGTCGAACGCCGTGGAGCGCGCGTTGTAGCGGTCCAGCTCCAGCATGGACTCGAAGTCGTCGGGGGCGACGGCGTCGTAGATGATGTCCTTGGTGATGTTGCCGTCAGCGGCCATGGCTTGGTCCTCCTGTGGGGCGCGGGCGGGCTCTGATGGCCATGGCCCGCGCTGTGCGGACCAGCCTCGCGTTCTGTCCACACCTTCGCCCATGAACGGCGTTCAGTCAACAAAGATGACGCCCCCGTCACCTTTATGACGCAGGCTTGAACCCGGGGCTTGAACCCGGCTTCAGTCGGCGGCCTCGATGGCCTCGATCTGGGCGTCGGACAGGCCGAAATGGTGGCCGATCTCGTGGACCAGGACGTGGCTGACCAGCTCTTCCAGGGTGACGTCGCCGCGGGCGGCCCACTCGTCCAGGATGGGCCGGCGATAGAGGAAGACCATGGCCGGATGCACCTCGGGATCGAGCACCGAGCGGCGGGCCAGATCGACCCCATGATAGAGGCCGGTGAGGTCGAAGGGGTCTTCGATCTCCAGATCGTCCAGCACCTCCTGGTCGGCGAAGTCGTCCACCCGGAAGAGGACATGGCCGGTCATGGCCCGGAACTGGGCGGGCAGGCGTTCGAAGGCGCGCTGGGCGAGTTCGGCCAGATCGTCCAGGCTGGGGGCGGGTCCCCCGTACGGCTCGGTCATTCGTCGGCGATCACGGTGTGAGGGGCTTCGGGGGGACGCACCTCGAAGAGGCCGATGTCCAGGGGCTGTTGCGGACGCACGGCCCGCAGCGGCTGGCGGGTCAGGGCGCGCAGGGTGTCGCGATCAGGCTCGGCGTCGGGGCGGCGGCGCTGCTGGCGGGCCTGGGGCCCCTCGGCGAGATCCGCCGCCTCCCCCACCTTCCAGAACGAAATCTGCAGCCGCCAGAGCGTGGCCGCCGGCGCCTGCGGGCGGTCGGGCCAGCGGCGGCCCTCGGCGAAGACCGGCGCAGCGGGCGCGAGGATCCGGCGCCGCCCGCCGACGGGGGCCACGAACTCCATCAGGCGACAGAAGCGGTCCTCCGGCGCCAGCGTCATCAGGCGGCCGGGCCGGTCATCCTCCACCTTGCCCGCATGGGCCTCCAGCGCGGCCTCACGGGTGGCGAATTCCGGCCCCACCCCCTGGGTGACGAAGCGTACGGATTCGCCGCGGGCCAGGGCGGCGGCCTCCCGCGCCCGGGCGGCCCGGCCCAGGGGCGCGGCCAGGGCGGCCTCGGCGTCGGGGGCCACGGGATAGAGGATGGCGGACATGGACACATTGTCGCGCAATCGACGCCGTCTGTGAACGGAGGCTGGATGCGACCGGCCGGTTTGCGCCTTATGGTGTGACCTGGGTGATTCGCATCGGCGCGGACGGGCGTCGATGGAGTGGTGATGGATGCGCACGAATTGATCCTGGCGGCGGCCGCCGGTGCGGTGTGCCTCGCCATATGCGCCACGCTGTGGGCGCTCGCTCAGCAGCGCCAGAGCCATGCGCGCCTGCTGGGGCTCAAACGCAAGATCGCAGAGCTGGAGCTCCGCGCCGAAGCCGCGCAGTCCTCGGCCGAGGCCTTCGATTCCGCCCTGCTGGCGGTGGAAGACGGCCGCGCCCTGCTGGCCTCGGGCGAAGAGAGCCTGGCCGTCTGCGCCACGGCGCTGGCTGTGGAGACCCCTGACGCCCAGGGGCTGGTCAATGCGCTCATGCGCGCCGATCCCGATCACGCCCGGCGCCTGCGGGCCCTGTTCGACCGGGGAGAGGCCTGCGCCTTCGAGGTGCGCGGACCCGAGGGCGTTGTGGCCGTGGAGGGGCGGGCCGCCGGCGCGCTCGCCTGGCTGCGCCTGTCGGCCATCATCGGCGAGGACGCCGGCCTGCCCACCGCGCCGCGCTTCGCCGCCTTCCTGGACGCCCGCGCCGATCCGGCCTGGATCGCCGCGGCCGACGGCTCGCCGGTCTGGGTCAATGGCGCCTGGCTGGCCGCGGTGGACGCCGCAAGCCTGGACGAGGCCGCCGCCCGGGGGCTCACCTTCGACAAGGCCGCCGACGAACTGGCCAGCGAGGCGGCCAATCTGGCCCAGGTCCGCCAGACCACCCGCTGGCTCACCGTGGGCGGCCGCCGCCGGGCCTTCCACATCACCGCCCGCCCCCTGGAGGGCGGCGGCGTCGGGGTGTGGGCCGAAGACGTCACCGAGACCGAGGAGATGCGCGAGGCGCTCAAGCGCCATGTGGCGGCCCATGACGAGACCCTGAACCACATCGCCGACGCCGTGGCGATCTTCGGCGCCAACAAGCGGCTGATCTTCCACAACACCGCCTTCGCCGAACTGTGGGGGCTGGAGCCGGCCTGGCTGGGGGACCGTCCGGCCCACGGCGAGGTGCTGGACCGCCTGCGCCAGCGGCGGCGCCTGCCCGAGACCGCCGACTACGCCCGCTGGAAGGCCGCTGAACTGGACCGCTATGAGGCCCTGGGCCCGGCCCCGGACGACCTGTGGAGCCTGCCGGACGGACGCACCCTGCGGGTGGTGCGCCAGCCCCACCCCATGGGCGGCATCCTGCTGCTGTTCTCCGACATCACCGACGAGCTGAAGCTCAAGGCCCAGTACAACGCCCTGATCCAGGTGCAGCAGGCCACCCTGGACAAGCTGAACGACGCGGTGGCCGTGTTCGGCTCCGACGGCCGCCTGCGCCTGCACAATGAGGCCTTCGAGCGGTTCTGGAACGTCAACGCCGCCCAGCTCGACCAGGCCGGAGACTTCGAGGGCGTGGTGGAGCTGTGCGTCCCACGCCTGCATGACCGCAACTTCTGGCGTGAGCTCAAGGGCCGGGTGGCCGATCCCGACCCCAGCGCCCGGGCGGCCATGTCCGGCGAGGTCAAGACCTCCGACTCCCGCATCGTGGTCTATCAGTCGCGCCCCCTGCCCGACGGCGCCACCCTGATCGCCTTCGCCGACGTCACCGACGCCCGCAAGCTGGAGAGCGCCCTGGCCGACCGCTCCGCCGCCCTGGCCGACGCCGAGCGGCTGAAGCGCGACTTCGTGGGCAATGTCTCCTATGAGCTGCGCACCCCGCTCACCACCATCATCGGCTATTCCGAACTGCTGGAACGCTCCGGCGAGAACCTGTCGGAACGCGGCCGCGCCCATGCCGGCGCGGTGCGCCTGGCCGCCACCCAGCTGGCCCGCTCCATCGACGACGTGCTGGACATGGCCCAGATCGACGCCGACGAGATGGCGCTCGACCTGGAAGACGTCCATGTGGGCGATCTCATCGCCGAAACCGCCGGGCGCTGGGCGCGGGAGGCCGAGGACGGCCGCGTCTCCCTTCAGGTGGAGCATGCCGAGGACATCGGCGTCATCCGCGCCGACGCCCACCGCCTGACGCAGATCCTGGACCATCTGGTGGAGAACGCCCTGCGCCAGACCCCGCCGGAAGGCCGGGTGATCATCTCCGCCCGCCGGGCCCTGGGCGAGGTGAAGCTGCAGGTGACCGACACCGGGCGGGGCATTCCCTTCCACGTCCAGGCCCACATCTTCGACCGCTTCGTGGGGCGCGAGCGGGGGGGGCCTGGCCTGGGTCTGGCGCTGGTCAAGGCGCTCACCGAGTTGCACGGCGGCTGGGTGGCCCTGGAGAGCGAGCCGGGCAACGGCGCCACCTTCACCTGCCACCTGCCCGAACTCGCCCAGTCCGAGGCGGCCAGCCACCGCGAGCTGGAATTCTAAGCTCTAAAGAATGTAGCGCGACAGGTCGGTATTGGCGGCCAGGTCGCCGAGGCGCTGACGGACATAGTCGGCGTCCACCACCACCTGCTCGCCCGAGCGGTCGCCGGCGGTGAAGCTGATATCCTCCAGCACCTTCTCCATGACAGTCTGGAGCCGTCGGGCGCCGATATTCTCCACCGAGCCGTTCACCGCCACGGCGGAATCGGCCAGGGCGTCGATGGCCTCCTCGGTGAAGGACAGGGTCACGCCCTCGGTCGCCAGCAGGGCCTGGTTCTGGCGGATCAGATTGGCTTCCGGCTCGGTCAGGATGCGGCGCATGTCGTCGCGGCTGAGCGCCTTCAGCTCCACCCGGATGGGCAGGCGGCCCTGAAGCTCGGGCAGGAGGTCCGAGGGCTTGGCCACATGGAAGGCGCCCGAGGCGATGAAGAGGATGTGGTCGGTCTTCACCGGCCCGTACTTGGTGGCCACCGTGGTCCCCTCGATCAGGGGCAGCAGGTCGCGCTGGACGCCTTCGCGGCTCACATCGGCGCCGGCCCGGTCAGACCGGCTGGCCACCTTGTCGATCTCGTCGAGGAAGACGATGCCCTCGTTCTCGGCCAGCTGCAGGGCCTCCTGGGTCAGGGCCTCCTGATCCAGCAGCTTGTCGCTCTCCTCGGCGATCAAGGGCGCCCAGGCGCCGGCCACGGTGGTCTTGTGGGTCTTGGTGCGAGATTGGCCGAACGCCTTGCCCATGATGTCGGAGATGTTCATCACCCCCATGGAGGCGCCCGGCTGGCCGGGAATGTCGAACAGGGGCATGCCGCCGCCGGAATCGGCCAGGCTCAGCTCCACCTCCTTGTCGTCCAGCTGGCCCTCGCGCAGCTTCTTGCGGAAGCTGTCCCGGGCGGCGGTGGAGCCGGGGCCGGTGAGCGCGTCCAGCAGCCGCTCCTCGGCGGCGGCCTCGGCCCGGGCGCGCACCGCCCCGCGGCGCTTGTCGCGGACCATGGCGATGGCGCTCTCCACCAGGTCGCGGACGATCTGATCCACGTCGCGGCCCACATAGCCCACCTCGGTGAACTTGGTGGCTTCCACCTTCAGGAAGGGCGCCTGGGCGAGCTTGGCCAGCCGCCGGGCGATCTCGGTCTTGCCCACCCCGGTGGGGCCGATCATCAGGATGTTCTTGGGCGTCACCTCGTCGCGCAGGGCCT
>NZ_DAIMHV010000151.1:0-6363 GCF_036723115.1 Phenylobacterium sp. | reverse complement strand
CCACCCTTAGCGGCCCCTCGCCGAGTCCGCTCCTGCATGACTTCCGGTTAGCCACCCACCCCCTCATGCGAACGCGCCATCGCCCGCCTGTACGCCTCGCGGCCGGTGGTGCGGGCGAGGTAGGCCTGCTGGAGGTCGGTGAGGGTGAGGCCGCAGTTTCGCTGGCAGAGGTTGAGCGCGTAGGTCACCGAGATGTCGGCGGCGGTGAAGGCCTCGCCGGCGAGGTAGGGCGAGCGGCTTAGCTGCGCATCGACCAGCCTCAGTCGCTTCTGAAACGCCTGCAGGCACCACTGGGCGCCCCAGTTATCCCGCTCGGCCTCCGGCGCGATGAAGCGGCTCACGACCACGGGCATCATCAGGGTCGACAGACCCGCCTCGCCCAGGTGCAGGAACTGCTGGTAGGCGGGAAAGGCCGCATCGGTCGCCGCCGGCGCCAGCGGCGTCGGACCATAGCGGGCCATCAGGTACTCCATGATGGCGATGGACTCGACCATCACCACCTCGCCGTCCTGCAGCGCCGGGATGTAGTTGGCCGGATTGATCGCCAGGAATTCGGGGTCCTGCTCGGGCGCCAGCATGTCCACCTGGGCCACGCGATAGGGCAGGCCCATCTCCTCCAGCAGCCAGACGACCCGGATCGATCGCGAGGTCTGCCCGCCCCAGACGGTGATCATCCGACGGCCCTGCCTTGGTTCGAGAGGGGCGCGCGCCCCCTCACCGCACGGTTTCCTTCTCCTTCGGCGCGGCGACCTTCTGCGGCCTGGCTTGCGCCTTGGGCTTGGGGAGGAGGCGGAAGCGGGACTGGCACCAGGCGAAGTCGATGCCGACATCGATGAGGGCGTCGGAGCGGCCGCAGGGACAGGCGAAATCCATCACCGCCCAGACGCGATAGGTCTCTCCGGCCTGCAGGGGCACGGGGCGCCCCGTGGCGTGGTTGGGGGCGGCGTTCACGCAGAGAACCAGATCGCCGGGGCCGATCGCCTCGCTCATCGCTGTCTCCCTCGCGGCAGAGCCGCACATTCCTTCGCATACCGGCGTCATTTCGCGCCGTGACCCTCTGGCGGGGCCGTGCCAGGATAGGCCGCTCGGAGCCCCGCGGCCAGACGCCTGCGCCGGTTCCGGCCGCAAGGAAACCCAGAAGAGCCCCGCGCATGACGGGGCCAGGGAGGGAAACGCTGATGCGCGTCGCAGACACGGCGGGCGCGCGGGACAGGCTGCAAGGGCCGTTCCGCACGCCCCGTCACCTGGCCGGCGAGGTCCAGGGCTCCATCCATATGGACCAGTTCGTCCCCCTGATCCTCCAGGCCTACGGGGCGCGGTGGTTCGAGGGGGGCAATCTCTCGTTGCAGTTCAAAAAGGCCAGCGCCGAGAACGAGGCGGTGCGGGCCGAACTCATCCCCGGGGCGGAGCGGGCCAGGCTGTCCCTGTCCACCCAGGCCCTGGATCTGATCTGCGAGGGCACGGCCGCCGACCATGCCGATGCGGGATCGGAGCTGGCGCGGGTTCTGCTGACCCAGGAGGCCGCGCCGCGGGAGGGCTTGCGCATCCTGGCCGGCGTGCAGGCCGGCGATGAGGCCTTCGACATTCCCTTGAGCGTCTCGCTCCAGGCCCTGGCCGAGCGCCGGGCTGAGATCACCGAACCCCTGGACATCTATGGGGGCGCCGACGCCGTCCTGCCGCCCTCCCTGGTGGTGGATCTGGCCCACGGGGCGCGTTCCGCCGTGCTGGGCGCGGTCCAGGGCCTGGACGAGAGACTGGCCGGGGGACTGGCCTGCGCGGTGGAGATCCAGTTCCTGGAGGGGCCGCTGCGGGCGGGGGTCGACTATGTGGGGCGGACCCGGGTCCATGCGCTGACCGAGACCGCCCAGGCCGAGACCGTCTGGTACGATGTGCTCATCGCCGATCCCGCGCGCGGCCGCGATCAGGCGCGGCTGACCTTTGGGCTCAGATTCCTCAAGGCGGCTTCCCCGCTCAGGACGGACGCCGCCTGACCCCGCCCAAGCTCCACCCTCTGGCCGACGGCGCCCTGGCGGCCGAGGCCCCGGTCGATCTGCCGTTCATGGCCCCGCGGCTGCAGGGCCTGTGGCGGGCCGACGGGCGGCTGTCGCTCGCCCTGTGGGGCTCTGGCGACCTCGGCCGGCTGCGGGTGGCCCCGCCCGCGGGTCCGCTGACCTACGGCCCCAACATGGTCGAGGGCCGCCGGGGCGGCCTCTGGGCGGCGCAGGAAGCCCCGGCCCTGCTGGTGGCCGGACGCATCGAAAGCCGCTTCGCGCCCGCCCGCCGTCCAGCGTCCTGGGACGATGCGGCCTATCCCCCCGCCCGGGTGGAGACGCAGCCGGGCCTGACCCTGGTGGAGCTGCCCTGGGGGCGGCTGGCCCTGCGAGCCCAGGGAGAGGAGACGGTGATCGCCGCCGGCGCCGATGAGGCCGAGCTCGCCCGCGCCCTGGCGCTGAACCCCGCCGAGATCCGCCGCCAGGCCCGGGCGCACGCCGCCGCCTGCGACGGCCTGGAAGGCGCCGACCCCCTGCTGCGCAGCCTGGTGCGCCAGGGGCTGCATGCGGCGCTCTCCAGCATCCGCCACGCGCCGGACGGCGGATTTGCGGGCCTGGCCGCGGGGCTGGCCTACAGCGCCCCGGCGAGAACCTATTTCCGCGACGGCTACTGGACGCTCCAGGCCCTCCTGCCGCTCCGCCCCGAGGTTGTGGAGGCCGAGATCGACCTGCTGGCCGCCGGCGTGCGGCCGGACGGCGAGGCGCCCAGCGGGGTCATCGTCAGCGGCCCGGCCCAGTCGGCGGCCTGGGAGGCCCTGCGCCGCGCCCGTCCGCAGGTGGGGCGCGACAGCCGGCGGGCGAACGAATGGTGGAGCGACCATTTCGACAGCCCGCTCTTCTTCATCCTGGCGGTGGACGATCTGGCGCGGGTCACCGGCCGGACGGCGGCGGCCAGCCGCCACTGGGGGATCATCGCCGCCATCTTCCGCCGCTACCAGGCCCTGGCCAGGTCCGGCGGCGGCCTGCCGCTGAAGCCGCGCCACGACCGGGACTGGGCCGACAATGTCTATCGCGCCGGGGCGGTAGCCTATGATGTGGGGCTGTGGGTCGGGGCGGCCGACACCGTGGCGCGCCTGGGGGCGACCCTCGAGCCCGCCCTGGCGGCCGAGGCCCGGCAGGCGGCGGCCCAGGCCCGCGCGGCGGTGCACGCGGCCCTGTGGGCCGGCGCCTGGTATGCCGACTATAGCCGGGACGGGGCCGCCGAGAGGCACCTGACCCTCGACAGCCTGACCCTCCTGCGCTGGAACGCCGTCAGCGAGACGCGTGCGCGCGCCGTCCTGGCCGCGGCGGCCCGGCGGCTGGAGACCCGCGCCAACACCGACCAGCCCTGGGGCGACTGGGGGGTGATGTGCGCCTTCCCGCCCTATGGGGTCCGCGCCGACCTGAGGGCCAAGAGCGCCTTCGGCTTCCGCTATCACAACGGCGCCGACTGGCCCTGGCTGGACGGCCTCTATGCGGGCGAGCGCCTGCGGCGGGGCTTGGCCGGCTGGCGCTATCCGCTGACCCGGTGGTGGGAAACCTCGCTCCGCAACGGCTGGGCGGGCGCGGTGGAATACTTCTCCCCGCCCTATGCGCCGGGCAGTCCGCTTCAGGGCTGGAGCAGCCTTCCGGCGGCCGTGGCGGTGGCGCACCGCGATCGTGTCCTGGCCGGCGACTAACCGGTTCCGCCTCTCGGAGCGGGCTCGGGTCAGCGGCGGCGGTGACCGACGAAATACTCCCGGTCGAACAGCCGGTAGTAGAGCCAGCCGGGAACCTTGTCATAGCCCGGCTGAACGTCGGCGATGATCGCCTTCTGCGAGGCATGGACATCCAGCAGGGCGCGCTTGGCGGCCCACTGGCGAGAGATGTTCACCGCGATCTGGGGCGGCGGCAGGCCGCGGGCCGGGTCGGCGGGATAGTTGTTGCGGAAGGCCTCCACCAGCTTCAGCGCCAGGCGCACCATGGCCCGCGGCAGGGTCACCTGATAGAGCAGCCGCGGCCAGGGGCCCCGCTTGGGCGCGGCTTCGAACACCTCGCGCACCCAGACTCCGGTGCGCACATGGTCGGGATGGCCATAGAAGCCCACCGTCTCGTCGAAGCTGATCAGCACCTGGGGCCGGTGCCGGTTGATGGCCTCGGCGATGGCCCCCTTGGGCCCGGCCGGATTGAGGCCGAGCAGGCCGCCGTCGGGGAAGTCCAGCACCTCCACCGCAGAGGCGCCCAGGACCTCGCCGGCCGCCTGGGCTTCGGCGGCGCGCACCTTGGCCAGGCTCGCCCGGTCATAGCCCGTTCCCTTCGCGGCCTCGCCCTTGGTCAGATAGAGCAGCACCACCTTGGCGCCGGCCTGCGCCATGCGCGCCAGCGTGCCCGCACAGGTGATTTCGTCGTCAGGATGAGCCCAGATGGCCAGCACCGTCACGTCCCGGCCGACCCCGGGCAGAATGCCCGCCTGGGGCACATGGCCGTCATTGATCAGGCTGCGGGCGGCCAGGAACCCGCCCACCGCCGCCGTCGAGCCCGCCGCCAGGGCCAGCCATCCCCACGGAAAGGGCCGTCTATCCGCCATATCGCGCCTCCTGAACCGCCGCCCCGCCCCGGGCGGCGTCGGTCGCCCAGGCGAGATCGGAGAGATAGGCATCCACCACCTGATTGTGGACCGGCGACAGCATCAGATGCAGGCCCGGCGGATCGGTCACCGCGCTGGTCACCCAGCCCCGCTCATAGAGCTTCTTGAGCACAGCCAGGGGGTTCACGTCATCCCGGGTGAAGGCGACTATGCCCAGCTTCGGCGCGCCCAGCGGTCGCCAGCCCTGGGCCGTCACGCCCGCCTCGATGGCCTCGCGGGCGGCTATGACCTCCGCGTGCTTGGCCCGGTAGCCCGCCTCGCCCAGGACGTTCATCACCGCCCAGGCCGCGGCGATCGCCCCGCCCGGCCGGGTGCCGGCCAGGGTCGGGGTGACCATCTTGCCGGCCGGCCAGTCCCCCACCTCGAAGATCATGTGGGCCTTGAGGTCGCCGCTGCGGAAGAAGACGGTGGAGGCGCCCTTGGCGCAGTAGCCATACTTGTGCAGGTCGGCCGACATGGACCAGACGCCCTCGACCTCGAAGTCGAAGGGCGCGATGTCGGCGCCGTTCATGCGCACGAAGGGCGCCATATAGCCGCCGACGCAGGCGTCCACATGCAGCCAGACCCCGCGCCGGAGCGCCAGCTCGCCCAGGGCCTCGATGGGATCGATCAGGCCGAAGGGGAAGCAGGGCGCCGAGCCGACCATCATGATGGTCTGGCCGTCTATGGCCGCCGCCATGGCCTCAGGATCGGCCAGCAGATCGCGGATCGGTGTGCGCCGCACCTCGATCTCCATGACCGCGCAGGCCTTGTCGAAGGCCGGATGGGCCGAGCGGGGCAGGACGAGGTTCAGCCGCCCCTGCAGGCCGCGCACCTTTCGGGCGTAGTCGCGGGCGGCCTTCACCGCCATGAGGATGGAGTCGGTGCCGCCGCTGGTCATGGCGCCGGCGCCGCCTTCGGGGGCGTGCAGCAGGGACAGGCCAAAGCCCACCACCTCGGCCTCCATCTGCTTCAGGCTCGGAAAGGCCGCGGGCCCCAGGCCGTTCTCCGAGGCGAAGCGGGCATAGGCCTCCTTCTGGACCTGTTCGATCTCGGGGCCGGCGTTGAAGACATAGACCGCGGCCTTGCCTTCGCGCCATTTCACATCGCCCTGGGCCATCTGGTCCATGCGCGCGGCGACGTCGGGCCAGCGGGCGCCGGCCGTGGGCAAACGGGTCATGCAGCCTCCCCGAGGCGTTGGCCGTCCTTCGGGACGGTCCTGTTGGGGCGGGAGGTTGGCACGAAGCGCCCGGCGGGAAAAGGCGCGGGACTTGACGGCTCGCCCGCTCAGGGCCAAGGCCTTGCCCCTTCCAGGGGAGGGGAAACCATGTCGCAAGGGGCAGAGGTGCTGAAGGCGCCCGAGACCCGCCGGGTGCTGGGCGCGAGCCTGGTGGGCACGGCGGTGGAATTCTATGACTTCTACATCTACGCCACGGCCGCGGCCCTGGTTTTCGGGCCGCTGTTCTTCCCGCAGGCCTCGCCCTCGGCGCAGCTCCTGTCCTCCTACGCCACCTTCGCCATCGCCTTCTTCGCCCGGCCCCTCGGGGCGGCCATCTTCGGCCACTACGGGGACCGGGTGGGGCGCAAGTCGACCCTGGTGGCCTCGCTCATGCTCATGGGCGGCTCGACCTTCGCCATCGCCTTCCTGCCCACCTACGCCCAGGCGGGATGGATCGCCCCGGCCCTTCTCTGCCTGCTGCGCTTCGGCCAGGGGCTGGGGCTGGGGGG
>NZ_DAIMHV010000150.1:2735-6374 GCF_036723115.1 Phenylobacterium sp. | reverse complement strand
ACCGGACCCAGGGCCTGACCTATAATGACGACGGTTCTCTCGACATCTGGATCGGTCATGCCGACCCGGGGGAAGACCGGCGTAGCAATTGGCTACCGGCCCCGGCCGGGCCGTTCGCCCTCTTCATGCGGACCTATCTGCCCAAGCCTGAACTGCTCGAAGGCCTCTATCGCCTGCCGCGGGTGGCGGAGGCCTGAGACCTGGTCGGACCGGGGGCGGCCGATTGTCCGGCCTGCCGGCTTGGCCCGGCGTCGGCCTCGTGTCAGCCTGACCGCGACAGGCGCTGATCAAGGCGTCGCGCGCGCCGGGAGACGCTCCATGACCGACCAGACCTCCAACCCCTCGCGCCGGGCGGCCCTGGCGGGCGCGGGTTTCGCCGCCCTGGCCAGCCAGGCCTTGCCGGGTCAGGCCTTGGCCCAGACTGCCCCGGCGGGGGACCTGAAGACTGCGCTCGCGCCCGCCACCCGGCGGGCCGCCCAGGGGCGGTTCGCCGACAAGGTGGTCCTGGTCACCGGCGCGACATCCGGCATCGGGCGCGCTACGGCGCGGGCCTTCGCCCTGGAAGGCGCCCGCGTCATGTTCTGCGGGCGTCGCGCCGGCCTGGGGTCTGAGCTGGAGCGCGAGATCCGCAGCCTGGGGGGCGAGGCGCGCTTCCATCAAGCCGATGTGCGCTCGGAAGAGCAGGTGGCCGCCCTGGTGGCGGCCTGTGTTTCGGCCTTTGGCGGGCTCGATATCGCCTTCAACAATGCCGGCGTCGCGGGGCGGGCCGGGGACTTTGGCCCCGACTTCGACTGGGCGGTCCACAACGACATCATGGCGACCAATCTCGAGGCGGTGGTGCGCTGCCTCAACCACGAGGTTCCGGCGCTGGTCGCGCGGGGCGGCGGGGCGATCATCAACACCGCCTCGGTGATGGGCTATGTGGGGTCAGGTCCGGTCATGTCCTACGCGCTCTCCAAGGCCGGCGTGCTCAGCCTGACCCGCTCGGCGGCCCTGCAGCTCGCGGCCCGCAACATCCGCGTCAACGCCGTCTCGCCCGGCCCCATCGACACGCCGATGATGGGCGGCGGCGCGGCCCAGGCCTCCGGCGCGCGCACGCCCGCCGGCCGGGCCGGGCAGCCGGAGGAGGTGGCCCGGGCGGTGATGTTCCTGGCCAGCTCCGAGGCCAGCTACATCACCGGCGAGGAGCTGAAGGTGGATGGCGGCGTCCGGGCCTGAGACGGTGTGAGCAGAATTTCCTCACTTCGGGGACTGTTTAACAAAGCTTTACCTTTGGTCGCTTGCGCCCTGTGGATAACCCGGTCTTAGCTGGTCGGCGCTTGGGGGAGCGCCATGAAGACCATCTCTGTCATTTCGCGGAAGGGCGGCGCCGGTAAGACCACGGTGGCGGTGAATCTGGCCGCGGCCCTGGGGGCCCGGGGCGAACGGGCCCTACTGGCCGACGCCGACCCTTTACGCTCGTCCAGCGAGGCCCTGAAGGCCGCCCGTCCCGACGCCCATGTGGTGGAGACCTCGGCCTCGAAGCTCTTCACCCTGGCCAACGCCTCGCGCCGGGCCGGCGGGGAAATGCTGGTCATCGACACCCCGGCCTCGCCGGAGTCCGACATCGTCGCGGCCATCAAGGTCTCCGACCTTTGCCTGGTGGTCACCCGACCCACCTATCTGGACATCAGCGCCGCCCTGAAGACCCTGGAGCTGCTGCGCCAGCTGCGGGCCCCGGGGCTGATCGTCCTCAACCAGTGCCCGCCGCCCCGCCAGGGGAAGGAGCCGCGGCTGGTGGCCGGCGCCCTGGAGGCCGTGCGCTTCGGCGGCCTGCCGGTGGCCGGCGCGCTCCTGCGCCATCGCCAAGCCTATCAGACCGCCCTGGCCTCCGGGCAGGGGGTGGTGGACTGGGAGCCCCACGGGAGCGCGGCCTGTGAGGTGATGCAGCTGACCGATGTGGTGCTCCAGCGCCTTCGCCAGCAACCCGCCCGACCGGCCGCCAACGACACCGGCCGCCTGCTGGCCGAGCCCGCCCGCCTCTGACCCCTGGGGCTCAGCGGCCCATGCGCTTGCTTGACTCCGTCCGCCGGCCTCGGCATACACCGCCCCTTCCCGCCGCCGGTTCGCCGTGCGGCGCGTGATCCATTACGGGTTGATGCGGCGGCCGCCGTTGAGATTGCGCCTTCCCTCTTGGAGGCGCCGGGCCGCGTCGAAAAGAAAGTGTGATTGATGACCAAGCGTCATTCCGCCAAGTACAAGCTCGACCGCCGTATGGGCGAGAACATCTGGGGCCGCGCCAAGTCGCCGGTGAACCAGCGTTCCTACGGCCCCGGCCAGCACGGCCAGCGCCGCAAGTCCAAGGTTTCCGACTTCGGCCTGCAGCTGCGCGCCAAGCAGAAGCTCAAGGGCTATTACGGCAACCTGACCGAGAAGCAGTTCAGCCGCATCTATACCGAGGCCGCGCGCCGCAAGGGCAACACCTCGGAAAACCTGATCGCCCTGCTGGAATCGCGCCTGGACGCGGTGGTGTACCGCGCCAAGTTCGTGCCCACCGTCTTCGCCGCCCGCCAGTTCGTGAACCACGGCCATGTGACCGTGAACGGCAAGCGCGTGAACATCCCGTCCTACCGCGTGAAGGCCGGCGACGTGGTGTCGGTGCGCGAACGCTCGCGCAACATGGCCCTGGTGCTCGAGGCCGTGGCCTCGGCCGAGCGCGACACCCCCGACTACATCCAGGTGGACGGAAAGGGCCTGTCGGCCACCTTCGTCCGCGCCCCGGAACTGGCCGAAGTGCCCTATCCGGTGAAGATGGAGCCGAACCTGGTCGTGGAATTCTACGCCTCCTAAGGCGTC
Source organism: Phenylobacterium sp. (assembly GCF_036723115.1). Taxonomy (GTDB): domain Bacteria; phylum Pseudomonadota; class Alphaproteobacteria; order Caulobacterales; family Caulobacteraceae; genus Phenylobacterium. The sequence continues at coordinate 3,539 of NZ_DAIMHV010000150.1, read as the reverse complement.
GAAAACCGAGACCGGACGGAACGGGCCCCGGAACGATCCGGGGCCCTTTCTGCGTCTGGCGATACGCCTACAGTGGTGCGCTGTCGGGATCGGTCGGCCGGGGCCGTCCTTGAGCCAGATATTCGGAGCACACCGTCATGGACAAGCAAGACGCCCCCCTGGTCCCGGCCGAGGTCACGGCCCGGGAAATTCCCATCCGCCTTCCCAATGAGAGCCCCGCCTATCGCACCGCGCGGAACGCCCTTCTGGCGCAAGAGATCGAGCTGCGCCGCCATATTGAGCGGGTCGCCGCCCAGCGCCGCGCCCTGCCGCCGGGTGGCGAGGTCACCGGCCGCTACCGGTTCGAAGGGGAGGCCGGCCCGGTGGACTTCTCTGACCTTTTCGGGCGCCACCACACCCTCATCACCTACGCCTATATGTTCGGCCCCCATCGCGAGCGGCCGTGTCCGATGTGCACCAACCTGCTGGACGCCTGGGACGGCAACGCCGACGACATCGGCCAAAGGGCGTCGCTGGCCGTCATCGCTCGCTCGCCCATCGATCGGCTGATGACATGGAAGCGTGAGCGCGGCTGGAAGCACCTTCAGCTCTATAGCGACCTTACCGGCGATTATGTGCGCGACTATCTGGGCCTGACGCCGGAGGGTGAGGAAGTTCCGGCTCTAAACGTCTTCTCCCGCAGAAGCGGGACGATCCGCCACTTCTGGTCGGCGGAGATGACCACCACCGATCCGGGCCAGGACGCCCGCGGCGCCCCCGATCCCGCCCCGCTCTGGATGGTGCTGGATTGCACCCCGGAGGGAC
>NZ_DAIMHV010000150.1:0-2635 GCF_036723115.1 Phenylobacterium sp. | reverse complement strand
GGCGCCCCCGATCCCGCCCCGCTCTGGATGGTGCTGGATTGCACCCCGGAGGGACGCGGCGAGGACTGGTATCCCAGCCTGACCTATCCGGCCTGACCCCGCCGGGGTAGTTGACGGCGGTCGCGACCTTGTCCTATGTCCCCCCACGGTCCGGGCCCCTCTGGTCGCGATGGCGGTCGCGATGATGTCGGATCTTCTCTCTCGAAAGATGCGGACGCGGCGTCGTGGCTATGAGAGGTGCGGGGGCCGATGGACTCTCTCCTTGCGTTTTTACAGACTCCCTTCCTGGGCCAGGCCACCTGGCTCTGGTTGATGTTCCTGACGATCGTGCTGACCGTGCTGGTCCTCGATCTGGGCGTGTTCAACCGGAAGGATCACGTCATCGGCCCCGGCGAATCCATGCGGATGGCCGGCGCCTATATCGCCATCGGCCTCACCTTCGGGGCCTGGGTCTGGTATGATCTCGGCGCCACCAAGGCGGTGGAATACTATACGGGCTACCTGCTCGAGCTGACCCTGGCGCTCGACAATGTGTTCGTCATCTCCCTGATCCTGGCCTATTTCGCCGTCCCCCGGGAACTGCAGCACCGGGTGCTGTTCTGGGGCATTCTCGGCGTGATCATCCTGCGCGCCCTGATGATCGGCCTGGGGGCGGCGCTGGTCGCCAACTTCGCCTGGGTCCTCTACTTCTTCGCCGCCTTCCTGCTGTTCACCGGCGGGAAGATGCTCAAGGAGTCCTTCAATACGGACGCCGAGGAGGCCAAGGACCTCACCGAAAACGCCCTTCTGAAGTGGCTGCGCAGCCATCTGCGGGTGACCGAAGGGTTCCGCGGCTCGAAGTTCTTCGTGCGTGAGGCTCATCCGGCGACGGGCAAGCTGGTGCTGTTCGCCACCCCGCTGTTCCTGGCCCTGGTGCTGGTGGAGTTCGCCGACCTGGTCTTCGCCGTGGACTCCGTGCCGGCCATCTTCGCCATCACCCAGGACCCCTATATCGTCTACACCTCCAACATCTTCGCCATCCTGGGGCTGCGGGCGCTCTATTTCGCCCTGGAGAATGCGGTACACCGGTTCCACTATCTGAAGGTGGCCCTGGCGCTCGTCCTGATCTTCATCGGCTTCAAGATCTTCGCGGGCGACCTGTTCTTCGGCGGCAAGTTCCCGGCCCCCTGGTCCCTGGCCATCACGGTCACCCTCCTGGCGGGCGGTGTCATCGCCTCGCTGCTGAAGCCCAAGCGCTCGCTGATCACGGGGACGGAGTAGGACGCACGCAAGGAGACGGGGATGGAGATGGACATGGCCGCTCCCATGACCCGTCGCCTGATGGTTCTGGCTGCGGCGGCGGCGGTGCTGGGGGCGTGCGCCACGACGCCGCCTCCGATCCTGGCGCCCGCCGCTTCCCCCTTGGCCGAGCTTGAGCCCCTCTATGCCGTGCAGGCCGGGCGGCGGGACGTGACCATCCGGGTGGTCAGTTTCGGCTGTACCGCCAAGGCCGACTTCGCCTTCTTCGTCGACCGCCAGGGCCAGGCGACGACCCTGGCCTTCGGTCGCCGCCGGGTAGATCCCTGCCGGGCGGCGGCGCACCATGTGGACCTGACCTTCACCTATGAGGAATTGGGTCTCAGTGCGCGGGAGCCGGTCTTCATGCTCAACCCGTTGATCGCCGATCGAGGCCTGTAGCTCTCGGACGTCGGAGCAGGGCGCCCCAGGCCGCAAGGCTCAGCAGGATCAGAAGCCCGGCGCCCAGGCCGAAAGCCAGGAGGGGCAGCAACAGGGCCGCTGCGGTCAGGATCGCCGACAGCACATCCTCCAGCAGGGACAGGACAGGATTGCCAAGCCCGCCCGTGGCGGCGGTGGAGATGGGCCGCGCAGCCGCCCGGCCGCCGTGGAAGCCTCCGGCCACCACCAGTCCGGCCAGGGCGGCCACGGCGGGGTGGAGGTCGCTCAGCACGTTCTGCTGGCTGGCGAACAGGACGGCGCCGGCGGCGGGGCTCACCAGGGCGCCCAGGCCGTGCCACAGGTGGTCCAGGGCCGGGACCTTGTCGGCGATGAAGTCGATCAGGGCCAGCGCCGCCAGCACGCCCAGCATCCAGGGCTGGGTGAGGATGTCGAAGGGCTCGGCCAGGCGGACCAGATCGGTGTACCGGGCCAGCAATCCCACGCTGAGCAGGGGAACGAAGGCGTTGAACCCGGCCGCGCTGGCCAGGCCGAAAGCCGAGAACAGGCTGGCGTCCATGGGCGTCTCCTCCTCGCCCACTATGGCCGAGCTGCGCCGGCCTGGGGAGCCTCAGCCGAATCTGGCCAGGAGATCGGGAGGCACCCGTCGGGGCCGTCCGGTGGCCCGGTCGATCAGGCACCAGACCGTGCGGACCTGGGCGCACATGACGCCGTCGGGGCCGTCGATGCGCACGAAGCGGTCGAAGCGCGGGCCTTCGGCCACGTCCGACACCCAGGTGCGACCTTGCGCCGTCTCACCAGGCATCAGGGCGCGGCGATAGTCCACCTCGTGGCGCAGGGCGACCCAGGCCCAGCGCTCCGATTCCTCGGGCGTGGCGGCCGCGTCCCAGTGGGCGATGGCCAGCATCTGGGCCCAGGCCAGATAGACCACGTTGTTCACATGGCCGTTGGCGTCGATATC
>NZ_DAIMHV010000149.1:0-6423 GCF_036723115.1 Phenylobacterium sp. | reverse complement strand
GAGATGTTCGGCCCGGGCAACGCCCAGCTGCCGGCGCCGCCGATGCTGCTGTTCGACCGCATCACCACGATCAACGACGACGGCGGGGCCCACGGCAAGGGCTACATCGAGGCCGAGTTCGACATCCATCCGGGCCTGTGGTTCTTCGACTGCCACTTCCTCGGCGACCCGGTCATGCCGGGCAGCCTGGGCCTGGACGCCATGTGGCAGCTGGTGGGCTTCTATCTGGGCTGGATCGGCGGCAAGGGGCGCGGCCGCGCCCTGGGCTGCGGCGAGGTCAAGTTCGCCGGCGAAGTCACCCAGGACATCAAGAAAGTCACCTACAAGGTCGAGATGAAGCGGGTGATCAACCGTCGACTGGTCATGGGCATCGGCGACGCTGTGCTCGAGGCCGACGGGAACGTCATCTACACCGCGCAGGATCTGCGCGTCGGCCTCTATCAACGCTAAGCGCCGATACGGGAGAGAACATGCGCCGCGTCGCCGTCACGGGTATCGGTATCGTCTCCTCCATCGGCAAGACCGCCGATGAGGTTCTGGATTCCCTGCGCGAGGCCCGCTCGGGCATCACCGCGGCGCCGGAGTATGCCGAGCTGGGCTTCCGCAGCCAGGTTCACGGCGATCCGGGGGTGGACTGGGAGTCCCTGGTGGACCGCCGCGCCGCCCGCTTCCTGGCCCAGGGCACGGCCTTCGGCCACATCGCCATGGAACAGGCCATCGCCGATTCGGGCCTGGGCCCCGATGAGGTGAGCCATGACCGCACCGGCCTGATCATCGGCTCCGGCGGTCCCTCCACCAAGGCGATCATCGAGGCGGCCGAGACCGCCCGGACCCGCGGCCCCAAGCGCATCGGCCCCTTCGCCGTGCCCAAGGCCATGAGCTCCGGCGCTTCGGCCACGCTCGCCACCTGGTTCAAGATCCGGGGGCTGAACTTCTCCATCTCCTCGGCCTGCGCCACCTCCACCCACTGCATCGGCTCGGCCTATGAGCAGATCCTGATGGGCAAGCAGGACGTCGTGTTCGCCGGCGGAACCGAAGAGCTGGACTGGTCCCTGTCGGTGCTGTTCGACGCCATGGGCGCCATGAGCTCCAACTTCAACGACCGCCCCGCCGTGGCCAGCCGCGCCTATGACGAGGCCCGCGACGGGTTCGTCATCGCCGGCGGCGCCGGCATCGTGGTGCTGGAGGAGATGGAGCGCGCCAAGGCCCGGGGCGCCAAGATCTATGGCGAGATCATCGGCTACGCCGCCAATTCCGACGGCTTCGACATGGTGGCGCCCTCGGGCGAAGGCGCTGTGCGCTGCATGCAGCTGGCCATGGAGGGCCTGGGGGGTCGGAAGATCGACTACCTCAACCCGCACGGCACCTCCACGCCGGTGGGCGACGTCAAGGAGATGCAGGCCGTCCGCGACGCCTTCGGCAAGGATGCGCCCTTCATCTCGTCGACCAAGTCCCTCACCGGGCACAGCCTGGGGGCGGCCGGGGCGCAGGAGGCGATCTATTCCCTGCTGATGCTCAACAACGACTTCATGGCCAAGAGCGCCCATATCGAGACCCTCGATCCCGCCTTCGCCGACATGCCCATCCTGCAGGCCCGCCGCGACGGAGCCTTCGAAACCGTCATGTCCAACAGCTTCGGCTTCGGCGGCACCAATGGCTGCCTGGTGATGGCCCGGGTCGACTGAAGACCCGCCTTGCCTGGCGGACCGGGCGGGCCGAAGACTGCGCAACGCACAAGAGAACCGGCGAGGAAGCCATGGCCGACGACTACGACATGCCCAAGGGCGAGCTGATGAAGGGCAAGAAGGGGGTGGTGACCGGGGTCGCCAACCACCAGTCCATCGCCTGGGGCATCGCCTCCCAGCTGGCCGCCCAGGGCGCGGAAATGGCCTTCCTGCACCTGCCGGGCATGGAACGCCGGGTTCAGCCCCTGGCCGACCAGATCGGCGTCAAGAGCGTGGTCCCGGTGGACGTCCAGGACGACGCCTCCATGGACGCGGCCTTCGCCGCCGTGGGCGAGGCCCTGGGGGAGATCGACTTCTTCGTCCACTCCATCGCCTTCGCCAACAAGGACGAGCTGAAGGGCTCCTTCGTGGACAACACCACCCGCGAGGGCTTCCTGCGGGCCATGGACATCTCGGTCTTCTCCTTCGTGGACTGCGCCAGACGCGCCTCGGCCATGATGCCCAAGGGCGGCTCCATCCTCTGCATGACCTATCTGGGCGCCGAGCGGGCCATCCCCAACTACAACACCATGGGCGTGGCCAAGGCCGGGCTTGAGGCCGCCACCCGCTATGCGGCCCGCGACCTGGGGCCCAAGGGCATCCGGGTCAACGCCATCTCGGCCGGCGCCATGCGCACCCTCTCCCTGGCCGGCATTTCCGGCGGCCGCAGCATGCTGGCCCAGGGCCGGGCCATGTCGGCCATGAAGGAAGACACCTCCATGGAAGGGGTGGCCGGGGCGGCGCTCTGGCTGATGTCCGACCTGGGCCGCTCCACCACCGGCGAGGTGGTGCATGTGGACGCCGGCTTCCACATCATGGGCCTGGCCGCCGACGACGAAGGCTGAGGCCGACCCTCGCCCTCGGCCGTCGAGCCTCAGTCCGGGGCGTAGGCTTTCAGAAAGCGTCTTGCCGCCTCCTGGGCCAGCCGGTCGATGCCGGCGGCGTCCAGCTCCCGCGGAACCCCCAGCAGGCCGGCGATCTGGCGGCTGCCCAGCACCATGCCGGCGAAGAACTCCGCGGCCTCGTCGGGGTCGGGCACGCTGAGCCGGCCGGCGGCGGTTTCATCGCGCAGGAACTCCGCCAGGCGCCGGCGCGAGGTGCGGGGACCAGCCTCATAAAAGGCCCGCGCCAGATCCGGCAGGTCGTCGGCGGCCTGGACGGTGGTCTTCAGCAGCGAGCGCCCCCCGGGCCTCAGGACCATTTCGATCATCACCCGCCCAAACCCCGCCAGGGCCTCGGCGGGGTGGTCATGGGCGCCGGGGGCGGCCAGGGGGGCGGCGATCTCCTCCACCCGGCGCTCCACAATGGCCCGGATCAGGTCGGCCTTGGAGCCGAAGTGATTGTAGATGGTCTGCTTGGAAACCCCGGCCCGCCGGGCGATCTCGTCCATGGGCGTGGAGAGCCCCCCCTCCCCCAGAACGACGACGGCGGCGTCCAGAATGGCGCGGCTTTTGGCCTTGTCGATCTGACCGGGCAGGCGGGGCATCAGGACTTTCCCTGGCCCGGCGGCGCGGGCGGCGCAGGCGCCTTGGCCGGGGCGGCGAAGATGGCCAGGACCGCGGCCGCCGCGCAACCGGCGGCCAGGACGAAGAAGGCGTCTCCGAAGGCCAGCACCAGGGCCTGACGGTGCAGAAGGCCGGCGAAGGCCTTACGGCCCGCCCCTTCGGGATCGTACACGCCCCTGGCCTCCATCATGCCGGTGAGGCCCTCCAGCAGGGCCTGGCTCTGCAGGCTGGCGGCGCTGACCCCGGCGCTGAGGTCGGCGAAGTGCACCGCGGTCTGGTGGCTGAGGATGGTGGTGAGCACCGCCAGCCCCACGGCGCCGCCGATGTTGCGGATCAGGTTCACCAGGCCCGAGGCGTCCTTCATCATCGAGGCCGGCAGGGTGGAGACGCTCATCTGCTGGGCGGCGATCATGGCGATCATCACCCCCACCCCGCGCCAGGCCTGCAGGCCCGCAAACTGCCAGAAGCCCCAGTCCTCGGTGACTCGAGCGCCCAGGCCCACCCCATAGGCGGCCATGCCGAAACCGATGATCATGGGAATGCGGGCGTCCATGGCCCGCACCAGGCGGCCGGCCACAGGGGCGGAGACGAACATGACGAGGCCCGAGACCAGCATGGTGGCGCCGACCTCCGCGGCGGAATAGTGGCGCACCTGGCCCAGGAACAGGGGCAGGATGAAGGTGCCCCCGAACAGGCTGGCCCCGGCCACGAAGTTCATGATCATGCCCAGGGTGAAGTTGCGGTCCTGGAAGGGCCGCAGGGAGACGATGGGTTTGGCGTAGGTCAGCTGACGCCAGATGAAGGCGGCCCCCGTGAGGCCCGCGGTGATGGCCAGCCACAGGATCAGCGGCTCGTCGAACCAGCCCTCCTTGGCGCCTTCCTCGATGACGTACTGCATGGAGAGCAGGAAGACGGTCATGAGGCCGACGCCTGACCAATCCACCCCCTTGGCCAGGGAGGGATCGCCCCGGTCGAAATCGGCGTAGCGGCCCACCAGGAACATGACGAGCAGGCCGGCGGGCACGTTGATGAAGAACAGCCAGCGCCAGCCCAGGCTGTCGGTCAGGTGTCCGCCCAGGGTCGGGCCGATGGTGGGCGCCAGGGTGACGATCAGCCCCACGATGACATTGGCGGTCACGCGCTTGTCGGGGGGAAAGACGGTCATGGCCGTGGCGAAGACCGAGGGGATCATGGCCCCGGCCGCCAGCCCCTGAAGGGCGCGCATGAAGATCATCACCTCCACCGTGGTGGAGAGGCCGGTGAGGATCGAGGTGACGATGAAGGCGAAGGCGGCGACCACATAGACCGGCCGCGTCCCGAACATGCGGGTGAGATAGGCCGTGAGCGGGATGATGACCACCTCAGCCAGGAGGTAGATGGTCTGGATCCAGCTGATCTGGTCGGCGCTCGCGCCCACCCCGGCCTGGATCTGGCTGAGCGAGGCCGCGACGATCTGGATGTCGAGGACGGCCATGAAATAGCCGACCACCATGCCGCCGAAGCCCAGGAACAACTTGGGCCAGTTCACGTCGCCGTCGGGGCCGGTGACGCTTGCGGGCGCAGGCGCGCTGGCCACGCTGGGGGTGGCCGCGCCCCTTCGCGACAGATCGGCGGGATCCAGGGCCTCGTCGCTCATGGCCGCGCCCTAGCGGGCGTGCGCCTGATGGCCCGGGGCGGCCAGGGCTTCGGCGAAGGTCGGCCCCGGGGTCTGGCGGACGTCCACCTTCACCTGGATCGAAAGCCCCGGACGCAGGGCGCCGGCCAGGGACTGGCCGTCGTCCACGGCGATGCGCACGGGCAGTCGCTGGGCGATCTTGGTGAAGTTGCCCACGGCGTTCTCCACCGGGATGAGGGCGAACTCCGCCCCCGTGGCCGGGGCGAAGCTCTCGATCCTGCCGGTGAGCGTCTGGCCGCCGAAGGCGTCGGCGCGAATCTCCACGCTCTGGCCGATGGAGAGGCGCGCCACCTGGGTCTCCTTGAAATTGGCCACCACATAGGCCTGGCCCACGGGCACGATGCTCATAAGGGTCGCGCCGGGGCGGACGTACTGGCCAGGACGAACGGCCCTTGCGCCCACCACGCCGGCCACAGGCGCGCGAATCTCCGTGCGCGACAGATCGATCCTGGCCTGTTCCACAGAGGCGCGGGCGCCGGCCGCCTGGGCCAGGGTCTGGGCCCTGGCCGACCCCAGGGCCTCGGCCGTGCGGCGCTCGGCCTCCAGGGTGGCCTGGGCCTGGGCCACCGCGGCCTGGGCCTGGCGGGCGCCGGCCTTGACCGTCTGCACTCGCTGGGCTGAAACCCACCCCTCCCGGGAGAGGCGGTCATAGCGGTCCATCTCGGCCTGGGCCAGTTGCGCCTCGGCCCGGGCGCTGTCGAGGCCGGCGGCCCTCTGAGCGATCATCGCTTCCTCCAGCCGGGCCTTGTCGTCCACCGCCCGCACGGCGGCCTCCAGGGCCTGGGCGTTGGCCTCGGCCTGGGCGAGCTTGGCTTCGATGGCCGCCGCGTCGATGCGGGCCAGCACCTGGCCGGCGGCGACCACCGCATTGTCGCTGACCAGCACCTCGGTCACATAGCCGTCGATCTGGGGGGCGACAGCCACCGTATCGGCCTGGACGAAGGCGTTGTCGGTGGTCTCGAAGGCCTGGCGACCCATCCACCAGGTCACGCCGAAAACCCCCACCGCCAGGACCACGCCGGCGGCGATCAGAGGCACGGGCTTCCGGGGCAGACCGCCCAGCATGTCTCGGAACGCCATGACGCCACTCGCAGGAGGAAAAATGGACTCATCGGTCCATTCCGACCGCTAGACCCGGCGAACGCCCCGCGCAATCGAAAAATGGACGCGAAAGTCCAAATCGCTGAGGCGGGCGCGGCGCCTCCCGCCCCGCTCTGGACGCAGGGGGACCACGCGCGCATATCTGCAGCATGGACATCCACGAGCCTGACGTGATCATCGCAGGGGCGGGCATCGCCGGCGCCACCCTGGCCCTGGCCCTGCGCCAGGGCGGACTGAACCCGGTCCTGATCGACCCGGCGCCGTTCGAAACCCAGCTGGCGCCCACCTTTGACGGCCGCGCCTCGGCCATCGCCTATGCCGCCTTCCGGCAGTGGCGCGCCCTGGGGGTCGGCGAGGCCCTGGCGCCCCACGCCCAGCCCATCGAGCAGATTCTGGTCACCGACGGCCGGACCCCCGG
>NZ_DAIMHV010000148.1:0-6450 GCF_036723115.1 Phenylobacterium sp. | reverse complement strand
GCGGAGCCCGAACCCGCGCCGGCCGCCGAGGCCAGCCCGCCGCCTCCGCCTCCGCCGCCGCCCGCGCCGCCGCCGCAGCCGGCTCCCGCGGCTGAGGCGCCCGGCGCCGCACCGTCCGGCAACGGGGCCGGCAAGGTCCTGTCGCCGGTCGTCCGCCGGCTCATCAACGAGCACGGCCTCGATCCGAGCTCGATCACGGGCACCGGCGTGGGCGGGCGCATCACCCGCAACGACGTCCAGGCCGTGATCGAGGCCCAGGGCCGCAGCGCGCCGCCCGCCCCGGCCGCGCCAAACAGCGCGCCCCCGTAGAAGATCAGCTTGGCCAGGTGGGCGAAGGCCTGGAAGGCGGCTTTGGTCCCGATCACCTGATGGCGGTTCAGCGCCGTGCGCATCAGGAAAAGTTCGCTGAGCGGGCCTGAGACGCCGGCGGTGAGCGACAGGCCGGTGGCCAGGAATCCCCCCAGGGCCGCATGGGCCGGTCGGGCGGCGTCGAGGGGAATCCAGCGCGGCGGCAGCCAGACGAGCACCGGCAGCAGTCCCATCCCCAGAAACACCGCGACCTTGGAGGGTTGGAACGCGACCAGGGCCAGCAAACCCATGGCCGCCACCGAGCCCAGGCCGAACCAGCCCACCGAGGCGAAACGCACGTGAGCCCAGTTGAATCCCAGCCGGGCCAGGTTCGAGGCGAGCTGGGCCGCGCCGTGCAGGGCGAGCGCCGCCCCCACCGGCAGGGCGTAGGTCAGGACCGCCATCAAAAGCGAGCCGCCGGCCATGCCCAGCAGGCCGGAGATCGCCGCGGCCACGAAGACCGCCGCGGCGACCAGAGCGACCACGCCCGGGCTCACTGGGCCGGCCCCATCAGCAGCTGTGCGCCCTGGATCAGATAGAGGACGCCCACGGCGGTGACGATCCAGCGGGTCCAGCGGCGGAAGTTCACGTCGGTGATGCGCTCCAGGATCAGCCCGCCGCACCAGGTGCCCGCCATGGAGAGCGGAATGAACAGGGCGAAGGCCCAGGGCGGCGGCAGGGCGGCGGCAGGGCGGCGGCCGTGGCCTGATCGGCCCCGGCCAGCAGCAGCGGGGTCCCATAGACGATGATCTTGGCCAGGTGGGCGAAGACCTGGGTCGCAGCCTTGGTGGCGACGATGGCGTGGCGGGTGAGTTCGGTGCGGATGAAGAAGATGTCGAGGAGCGGACCGGCCACCCCGGCCATCAGATTGAGGCCCGTCACCAGGAAGCCCGAGGCCAGGGCGTGGGCCGGACGGGCGGCGTCCAGGCGGAGCCACCCCTGAGGCAGCCAGGTCAGGCCTGGCACCAGCCCCATCAGGATGAACAGCCAAGCCTTTGAGGGGGCGCCAGCCACCAGGGCGACGAGGAGGCCCGCCGCCGCCGAGGCCAGGGCGTACCAGCCGACAATGTCCCAACGAACATGGGCGCGGTGCAGGATGGCCCGCCAGCCGTTGGCGACCAATTGCAGGACGCCGTGGGTGACGAAGGCCGCCGAGACGGGCAGGACGAGGGCCAGCGCGCCCATGAGGACCAGGCCGCCGGCCATGCCGAAGACCCCGGAGAGCAGGGCCGTGACGAAGGCGCTAAGGGCGATGAAGCCGAGAATGAGAGGGGACAAGGGCGTTCTCCTGACAGGCGGCCGCCCCCGCACGGCGGGCACAGGCCGCCGCCGGGAAACGAACCGCAGCGCGTCGCGCGCGGGACGGAGAAGGCGCTGCGAGCCGCATCAGGCGAGCGCCTTGTAGAAGACGGTCGTGGCCTCCGGCCGACCGTCCGTAGAAAGGGCGTAGCCGGGGATGGAGCCCACCGGCGTCCAGCCCCCCTTGGCGTAGAGGCGTTCGGCCTCGCCGCCGGTCACGGTGTCGAGCACCAGCAGGCTCAGGCCCATCTGCCGGGCGCAGGCCTCCGCGGCGGCCAGCAGCGCCCCGCCCAGGCCCTGGCGCCGCGCCCGCGGCGCCACCAGCATCTTGGCGATATCGCCGCGGTGGGGCTGGTTCTCCGTGCCGGCGGGGATCACCTGGACCACCCCGCAGAGACCCTGACGGTCGAAGGCCGCCACCAGCCGCCGACCATCGTCGCGGGAGAGCTGGCCCGCCCACCAGTCACAGGCGCGGGCGGCCGTCAGGCCCGACAGGAAGGAGACCGAGGCGCCCTGCTCCACACAGTCGGCCAGCAATCGGCCCAGGGCCTCGGCATGGTCGCGCGCAAGGGCGCAGGACAAGACGTCGAGGCGGATGTCGGGGCTCATGGCTTGGCCATACACCCGCGCCATCCACCGTCAAACGCAAAAGACCCCGGCGCGCGAGCCGGGGTCTCTGCGATCATCGCCGCAAGGCCTGATCAGTTGCGGAACACCGCAGCCGTGGAGGGATCCTGCTCCATTTCGCGGTACTGCCGCAGCTCGTTGCGGCCGACCACCATGTGGTGCACCTCGTCCGGGCCGTCGGCCAGGCGCAGGGTCCGCTGGGAGGCGTACATCTTGGCCAGGGGCGTCTTCTGCGAGACGCCGGTGGCGCCGTGCATCTGAATGGCCTGGTCGATGATCTTGCAGACCCGCTCGGGCACCATGGCCTTGACCATGTGGATCCAGACCCGGGCCTCGCGGTTGCCGAGCACGTCCATGGCCTTGGCGGCCTTGAGCACCATCAGGCGCATGGCCTCGATCTCGATCCGCGCGCGGCTGACGATCTCGAGGTTGCCGCCCAGCTGGATGATCGGCTTGCCGAACGCCACGCGCTGCATGCCGCGGGTGACCATCAGGTCCAGCGCCTTCTCGGCCGAGCCGATGGCGCGCATGCAGTGGTGGATGCGGCCGGGGCCCAGGCGCAGCTGGCTGATCTCGAAGCCGCGGCCCTCGCCCAGCAGCATGTTGGAGGCCGGCACGCGCGCGTTGTTGAAGCGGATGTGCATGTGGCCGTGCGGGGCGTCGTAGTCGCCGAACACCTGCTGGCCGCCGACGATCTCGACGCCCTCGCAGGGCAGCGGCACCAGGATCTGCGACTGCTGCAGGTGCGGCGGGTCGTTCTCGCCGCCGGTCTTGACCATGGTGATCATGATCTTGCAGCGCGGGTCGCCGGCGCCGGAGATGTAGTGCTTCTCGCCGGTGAGGATGTACTCGTCGCCCACGCGAACGGCGCGGGTGTCGATGTTCTTGGCGTCGGAGCTGGCGGTGTTCAGCTCGGTCATGCAGTAGGCCGAGCGGATCTTCCCCTCCAGCAGGGGCTTCAGCCACTGCTCCTTCTGCTCGGGCGTGCCGACACGCTCCAGCACCTCCATGTTGCCGGTGTCCGGGGCGGCGCAGTTCATCACCTCGGAGGACATGGGGTTCTTGCCCAGCTCCACGGCGATATAGGCGTAGTCCAGGTTGGACAGGCCCTCGCCCGTATGGGCGTCCGGCAGGAAGAAGTTCCACAGGCCCTCGGCCTTGGCCTTGTCCTTGGCGGCTTCCAGCACTTCCAGCTGGCCCGGCGCATAGGACCAGATGTCGGTCTTGTTCTCGCCCAGGCGATGGAATTCCTCGCTCATGGGCTGGACCACGTCCTTCACGAACCGCTTCACGTGGTTCAGCAGGGGCAGGGCCTTTTCGGACATGCGCAGATCGTTCAGCGCGTCCTGCGGGTTCAGGCCGAAGCTCGATTGGGGCCGTTCTGCGGTCATGCTCATCGGGGTCCTCCCTTGTGGTGGGCTCTGGCGGTTTTGCGGGTTGGTCGCGACCATGGGCGTAGATTTGCCGAAAATCAAACAACCGTTTGTCGAAGCCGGGCATAGCACGTTCAAACAACCGTTTGAACCGAGGGTGCGGCCATGGACTTTGAATTTTCGGTACGTCAGAAGGCGCTGATCGCGCGGGTCACGGCCTTCATGGAGGACCATGTCCTGCCGGCCGTCCCGGTCTATGAGGCCCAGCACGCCGAGGGCGAGCGCTGGAAGGTGATCCCCGTCCTGGAGGAGCTGAAGGCCAAGGCCCGGGCCGCGGGCCTGTGGAACCTGTTCATGCCGCCCTCCTCCGGCGCGGCCCATGTGGACGACAGCTTCGTCTTCGAAGGCGAACAGCTCTCCAATCTGGACTATGCGCCCCTGGCCGAGATCATGGGTCGGGTGAGCTTCGCCGCCGAGGTGTTCAACTGCTCGGCGCCGGACACCGGCAATATGGAGATCCTCAACCGCTATGGGACCCGCGCCCAGAAGGATCGCTGGCTGGCGCCGCTGATGCGCGGCGAGATCCGCTCCGCCTTCCTGATGACCGAGCCCCAGGTGGCCTCGTCCGACGCCACCAATATCGAGACCCGCATCGTCCGCGACGGCGACCACTATGTGATCAACGGCCGCAAGTGGTGGTCCTCCGGCGTGGGCGATCCCCGCTGTCAGGTGGCGGTGGTCATGGGCAAGACCGACCTGGATGCCCCCCGCCACCAGCAGCAGAGCCAGGTTCTGATCCCCATGGACGCGCCGGGGGTGGAGGTGGTGCGGATGCTGCCGGTCTTCGGCTATGACGACGCCCCCCACGGCCATGCCGAGGTGCGGCTGACCGACGTGCGCGTGCCTGTCGAGGCGGCCCTGCTGCTGGGCGAGGGACGAGGCTTCGAGATCAGCCAGGCGCGCCTGGGCCCCGGCCGCATCCATCACTGCATGCGCACCATCGGCGCCGCCGAGGTCGCCCTCGAGAAAATGTGCCGGCGGCTGCTGTCGCGCACCGCCTTCGGCAAGCCGGTGGCCGAGCACTCGGTCTGGGAAGAACGCATCGCCCGGGCGCGGATCGATATCGAGATGACCCGCCTGCTCTGCCTGAAGGCCGCCGACATGATGGACAAGGCCGGCAACAAGGTCGCCCGGCTGGAGATCGCCATGATCAAGGTCCAGGCCCCCACCATGGCGCTCAAGGTCATCGACGACGCCATCCAGGCCCATGGCGGCGGCGGGGTGAGCGACGATTTCGGCCTGGCGCGGGCCTATGCCAATCAGCGCACCCTGCGGCTGGCCGATGGCCCCGACGAGGTCCATGCCCGCACCATCGCCCGCCTGGAGCTGGCGCGGTATGGCGGGCCCAACGCCCGCCGGGCGGCCGAGGAGGACGCCCAGCGCGTGCCCGTGGGCTCCCGCTGAACCGGAGCGGCGGCGAGGCGCGTCAGTCCACCCAGTCGCGCTTGAGCCGCCGCGAGCCGATGAAGAACAGCAGGGCGCTGATCAGATAGAAGGTCAGGCCCGAATAGATGGCGTAGCGCAGGGACTCCTCGCCGAAGCGGGGGGTCAGGGCGTCCGAAACCGCGCCGAAGTACCAGGTGCCCAGACCCAGGCCGATCAGGTTGTTGACGAACAGGAAGCAGGCTGAGGCCACCGAACGGTGGGCCGCCGGCACGAGATGCTGGACCGCCGTCACCACCGGTCCCAGCCAGGCCAGGTTCAGGCCCTGGGGGATTAGGAACAGGAAGAAGGCGATCAGCAGCGACTGGGACTGGATGGCCAGCACGAAGCACGGCAGGGCGATCAGGAAGGCGCCGGCCGGCACCAGCAGATAGGCCGCCGGGCTCTTGGCCCCCAGCCGGTCGCCGAGCCAGCCGCCGGCCCAGACCCCCATCACCCCGCCCACCAGGGTGATGGCCCCCAGGAACAGGGACCTGTCCACCAGGCTCATGCCCAGGCTGCGCTCGAAGAAGGAGGGCAGCCAGAAGGCCACCCCGTAGCCGCACACCGACGAGGCGGCCGCCCCCAGGGAGATCAGCCAGAAGCTGGGCTTGGCGACCACCAGGGCCACCCCGCCCTTGGTCGCCGGCGCCGGCGCGGTCTCGACGCCGGGCGCAGCCGGCGGCGGCGGAGCGACCTGCGCCGGTTCGTCGAAGGCGCCCCGCTTGGGCTCCTTGACCACCAGCCGGAAGATGGGTGCGAAGGCCACCCCGGCCAGACCCACGATGATGAAGGCCGCCCGCCAGTCGATGGCGTGGGCGATCAGCCCGCCGAACAGTATGCCCAGGGCCGAGCCGATGGGGATGCCGAAGGAATAGGCCGCCAGCGCCCTCGCCCGCTGCTCCTTCGGAAAATAGTCGCTGATCAGCGAATAGGCCGGGGCCACGCCCCCCGCCTCGCCGATCCCCACGCCCATGCGGCAGAGGAAAAGCTGCCAGAAGCCGGTGGCCAAGCCGCAGAGGGCGGTGAAGCCGCTCCACAGCGTCAGCGCCCCGGTCATGATCCAGGTGCGGCTCCAGCGGTCGGCCAGGGCGGCGATCGGCACGCCCAGCCCGGTATAGAACAGCGCGAAGGCCAGGCCGCCCATGAGCCCGAGCTGGCTGTCGCTGAGGCCCAGCTCGGCCTTGATGGGCCCGGCCAGGATCCCGAGGATTTGCCGATCCAGGAAGTTGAACGTGTAGGCGACGATCAGCACCGCCAGCACGACCTTGGGATAGCCGCTGGCGCGGGAAGTCGAGGACATCGGGACCTGCAGAATCAG
>NZ_DAIMHV010000147.1:0-6487 GCF_036723115.1 Phenylobacterium sp. | reverse complement strand
CCCATGGACCCGAAGCCGACCCCGCCCTTTCCCGCCCAGCCGCAGGACACGCCGGGCGTGACCAAGGACATGAGCCCCCGCCCCGATCACGGGGAGACCAGCTATCGCGGCTCCGGTCGGCTGGCGGGGAAGAAGGTTCTGATCACCGGCGGCGACAGCGGCATCGGCCGGGCGGTGGCCATCGCCTTCGCCCGCGAGGGCGCCGACCTGCTGATCAGCTATCTCTGCGAGGACGAGGACGCGCAGGAGACCAAGCGCTGGGTGGAGGAGGCCGGGCGCAAGTGCGTGCTGGCGCCCGGCGACATCGGTGACGCCGCCCACTGCCGCGCCCTGGTGGATCAGGCGGTGAAGGAACTGGGCGGGCTGGACGTGCTGGTGAATAACGCCGCCCACCAGATGGCCTTCGACAGCGTCGAGGAGATCTCCGATGAGGAGTGGCGCGACACCTTCCGGGTCAATCTCGACGCCATCTTCTATCTCTGCAAGGCGGCGTTGAAGCACATGGGCCAGGGCGCCTCGATCATCAACACCGCCTCGATCAATTCCGACACGCCCAATCCCAAGCTCCTGGCCTACGCCACCACCAAGGGGGCGATCCAGAACTTCACCGGCGGTCTCGCCCAATTGGTGGCCGAGCAGGGGGTGCGGGTGAACTGCGTGGCTCCGGGACCGATCTGGACGCCGCTGATCCCCTCGACCCTGCCCGAGGAGATGGTCAAGAGCTTCGGCGAGCAGACGCCGATGAAGCGCCCGGGCCAGCCGGCGGAACTGGCCGGGGCCTATGTGCTGCTGGCCTCCGATGAGGCGAGCTACATGTCCGGCGCCACGCTGGCGGTGACCGGCGGCAAGCCGATGATCTGAGGCGTATCGGCCAGGACGGCCAGGGCCAGGGCGGCGAGCATCAGGAGGGCGAGGCCGCCGCCCACGGGCCAGAGCGCCAGACGCTGTTCCAGCCGCTCAAGTCTCGGGCCGGGATCGGGAAGACGTAAGGACAGCTGCGGCCGGGGACGGGCGGCGAGCGCGCCCTGATAGA
Organism: Phenylobacterium sp.; assembly: GCF_036723115.1. GTDB lineage: Bacteria > Pseudomonadota > Alphaproteobacteria > Caulobacterales > Caulobacteraceae > Phenylobacterium. Next base: position 5,454 of record NZ_DAIMHV010000147.1, on the reverse strand, counting down.
CCTCGCGCAGGGCGTAGAGGAGACGGGCGGCGGGAACCACCAGGTCGCCCTCAGGCAGGGCCGGCGCCCGCCAGCCGGCGCGCTGGGCCAGGCGGATCAGCCCGACGACGGTGAGGCCCAGGATCAGGGGCCAGGTCGACTCCCACAGATTGGCGAGGCTGAGCGCGTAGCCGGGGGTGAGCGCGGCCAGGGGCTGGAGCAGGCTCCAGGGCAGGATGAGGGCGCAGGTCGCGCAGGCGAAGACCGCAAGGGCGGGGCCTGGCCGGGCGGCTTGCGGCTCGGCCGGGGCGATCCGCCAGGCCAGTTGCAGGAAGCGCAGCATCAGCACCGTGGTGCCGGCCGCCGACAGGGCGATCAGGGTGGTGGCAAGGCCAGGCTCCAGGGCGCTTTTCAGGCTGAGCTTGGCCAGGGCGCCGCCGGTGAGCGGCAGGCCGGCTATGGCCAGCGCCATCAGGGCCGCGGCCAAGCGCAAGGGACGGGCCAGGCGGGGGCCGGCCAGGGCCAGGGCGCCCACGGCCAGGAAGAGCGCGCCCTTGGCCAGACCGTGATGGGCGCTGTAATAGGCCGCCGCCGTCAGCAGGCCTTGCGGGGCTTGCGTCGTCAGAGCCGCGCCCAGGGCCGCGGTGAGCACGCCCATCTGGCTCAGGGTCGAATAGGCCAGCACCGTCTTGGGCCTCTGCTGGAAGGCGCCCAGGAGGACCCCGCCGAAGGCGGTGAGGAGACCGACGGCGGTAAGCGCCGCGCCCCAGCCGTCGAGGCCCGCGCCGAAGGGCAGGAAGGTGAGCAGGCCGAAGAGGCCCGCCTTGACGATGGCGCCCGACAGCACCGCCGAGGCCGCCGGCGGCGCGGCCGGATGGGCCAGCGGCAGCCACACGTGCAGGGGGATCAGGCCCAGCTTGATCCCGAAGCCGGTGATGAGCAGACCTAGCGTCATGTCCCGCCAGGGGGAGGCGAGGATGGCCTGGTCCATGCCCTGGAGCTGAATGGCGCCGGCGGCCTGTGCTCCGAGCATGAAGCCCAGCAACAGGCAGGTCTCGCCGAAAATGGCCAGGACCAGATAGATGCGCCCGGCGCGGCGGGCCTCTTCGCTGCGGCTATGGACGATAAGCCCGAAGGCCGAGAGGGAGAGCAGGGCGAAGGCCAGATAGAAGGTGACCACGTCGGCGGCCAGGAAGAGCAGCATGTTGCCGGCGAGCGTCGCCAGCCACCAGCCGGCCAGGCGCTCGGCGTCCGCATCGCTCATGCCCAGGCGGACATAGGCGCCGGCCAGGGTCCACAGCAGGGCGCCGGTCCCCAGGAAGAGCCGACCGGTCGCCTCCACCCGAAGGCCCGCCCCCAGCAGGGCGTCGGGCAGGGGCTGGGCGAGGCCCGGCGCGGCCAGGAGCGCCAGGGCCAGCGCCGGCAGGGGGGCGAGCGCCAGGGCCTGGCCCATGACCGGCCGCAGGCGGGGCGCGGCGCAGGCGATCGCCATCAGCAGCGGCAGGCCCGGGGCGAGGAACAGCAGGGTCTGAATCAGGCTCATGCGCCATAGGCCCTTTCGAGGATCAGGCGCGACCAGCCCAGCGGGCTCATCTCCATCCCCGCCAGCAGGCCCGCCATCAGGGCGGCCAGCGCGGTCACCAGGGCCGGGAGGATCAGCAGCAGGGGACGCTCGCGGCGCGGCGGCAGGTCGGCGGCCGGCGGCAGGAACCAGGCGCGGTAGATGAGGGGCAGGAAGTAGGCGGCGTTCATCAGACTGCTGGCGGCCAGGACGAAGATCACCCAGGGCTGGCCGGCCTCCAGCCCGCCCACGCCCAGCTGCCACTTGCTGACGAAGCCGGCCACCGGCGGCGCGCCGATCATGCCCAGGGCGGCGATGGAGAAGGCCAGCATGGTCACCGGCATGGCCCGGCCTATGCCGTCAAGCTGATCGACCCGGGTGACCTTGGCCCGCTCGGCCAGGGCGCCGGCGCAGAAGAAGAGGGTGATCTTCATCATTCCCTGGTGGACCAGGTGGACCAAGCCCCCGAGGGTGGCCGAGGGGGCCACCAGGGCGGCGCCGAGGATGATGTAGCTGACCTGGCTGACCGTGGAGAAGGCCAGGCGCCGCTTGATGTCCCCCTGGGAGAGGGCGCGCCAGGAGCCATAGAGGATGGTGAAGGCCGCCAGCGCCGCCAGAGGCAGGCCGACCCCCAGGTCCTGGACCAGCTCCAGCCCATAGACGTCGTAGAGCAGGCGGATGACGCCGAAGGCGCCGGCCTTCACCACGGCCACGGCGTGCAGCAGGGCGCTGACCGGGGCGGGGGCCACCATGGCCGAGGGCAGCCAGCCGTGCAGGGGAAAGAGGGCGCACTTCACCCCGAGGCCGGCGATGAAGACGAAGAAGAGCGCGGTCAGCGCCAGGGGGTCGAGGCCGGCCAGGCTGTCGCGGCGGGCGAAGTCGATGGGGCCCGCCAGGCTCTGGAGGCCCACCATGGCGCCGAGCAGGAGCGCGCCTCCGGCCAGGGTGTAGGCGAGGTACTTGGCGCCGGCCGCCAGGGAGGCGCGGTCGCCCTTGTGGGTCACCAGCGGCCAGGTGGAGAGGGTCAGCAGCTCGTAGAAGATGAAGAAGGTGAGCAGATTGCCCGACAGCGCCACCCCGGTGGTGGCGGCCACGCAGAGGCTGAAGAAGCCGAAGAAACGCGACTGGCCCGGCGCGTCACCGAAATAGGCGATGGCGTAGAGGGTGGTGAGCAGCCACAGGAAGGCCGAGAGGGTCAGGAAGAGCAGGCAGAGCGCGTCCACCCGGAGATTGAACTCAAATCCCGGCGCGAGCTCGAAGCGGGTCTCATAGACCTGACCGGAGGCCACGCCCGCCAGCAGCAGGGCCACCAGTGCGAGCTTCAGCAGGGCGCCGCCGATATTGATGAGCGCCCGGGTCATCCCCATCCGATCGGGGAGGAAGAAGATGATCAGGGCGGTGGCGACGCTGGAGAGCAGGGTCAGGAGCGGCAGGGCGGCGCTCATGGTCTGGCCTCCGGCAAGGGGGCGCCGACCTGCAGGAGCTCATAGGCGCCCGGAATCAGGCCCAGGGCCAGGGCGGCCAGGGCCAGGATCAGGGGCGGCCATTGCAGCCTGCGCGGCGTTGGCGATAGCGGCGGGGCCTCCTCGCCCCGGGCGGTCATGAGCCGGGTGAGGGGCCGGAAGAGATAGGCCGCAGAGGCCAGGCCCCCGGCCAGCAGGACCGCCGCCCACAGCCAGCCGCCGCTGTCGAAGGCCGCGGTGAGCATGAGGTACTTGGCCAGGAAGCCGCCGCCGGGCGGCAGGCCCATGAGCGAAACGGCGGCCAGGGCGAAGGCGAAGCAGGCCATGGGCGCCTGGCGGCTGACGCCGGCCATGTGATCGAGACGGTCATCGCCGGCGGCCAGGACCATGACCCCGGCGGCCAGGAACATGGCCGCCTTGGCCAGGGCATGGGCCAGGGCCTGGAGCATGGCGCCGGACCAGGCGGCCTCGGCCCAGGGGCGGGGCTCGGTTCCGCCGGCCAGGGGGAAGACCAGCATCAGATAGCTGAGCTGGGCGATGGTGGAATAGGCGACGATGCGCTTGAGCCGCATCTGGCGCAGGGCCTGGACCGAGGCGTAGGCGACGCCCAGCGCGCCCAGAAGACCAAGTCCGGTCATCAGCCTTGGTCCGGCGATCTCCGGGGCGAGGTCGAACCAGAGACGCAGCAAAATATAGAGGGCGGCCTTGACCACCAGGGCCGAGAGCAGGGCGCTGGCCGGGGCGGGCGCGCCGCCATGGGCGTCGGGCAGCCAGCCCTGCAGCGGAAAGAGGGCCGCCTTGGCCATGAGGCCGACGCTCATGAGCAGAAGGGCCATCAGGACCGCCGGACCTGGTTCCAGCACCCATCGGAGCCGGGCGATGTCCATCATCCCATGGGCGCCATAGATCAGCACCACGCCGGCCAGGAAGGCCAGGGAGCCCAGGAGGGCGAAGAGCAGGTAGCGGGTGGCCGCGGCCAGCTGAGGAGCCTTGCCCTCCAGGGCGACCATGGCCACGGCGGCCACGGTGAGCAGCTCCAGGGCCACATAGAGATTGAAGAGGTCGCCGCCCAGGAAGACGGCGTTCACCGCGGCCCAGCAGGCATAGAAGAGGGGCCAGAAGGCGAAGCCCTTGCGGGTCTCCGTCCCGGCCGCGAGATAGGACCTCGCGAAAAGACCCGCGCCGGCGCAGACCAGGGCACTGGCCAGCACAAAGGCCGCCGCCAGGCCATCGACGCGCAGCTCGATGCCCAGCGGCGCGCCCCAGCCGCCTGGGGCGTGGACGCCCGGGCCGCTGGCGAGGACCAGCCAAACGAGCCGTCCGGCCAGGGCGAGCGCCAGGGGGGCCGCCATCCAGATGAGGCTTGCGGCCCGCCGCCCCAGGGGAACGGCGAGCAGGCACATCAGGAAGGGCAGGGCGATGCTGAGGGCCGCCTCAGCCATCGGCGGCCTCCGACGGCGGTGTGAGGGCGTCGTCCTCCTCTTCCGCCCGGCGCAGCTGGTCGGCGCGGACGGCCAGGGTGACGGCGAGCGCGGTGGCGGCCAGGGCCACGACGATGCCGGTGATGATCATGGCCTGGGGGGCGGGGTCGGTGAGGCCCCGGGCCTGGTCCCGCCCCAGGGCGCCGAAGATGAGGAAGAGGCCGCCGCCCAGGACGTTGAAGGCCAGGATCTGACGCAGCAGGTGTCTCTGGGCGATCAGCCCATAGACGCCGATCCCTGTCAGAGCCGCCCCGGCCAGGATGAAGAGCGCCGCCATGGTCAGGCCCGCCTCTGGGGCGGCCCCAGGACCAGGAGGGCCAGGGTGGCGGCGATGGAGAGGGTCAGGGCGAGCTCGATGGCCAGGATGAGCGGCTTGGCGATGGCGGTGGGGAACGTCAGGAAGCCGCCCTGGCTCAGCCCCCAGAGGCCGGCCAGAAGGAAGACGAGCGGACCGAAGATCACCGTCAGGCGCAGGCGCAGGCTGGAGGTTTGGGGCGCGCTGACCAGGCCCGCCATGGCCGCCAGCAGCCAGACGGCGGCCAGCACGGTTCCCCCCTGGAAGGCGCCGCCCGGCGCATCGGCCCCGGTCCAGACGAGATAGAGGCCCACGATGAGGCCGAAGGGCGGCAGGAGCCGGCCGAAGGTGGCCAGGACCCCGCCGGGCCGGACATGCTGGCGCACGCTGGGCCGTCCGCCCCAGGCGCCGTCGGGGGTCAGCGACCAGACCGCGATGAGAGCCACGGCCAGAACGAGGCTCTCCAGCAGGGTGTCATAGCCGCGGAAATTCAGCAGGACGGCGGTGACGGGGTTATCGACGCCGGAGCGGGGCAGTTCGGCTTGGACCGCGGCGGTCAGGCCTTGCCCGCCCTGGACCGAGAGGCCCGCCCCGGCGAGGGCGGCGGCCGCCGCGGCCGCGCCCAGGGCGATGAGGGGCGAAGGGCGGCTTCGGGGCAGCAGGGCGGTTTCCGCG
>NZ_DAIMHV010000146.1:0-6555 GCF_036723115.1 Phenylobacterium sp. | reverse complement strand
CTAGGGCAGACTGAGGGCATGGGGACGCGATAACGGCTTGGCGGGGCCGCAACCCGTACTCTATGTTCGAACATCTGTTTGATTTCGGCGAGCCGGATAGTCGTCGATCGGACTTCGAAAGGGCGAGGGCATGGCGGGTCAGGCGGCGGACGGGACGACCAGGGTGGTCGACAAGAAGGCGTTGCTGGTCAAGTACATCGCCGAGCGGGACAAGCGCCTGCGCGCCGACGGCAACGACCAGTATCTGCGGTTGGAAGGGCAGCTCTCCCACTATCTGGACGATCCCTACACCCCGGTCGCGCCGCGAGAGCCCAAGACCGACCACGTCACCTTCGCCTTCGTGGGCGGCGGCTTTGCGGGGCTTGTGACCGGCGCGCGCCTGGTGGAGGCCGGCGTCAAGGACGTGCGGATCCTGGAAAAGGGCGGGGACTTCGGCGGCACCTGGTACTGGAACCGCTATCCCGGCGCCCAGTGCGACACCGCCTCGATGATCTACATGCCCTTGCTGGAAGAGACGGGGCACATGCCGAGCGAGAAGTACGCTCACGCCCCGGAAATCCTGGAACAGTGCCAGAGGATCGGCCGTCAGTACGGCCTCTATGACAACGCTCTGTTCCACACCGAAGTCGAGAGCCTGACCTGGCAGGAGGCGGAACACCGCTGGCTGATCCGCACCAACCGGGGCGACGCCTTCACGGCCAGCTTCATCGGCCTGGGCACGGGCCCGCTGCACGTGCCCAAGCTGCCGGGCATTCCCGGCATCGGCGACTTCAAGGGCCATGCCTTCCACACCAGCCGGTGGGACTATGACTATACCGGCGGCGACCCCAAGGGCGCCTTGATGGAGAAGCTGGCCGACAAGCGGGTGGCGATCATCGGCACCGGCGCCACCTCGGTCCAGGCCGTTCCCCACCTCTCCCGGGCGTGCGGCAAGCTTTATGTGGTCCAGCGGACGCCGTCGTCGGTGGACGTGCGGGCCAATGCGCCCATCGACCCGGACTGGTTCAAGTCCATCGCCGAGCCCGGCTGGCAGAAGCGCTGGCTCGAGAACTTCACCGCCAACCAGGCCGGCGGGGCCGCCGACGAGGACCTGGTCCAGGACGGCTGGACCGACCTGTCTCGACGGATCCGCAGCAAGATCAGCGACCTGCCGCCTGAGCGCCGCACGCCGATGGACATGCTGGCGGCCTATGAGGATTCCGACTTCGAAAAGATGGAGGAGATCCGCTCACGCGTGGACTCCATCGTGTCCGACCGGGAAACCGCCCAGAAGCTGAAGGCCTGGTACCGCCAGCTCTGCAAGCGCCCCTGCTTCCACGACGCCTATCTGCAGAGCTTCAACAGCCCCTCCACCGTGCTCGTCGACACCGACGGCCAGGGCGTGGAGAAGATCACCGAAAAGGGGTTCGTGGTGGCCGGCGTCGAGTATGAGGTCGACTGCATCATCTATGCTTCAGGCTTCGAGGTGGGCACGCCCTTCGAGCAGCGCGCCGGCTTCGACCTCGCCGGCCGCGGCGGCCGGCGCCTGTCGGAGGCCTGGGCCGAGGGGATGAAGACCCTGCACGGCATCCATGCCCACGGCTTCCCCAACGCCTTCCTGGTCCAGCCGACCCAGGGCGCCAATCTGATCTCCAATATTCCGCACAATCTGACGGAGTCGGGCGCCACCATCGCCGCCATCGTCCGCGAGGCCCTGGACCGCGGGGCGCAGGAGGTGGAGGTCACGGCCGAGGCCCAGGCTGCCTGGGTGGACCTGCTGCTCACCGGGATGGGGCGGATGCTGGGCTCGCCCGACTGCACCCCCGGCTATTACAACAATGAGGGGCAGGATCCGGGCCCCGCCGCCCGGCTGAACGTGGGCTATCCCCACGGCGCCAGCGCCTTCTTCACCTACATCCAGGGCTGGCGGAGCTCCGGCGCCTTCGAGGGCCTCGCCTTCCGCTGAAGCCCGGCGGGCGAGGTGACGACTTCTACCCATTCCGTGGATCAAGGCGCGAGTTCTGCCCGCCCCGGGCGCCGCCTCGGTTGATCTGTGCTCTTGAAACCGTTTCGTAGGCATTGGCGTGCCAATGTTCACCGAGCGTCGAAATAGAGCAGAGGTCAGGTCTTGCAGGAGGAAGCGTCGGGCGCCGCAGATGTGGGCGTGTCCCCAGCGGTTCTGGCGCAGTCCCAGAGACCGATCATGCGGCTGTGCGCCGCCTTCTCGGCGATCTACTACCTGATCATCGCCCTCTCTCATCCCTTCTTTGAAGAAGGGTGGGCGCTGGTTTCCCTAACGTCACTGGCCTCATCGACGGCGGTGATCTCATTCCTGCTCTGGCGGCGCCTGCGCAAGCCGATGAGCCTTGTGCGGTTGGAATTGTGGGCGCTGCTGCTCTTCTCTCTGCTGCTGGCCAACGTCGTCCTTCAGCAGAGCGTGCACTTCGAACCGCTGAAGCTGGTCTATTTCGTCCTGCTCGCCCTGGCCTTCGCCACGGCGGCGCCCACCCGGCGGGTGGGCTATTCCAGCGCCGTGACGGCGATCGCCGGGCTGATCCTGATGGCGGCGCGGTCGGGGCCGGAGGACCTGGTCGGCGGCTTCGTCTATACGGGGCTGGCCAGCCTGTTCGCCGCGGTGGGGCTCTCCTCGCTGATGCGCGGGGCGGTGATGCGCGAGATTCGCGCCCGCCTGGCCGCCGAGCAGTTGAACACCGCCCTGCGGCGGGAACTGCAGCGAAATCTCGCCCTGACCCGGGAAGCCCAGGACCTGGCCTTCGCCGCCAAGGCCGCGAACCGCGCCAAGAGCGAGTTCCTGGCCACCATGAGCCATGAGATCCGCACACCTCTGAACGGCGTTCTGGGCACGGTGCAGGTCATGGCCCGCGACGTCCTGCCCGAAGCGCAGAAGCAGCGCCTGGATGTGGTCCAGCGCTCGGCGGAATCCCTGCTCGACCTGCTGAACGCGGTCCTGGACATCTCCCGCATCGAGACGGGCCAGATGACGCTCTATCCGTCCCGGTTCGAGCTCGACCGGCTCGCGGGCGGGGTGCGGGCCATCTACGAGCATCTGGCCGCGGAGAAGCATCTCAGCCTGCACGTGGAGATGGCGCCGGCCCTGGCCAGGGGGCGCATGGGCGACGAGGTGCGCCTGCGGCAGATCCTTGGCAATCTGGTGGCCAACGCCATCAAGTTCACCCAGCAGGGGTCGGTGAGCGTGACCATCGGCGGGGATGATCGTCGCCTCGTCTTCGAGGTGGCCGACACCGGACCCGGCATTCCGCTGGAGCGTCAGGCCACGATCTTCGATCGCTTCGTCCAGGTCGACAGCTCCAACACCCGCGCCGCTGGCGGCGCCGGGCTTGGCCTCGCCATCTGCCGTGAACTGACGCTGCTGATGGGCGGAGAGATCACCCTGGTGAGCGCGGCCGACCAGGGCGCCCGGTTCCGCGTGGAGTTGCCCCTGCCCGCCGTCGGTGTCGAAACGCCCTCAGCCGCGCCGCATCCTGCCGAAGAGGCGGGGACGCAGCTGGCCGGGCGGCGGATCCTGGTGGTGGACGACAACGCCGCCAATCGCGGGGTTCTGGTCAGTCTGTTGCAGGACATCGGTTGTGAATGCGGCTGGGCCGAGGATGGGCTGGAGGCCATGGCCGCCTGGCGAACGGGCCCCTGGGACGCCATACTGATGGATGTCCACATGCCGCGCCTTGACGGCGTAGAGGCCACCCGGCTGATCCGGCAGGTGGAGGCCGCCGAAGGCCTGTGCCGTGTGCCCATCGTCGCCGTGACCGCCAGCGTGCTGCAGCATGAGAGCGCCGCCTATCTCGCCGCCGGCATGGATGCGGTCCAGGCCAAGCCGGTGCTGCTGCCGGAGCTATCGGATCTTCTGGCGCGGCTGTTCACGCCCTGCGACGGAAGCCTGAGGCAGCGCGGACACGCCTGAGCGGCGCGAGGGTGAACGGGAACTTCGCGGCGGCTCACAGGTTTGTGAACGGTGGGGCGCTAACGGAGACCGAACATGAATCTTCAACGCACGCTGTTTTCCGCCGCCGCCGCCGCAGCCCTGATGGCCGCTCCGGCCGCCTTTGCCCAGGAGATGACCACGCCGGAGGCTGAGGCCCCGACGGCGGCCGCGCCGCAAGGCATGGAGAGCCCTGGCGGGGCCTTCACCGACGCCCAGGTGGAATCCTTCGCCCGCGCCATGGGCGAGGTTCAGTCGCTCAATGAGACCATGGCGCCGCGCGCGGCTGCGGAAGCCGATCCGGAGGCCCAGGCCGTGCTCCGCCAGGAGATGAACGCCCAGATGACCGCGGCTGTGGAGGACTCCGGCCTCACCGCCGAGGAGTACAACCGCATGGCCGCCGCGGCCCAGACCGACCCTGCGCTGCGCGCGCGGATCGGCCAGGCCATGCAGGCCGAGGCCGGCGTGGGCGCCGACGCCTCAGCCACCACCTCGACGGGCATGGAAACCGAGGCGGAGACCCCGCCGGAACTCTGAGGTCCGAGGTTTAAGGCCAGGCTGTCGCCGCCCATGACCGCGCCTTCGGGCCGTCATGGGCGGTGCGCGCCTGTTCAGGACAACACCGACGGTTCGCCGCTCCAGCGCGCCCACAGGCGCTCCGCCTTGGCTCTGGCCGGACCGATGGAAGCCTCCTTCACATGGCCAAATCCCCGGATGTCCTGGGGAATCTGGGCGATCTCCAGCGCCAGGGTGAGACGCTCCAAGGTCAGTTCGGCCGCCATGCGCTCGAGACCGGCCTCATACTCGGTGATCAGCCTGCGCTCCAGGCGCCGCTCGTCGGTAGCGCCGAACAGGTCGAGCGGCGTGCCCCGCAGCCCCTTCATCCGCGCCAGGACCGGGAAGCCCGCCGAGAGCATCCAGCCGCCGAAGGCGATCTTGCGGGGCCGGCCTTCCTTATCTTTGGGCGAGATGACTGGCGGCGCGAGCCAGACCTTGGCCTTGCCGCCCTTGAAGGTCTCCTGGCGATAGGCGTCGAACCGGCCGTCCGTATAGAGGCGCGCGACCTCATACTCGTCCTTATAGGCCATCAGCTTGTAGAGGTTGACCGCCACGGCGCGGGTGAGCGCCTCCGATCCGAAGGGCGCCTCGGCCCTGGCGATCGCCTCGACGCGGGCCAGGTAGCGGCGGGCATAGGCGGCGTTCTGATAGGCGGTCAGTTCCTGAGCGCGGTGGGCGATCAGGTCGGCCAGGGGCTGGGTTTCCGGGGTGGCGACCTGGGCCTTGGCGGCGGTGAGGCTCTCCGGGTCGTGGGCGGCCCGGCGGCCCAGTTCGAAGGCCTGGAGGTTGGCCTCGGCGGCCACCCCGTTCAGCCGGATGGCTCGGTAGAGGGCGCGGCTGGAGACCGGAACGACCCCCTTCTGCCAGGCGAAGCCCAGCATGATCATGTTGGCGAAGATGGCGTCGCCCAGTTCGGCCTCGGCCATCTCCTGGGCGGGCGCCTGGTCGTAGCTCTTCACCGCCGCAGCGATCCGCCGGCCCATGGCGCCGGCGTCGAAACGCACGTCGCGGTCGGTGACGAAATCGGCGGTGGGGGCCAGGTCGCCATTGCCGAAGGCGATGGTGCGGTCGCGGGCATAGAGGGCCAGGGCGTCGGCGCCTGCGGCCACCATGACATCGCAGGCGATCAGCACATGGGCGCTGGCCGCCGGCGTGCGACCGCCCACCACGCTGTCTTCGGTCTCACCGATGCGCACATGGCTGAACACCGCCCCGCCCTTTTGCGCCAGGCCGGTCATGTCCACCACCGAGGCGGCCTTGCCGTCCACATGGGCGGCCATGGCCAGGATGGAAGCCGTGGTGGTCACGCCCGTTCCGCCCACGCCGGTGAAGACGATGTTCCTCACCCCCGGCGAGGGCTCGAATTCCGGCAGGGGGGTGGAGTCGGCGGTGAGCGCCGGCAGGCTGGCGGCCCGCGGGTTTTCCGCCCCCTCCAGGGTCACGAAGGAGGGGCAGAATCCGTCCAGGCAGGAATAGTCCTGGTTGCAGGTGGACTGGTTGATCTTCCGCTTGCGCCCGAACTCGGTGTTCAGGGGCTCCACAGACACGCAGTTGGACGCGCGCGAGCAGTCGCCGCAGCCCTCGCAGACCAGGGGATTGATCATCACCCGCTGCTCGGCCTTGGCCAGGGTCCCGCGCTTGCGGCGGCGGCGCTTCTCGGTGGCGCAGACCTGGTCATAGAGCAGGACCGTGACGCCGGACGTGTCGCGGAGCTGTCGCTGAACAGCCATCAGCTCGCTGCGCGGCCTGACCTCCACGCCGGGGGCCAGGTCGGTGACGCCCTTGTAGCGGTCGGGATCGTCGGCGACGATGACCGTGCGGGCCACCCCCTCGGCGGCCAGCTGACGGGTGATCTGGGCAGGCGTGAAGCCGCTTTCGGCCGCCTGCCCACCGGTCATGGCCACGGCGTCGTTGAACAGCAGCTTGTAGGTGACATGGGCGCCTGCGGCCACGGCGGCCCGGATGGCCAGCGAGCCGGAGTGGTTATAGGTGCCGTCGCCCAGATTGACGAAGACGTGCTTCTCCTCGGTGAAGGGCGCAGCGCCCACCCAGCTCAACCC
>NZ_DAIMHV010000145.1:0-6561 GCF_036723115.1 Phenylobacterium sp. | reverse complement strand
GGCCTGCGCCCGGCCGGCGGCCGAGGCGCAGGCCCCTGCGGTCCGCCGGGCCGAGCTTGAACCTGAGACGGAAGCCTTAGCCCGGCCGCCCGAAGAGCCCGCGCCGCTCAGCATCCGCAAGCCCAAGGCCCCGCCCCGGGATTCCAGCCGGGAAAGCCGGGAGAATCAGGGGGTGTTCGACTTCGTCCGCCCCGACGGCTTCACCCTCCCCGAGCTCTCCATGCTGGCCAAGCCCAAGCCCCGGGCGGCGGCCTTCGACGAAGGCGCTCTTCGTCAGAACGCCCAGCTGCTGGAGGGCGTCCTGGCCGAGTTCGGGGTGCGCGGCCAGATCGACCAGATCCGGCCAGGCCCGGTGGTCACTCTCTATGAGCTGGTGCCGGCGCCGGGCGTGAAGTCGGCCAGGGTGGTGGCCCTGTCCGACGACATCGCACGATCGATGTCCGTCGCCGCCTGCCGCGTGGCCGTGGTGCCTGGCCGCAACGCCATCGGCATCGAACTGCCCAACCAGAAGCGCGAGACCGTCTATCTGCGCGACCTGCTGGCCAGCCCGGAATACGAACGCTCGACCCTCGCCCTGCCCATGGCGCTGGGCGAGAACATCGGCGGCGAGCCCTATATCGCCGACCTCTCGAAGATGCCCCACCTGCTGATCGCCGGGACCACCGGCTCGGGCAAGTCGGTGGGGGTCAACGCCATGATCCTGTCCATCCTCTACCGGCTGGCGCCCGAGCAGTGCCGGTTCATCATGATCGACCCCAAGATGCTGGAGCTGTCGGTCTATGACGGCATTCCGCACCTGCTGGCGCCGGTGGTCACCGACCCCAAGAAGGCCATCGTCGCGCTGAAATGGACCGTGCGCGAGATGGAGGACCGCTATCGGCTGATGTCCAAGATCGGGGTGCGGAACGTCGCCTCGTACAACGAGCGCGCCAAGGAGGCCGCGGCCCGGGGCGAGCACTTCGAGCGCACCGTCCAGACCGGCTTCGACGAAAATGGCCGCCCGGTCTATGAGAGCGAGCGCATCGATCCCAAGCCCATGCCCTATCTGGTGGTGGTCATCGACGAGGTGGCCGACCTGATGCTGGTGGCGGGCAAGGACGTGGAAGGCGCCGTCCAGCGTCTGGCCCAGATGGCGCGGGCCGCCGGCATCCACCTGATCATGGCCACCCAGCGGCCGTCGGTGGACGTGATCACCGGCACCATCAAGGCCAACTTCCCGACGAGGATCTCCTTCCAGGTCACCTCCAAGATCGACAGCCGCACCATCCTGGGCGAACAGGGCGGCGAGCAGCTGCTGGGCCAGGGGGACATGCTCTACATGGCCGGGGGCGGCCGCATCACCCGCCTGCACGGGCCTTTCGTCTCCGACGAGGAGGTGGAGGCCGTGGCCAAGTTCCTCCGTGCCCAGGGCGAGCCGCAATATGTGGAGGACGTCACCGCTGGCGGCGATGACGAGGATGGCGGCGGCGATGATTTCGGGGCCGGCGGCGGCTCGGGGGATGATCTCTATGATCGCGCCGTGGCGGTGGTCACCCGCGATGGCAAGGCGTCCACCAGCTATGTCCAGCGCCGCCTGCAGATCGGCTACAACCGCGCCGCCTCCCTGATCGAGCGCATGGAGCAGGAAGGCGTGGTCAGCCCCGCCAACCATGCGGGCAAGCGCGAGATCCTGGTGGGCGCGCCGCCCTGAGCCGCGATGCGGCCTTGCGGCTGAGCTGAAAGGGGTCGGGCGCGCCAGCGTCACCGGACGGGGCTGGGGGGAGAGAAGCGTCACGGCTTCACGGGCGCGCCCTGCGCGGTCCGGCGGCGCAGGACGCCTGTGGGGGGAGCCGGACCTCGCAGGCCCTATGTTGGTCCTGAGCGGCGATTTTCCAGTCATCTGCGACATTTCGCCCGGCTGAGCGCCCGCGAGAGACGGCCCGCGCCTCGTTCGGGCCGTCCGATCCGTAGTTCTCCTGTGCGGCGGAGGAAGCGTCCATGAACAAGGCGGTGGTGCTTGTCGCCGGCGGCGGCCTCGGCGGCGCCCTGGTGCGTCGGCTAGCGGCGGACGGAGGTCAGACCGAAGTGGTGGCCGTATCGCGGCGCCGGCCGGAGGATCTGCCGGACGGGGTGGCCTGGCTCTACGCCGATCTGGATGACGAGGCGAGCCTGGCGGCGGCGGCGCAGGCGAGCGCGCGGGACGGCCCGCCGGACTTGGTGCTGATGGCCACCGGCCGTCTGCACGGCCACGGCCTTTCCCCTGAGAAGAGCTGGAAGGCCCTGGAGGCCGAGGCCCTGGTGGCCGCCTTCCGCGCCAATGCGGTGGGCCCGGCGCTGGCGGCCAAGCACTTCCTGCCGCTGCTGCCCCGGGACCGCCGCGCGGTGTTCGCCGCCCTGTCGGCGCGGGTGGGCAGCATCGGGGACAACCAGCTGGGCGGCTGGTACGGCTATCGGGCGGCCAAGGCCGCGCTCAACCAGTTCATCCGCACCCTGGCGGTGGAGCTGGCCCGCCAGAAGCCCCTGGCCATCTGCGCGGCCCTGCATCCTGGCACGGTGGACACCGCCCTTTCGGCGCCCTTTCAGGCCCGGACGCCGGCCGAAAAGCTCTTCGCCCCCGACCTGGCCGCCGAGCGCCTGCTGGCGGTGGTGGACAGCCTCACCCCGGCCCAGTCCGGCGGCTTCTTCGCCTGGGACGGATCGACCATCCCATGGTGAGGCGCCTGATCCTGGTGCTGGGGGATCAGATCTCGCCGCGAGAACGCCTGTCCAGTCTGCGCGACGCCGATCCGGCCGCCGACATGGTTCTGATGGTGGAGGCCGCCGAGGAGATGGCCTACGCCCCCCACCATCGCCAGAAGATCGTCATGGTCCTCTCGGCCATGCGCCAACACGCCGCGAGCCTGGAGGCGGCGGGCTTCCGCCTCCGCTACGTCCGGCATGACGACCCGCAGAACACCGGCGCCCTGACCGGCGAGACCCTGCGGGCCGCCGCCGACGTCCAGCCCGACGAGATCCTCATGACCCGCTCCGGCGAGTGGCGGCTGGAACAGGCCTTCGATGCGATGGCCCTGGCCGCCCCGGCGCCGGTGATCCGGCGTGCGGACGACCGCTATCTCTGCGCGCCGGAGGACTTCGCCCGCTGGGCGGAGGGGCGCCGGGAGCTGCGCATGGAGTTCTTCTATCGCGAGATGCGCCGGCGTCACCGCCTGCTGATGGACGGCGAGGCCCCGGCCGGCGGCCGCTGGAACTTCGATGCGGAGAACCGCCGCCGACTGCCCCGGGGGCTCCGCCCGCCCGCCCGGCTGATGATCGACCCCAATCCGGTCACCCGGGGCCTGCTGGACGAGATGGAGAGGCTGCGGCCCGACGGCCTGGGCAGGCTGGACGCCTTCGGCTGGGCCACCAATGCGGCTGAGGCCGCGGCCCTGGCCGATCACTTCTTCGCCGACATCCTGCCCGGCTTCGGCGACCATCAGGACGCCATGGCCCGCGGCGAGCCCTGGCTGTGGCATGGCCGTCTGTCGGCGGCCCTGAACCTCGGCCTCCTGGACCCCCTGGATCTCTGCCGCCGTGCGGAGGCCGCCTGGCGTGAGGGGCGGGCTCCGCTCAACGCCGTGGAGGGCTTCGTGCGCCAGATCCTTGGCTGGCGGGAGTTCGTCCGCGGCGTCTACTGGCTGAAGATGCCCGGCTATCTGGAAACCAACGCCCTGGGCGCCGCAAACCGCCTGCCCGAGTTTTACTGGACCGGCCAGACGGACATGGCCTGTGTCGCCGAGGTGGTGGGCGAGACGCTGGCCCACGCCTACGCCCATCACATCCAGCGTCTGATGATCACCGGCAATCTCGCTATGCTGCTGGGGGTGGCGCCGGCCGAGGTCAACGCCTGGTACCTGGGGGTCTATGCCGACGCCTATGAGTGGGTGGAGGCGCCCAACACCCACGGCATGGCCCTCTTCGCCGATGGCGGCGTGGTGGGCTCCAAGCCCTACGCCTCTGGCGGCGCCTATATCCAGAAGATGAGCGACTACTGTACGTGCTGCGCCTATGACGTGAAGGACCGGTTGGGACCGCGCGCCTGCCCGTTCAACAGCCTCTACTGGGACTTCCTCGACCGCCATTCGCCGACGCTGTCGGCCAATCCGCGCCTGGCCATGCCCTATAAGTCCCTGGCCCGCATGGACGCCGAAACCCGGGCCGCCATCGCAGCCAAGGCCGACAGCGTTCGCCGCGCGCTGGGCGCCACGCCGCGCTCAGACCCTCAGGACGAGGGCCGCGTCAGCACATAGAGGGCGCAGAGGGTCAGCACGACGCCCACGCCCATGGGAACCCAGGGATTGGCGGCGGTGATCATGACCACCACCAGGCTCAACCCCATGCCGATGACCGCCGCCAGCTTGGCCCGCGGGGGAATGGCGCCCCGCCGGTCCCAGGCCTCGAGCGTCGGGCCGAAGCGCTTGTGGGCGTAGAGGCGGGCGCGAAGCTTGGGCGCGCTCTTGCCGAAGGCCCAGGCGGCGATGATCAGGAAGACGGTGGTGGGCAGCAGGGGCAGGAAGGCCCCGGCGATCCCCAGCCCTAAGGCGGCCATGCCGAGCGCGCGATAGGCCAGCTGGGCGACAGGACCCATCTGGGGCGCCGCCGGTTCTCCCGCCTGCCGCTCATCATCCACCGACATGGGCCGACCATGCCACAGGTCCTTGCGAGAGAATCGCAAAAAATCGAACCGAAGATGCGCCCGCCCGCCATCTGCCGCCGACAGGTGCGACCGCGGCACGCCGTCGCACAGGTGAGGCGACGCATGACCGCCGAAAGCAAGCCTGGCCTTGGCCCGCCAGGGATTGCGCCGCTGGAGCGTCCTTCGCGCCAGGGCGATGGGGCCGCGCACAACTTGACAGTATGAGGCGCACTGCCTAGGTGCGCCGCAACATGGCGATTTGGGGTCGATCGGCGGCTGGCGCGAGGCGCGCTCCGCATCGGCCGGTATTTTCGAGGCTTTTCATGGTTGATATGGCCGACGGCCTGACGGCGCTTCATCAGCGCCTGGACATGCTGCAATGCGAAATGGAGCGCGCGACGCTCTATGGCTTCGCCGCTGTCGCGGCCGTGTCGGCCCTGTCGCCGGCCGCCGCCGAAGCCGCCCGGATGGTGCTGGAGAGCGGCGGCGTCGCGCCGGCCGCGGGCCTGGCCCAGGGGGACCTCTTCGCCGGGCGCGGCGACACCGCCCCGGCCGGCCCTGTCGCCCAAAATCCCCTGGCCCTGGCGCTGGAGCAGGCGCTGGTGGAAGCCGCCCGCGCCCTGGACGAGCCCGCGGGTGGTCGTCAGGCCGTCTGAGGCCCTTCGATGGTCGTGGGGAAGGCGTGCGGGCTGGCGCTCAGCCTTCCAGGCGCTCCAGGCTCCACAGGGCTTCGAGCAGTTCCGCCGGTTCGAACGGCTTGACGATCCAGCCCTGGACACCAGGCGCCAGGGCGCGCTTGCGTTCGCCGTCCTCGCTGGTGAGGACCAGCACGGGCAGGGCCGCCAGGTTGGGGTCCGCCTGTAGCGCCGCGATGAAATGGAGGCCGTGCATGCGCGGCATGTTTAGGTCGGTCAGCACCACGTCCGGACGATGGCGCCGCACCTCTGTCAGCGCCACGTCGCCGTCGTCAGCCAGGATCACCTGATAGCCGGCGGCGGTCAGCAGATCGGCGAGCATCAGGCGCAGGGCCGGCGAATCGTCCACCACCAGCACGCGGAGCCGGTCCGCCTCAGCGCTGAGCCTGTCGGCAGGCATCAGGCCGCCGCCTCGAAGCGTGGGGATCGAGGGGTGGGGGACGTCGGAGCGGAGGGCGAAGGAATCGGCCATCTCCCGTCACATTTTTCAGATGCGACGTAACACAGGGTTAACGGCGAGAAATTTCTCTATTAGGAGAATCTTGCCGCTGCGGCAACCGTCTCAGGCGAGATTCGGCGCTTCTCCCTGGTGGACCAGCAGAACCTTCGCGGGCTCAGGCCCCCGCGCCACGAAGGCCACCCCCATCTCTCCGTCGAAATAGACGCCGTCGCCGGGATCGATCTCCACCGGCGCGTAGATCTCCGAATGCAGGGTGAGCGACCCGGCGAGCGCCATCAGATAGGCGTCGCCCCGAAATCTCAGCCAGGGTCCGGGCGTCGAGCGGGGGGGCGCCTCCAGCACCACCGGGGTAAAGTCGCGGCGCAGAAGCTCTTCGGCGCCCGAGCGACCGTTCAGGCCTCCCAGGGTCACGGGCGCGCCCTCATGGGCGCGAATGATCGCCCGGCGGCCAGGCTGGGCCGGGGGCGGAGGGGCGAGCCCCGGGCGGACCAGATGGTCGATCTCCACGTCCAGGGCCCGACACAGGCGCACCAGCACCTCATAGCCCAGGGCGGTCTGGCCCAGTTCCACCTTGGAGAGGCTGGACAGGGGCACGCCCGAACGAGCGCTGAGTTCGGCCAGGGTCCAGCCCCGCCCGTGGCGCAGCCGGCGAATGGCGGCCCCCGCCAGGGCCGAGGCGCCCGGATTCACCTGCGCATCTCCGCACGCGCGGCGGGGGAGAGGGGGCGCGTCCCGCGTGCCGCGGGGGAAGGGGA
>NZ_DAIMHV010000144.1:0-6615 GCF_036723115.1 Phenylobacterium sp. | reverse complement strand
GTCCGCGCCCTGCTGTCGGTTTCCGACAAGACCGGCCTGGTGGAGGCGGCCCGCGCACTGTCCGAGATGGGGGTGGAACTGGTGTCCACCGGCGGCACCAAGGCTGCCATCGCCGCCGCCGGCCTGGCGGTGAAGGACGTGGCCGATCTGACGGGCTTTCCCGAGATGATGGACGGGCGGGTCAAGACCCTGCACCCGGTGGTCCACGGGGGTCTTCTGGGGGTGCGCGACGCCGCCCACCACGCCCAGGCCATGACCGAACACGGCATCGGCCCCATCGATATCGTCTATGTGACCCTCTATCCTTTCGAACAGACCGTGGCCGGCGGGGGCGACTTCGCCGCCTGCGTGGAGAATATCGACATCGGCGGGCCGGCCATGATCCGCTCAGCGGCCAAGAACCACGGTTATGTGGCCGTCTGCACCGAACGCGCCGATCTGGACGAGGTGATCGCCGCGCTGACGGCCTCCGGAGCCACCTCGCTTGCGCTGCGCAAGAGGCTGGCGGCCCGGGCCTATGCCCGCACTGCGGCCTATGACGCCGCCATCTCCCAGTGGTTCGCCCGCGAGCTTGCGGAGGAAGCGCCCCGGCGGCGCGCCTTCGCCGGCGAGCTGGTCCAGACCATGCGCTACGGCGAAAATCCGCATCAGGCCGCGGCCTTCTATCGCGACGGGTCCAGCCGCCCGGGCGTGGCCACCGCCACCCAGCTGCAGGGCAAGGCGCTCTCCTACAACAACATCGCCGACACCGACGCGGCCATCGAGCTGGCGGCCGAATTCGACCCCGCCGCCAGCGCCGCGGTGACCATCATCAAGCACGCCAATCCCTGCGGCGTAGCCCTGGGCGCCAGCCTGGCCGAGGCCTATGGCCGCGCCCTGCAGTGCGATCCCGTCTCGGCCTTCGGCGGCATCGTGGCGGTGAACCGGCGCCTGGACGCCGCGGCCGCCCGCGAGATCGTCAAGATCTTCACCGAGGTGGTGGTGGCCCCCGAGGCCGATGACGAGGCCGTCGAGATCTTCAAGAAGAAGAAGGATCTGCGCCTGCTGGTCACCGGCGGCCTGCCCGACCCGAAGGCGGCCGGGGTCACCTGGCGTCAGGTGGCCGGCGGCTTCCTGGTGCAGGGCCGCGACACCGCCCACATCACCGCCGCCGACCTGAAGATTGTGACCCGGCGCCAGCCCACCGAGGCCGAACTGCGCGACATGCTGTTCGCCTTCACCGTGGCCAAGCACGTGAAGTCCAACGCCATCGTCTACGCCAAGGACGGCCAGACCGCCGGCATCGGCGCCGGTCAGATGAACCGCAAGGACTCGGCCCGCATCGCCGCCATCCGCGCGGCCGAGGCCGCCGAAGCCGCCGGCCTGCCGGAGTCGCTCGCCAAGGGATCAGCCTGCGCGTCCGACGCCTTCTTCCCCTTCGCCGACGGCCTGATCCAGGCGGCCGAGGCCGGGGCCACGGCGATCATCCAGCCCGGCGGCTCCATCCGGGACGAGGAGGTGATCGCCGCCGCCGACGCCGCCGGCCTGGCCATGGCCTTCACCGGCGTGCGGGTCTTCCGGCATTAGAGCCTCAGAGACCTGGGCGCGTTTCGACCCGATAACCGGTTCCCACCTATCGGAACGCGCCCTGACGGGGCGGGCGGCCAGGATCAGTCCGCCGCCCGCACCAGTTCCCGCAGGGCGCCGCTGGCGATGGTCAGCTTGGCGAAGGTCCAGGGGCCCGGGGCCGCCTCGATCTCCCCGATGACCCGGCGGGCGGCCTCCACCGGCTGGGCGGCGGTCTTGGCCCAGGCCTCCACCGCCCGGCGGGCGGCGGCCTTGTCCTGGCCGGCCTTGGGGGCGCGGGCCAGGGCCATGACCGCCTTGGCCACCGTGGTCTGTTCGACCATCAGGTCCTCCACCAGCCGCCGGGTGGCCGCGCGCTCGAAGCTGTCGCCCGCCGCATGACCGCCGGCGGCAGCCCGCAGGCGATCGAAGCCGAAGGCCTCGGCCACCGCGTGATGGATCCTGGCCACGCAGTCGACAGGCCATTCGGAGGCCTCGGCCAGATCGGCCAGATCGGCGGCGATGGTCAGGGGCTGCAGGTCCACCACCGCCCGGGCCAGCTCGGCCGGCGCGCCGGCCTTGGTCAGCCGCTCGACGGCCTGATCCAGTTCGGCCTGCTCCACCGGCGTCAGCACGTCGGGGCTGAGCGCCTTGAGCACCTTGGCCGGCTCGGCGTAACGCTCCACGAGGTCGGCTACGCTGACCCCGCCCAGCCGCGCCCGGCGGGCCAGCCAGAAGGTCAGGCCCCGCTGATGGCGGGAAAGCTGGCGCAGCAGCATCAGCTGGGCCTTGGCGGGAACCTGGTTGTCCAGATCCTCCGCCGCCTTCCAGAGCTGGGCCAGATCCAGCACGGCGCGGGCGGCCTCATAGCCCACGAAGAAGGCCCGCGCGTCGCAGCCGGCCGCCGCCATCAGGCGTTCGGGGAAGCTTGGGCCGCAGCGGTTGACCACGTCATTGGCCACGACGGTGGCGATGATTTCGCGCCGCAGCCGGTGGCGGCGCATGGGCTCCGCATACTGCCGCAAGGGGGCCGGGAAATAGCCCTCCAGCACGCGCTCGAACCAGGGATCGTCGGGGACGTCGGTCTCCACCATCTCCCGGAAGAGCTGGATCTTGCCATAGGCCATGAGCACGGCCAGTTCCGGCCGGGTGAGGCCCTGGCCGGCCTCCTGGCGCTGGGCGATGCCCGCCGCGTCGGGCAGGCCCTCCACCGCCCGGTCCAGCCGCCCCAGGGATTCCAGCCGGCTCATGAAGCGGGCATGGGGCTCCAGTTCGCCCACGGAATCCATTTCCAGCAGGGAGAGGGCCTGGGTCTGGTCGTAATTGTGCTCCAGCACATGGCGGGCCACATCATCGACCATGGCCCGCAGCAGGTCGTCGCGATCGGGCCGTGACAGCTCGCCCGCCCGCTCCACCATGCCGGTGAGGATCTTGATGTTCACCTCGTGGTCGGAGGAGTCCACGCCGGCGGAATTGTCGATGGCGTCGGAGTTCACCCGCCCGCCGCGCTCGGCGAAGGCGATGCGGGCCGCCTGGGTCAGGCCGAGATTGGCCCCTTCACCCACCACCTGACAGCGCAGGGCCTCGGCGTCGATACGCACCGGGTCATTGGCCTTGTCGCCCACATCGGCATGGCTCTCGGCCCTGGCTTTCACATAGGTGCCGATCCCGCCCAGATAGAGCAGTTCGGCGCGGGCCTTGAGGATGGCGCTGATCAGCTCGGCCGGCGTCAGGGCCTCGGCGTCCAGGTCGAGCATGGCCCGCATCTGGTCGGTCAGGGGGATGGACTTCTGGCTGCGGGGAAAGACCCCCCCGCCGGCCGAGATGCAGCCCCGGTCATAGTCGTCCCAGGACGACCGCGGCAGGGCGAACAGACGCTCCCGCTCGGCGAAGCTGGCCGCCGGATCGGGCTCGGGATCGATGAAGATATGCCGGTGGTCGAAGGCCGCCAGCAGGCGGATCTGGCGCGACAGCAGCATCCCGTTGCCGAACACGTCGCCGGACATGTCGCCCACCCCCACCACGGTGAAGGGCTCGGACTGGATGTCCTTGCCCAGTTCGCGGAAGTGGCGTTTGACCGCCTCCCAGGCCCCGCGGGCGGTGATGCCCATGGCCTTGTGGTCATAGCCGGCCGAACCGCCCGAGGCGAAGGCGTCCCCCAGCCAGAAGCCGTAGGATTCGGCCAGGCCGTTGGCGATGTCGGAGAAGGTGGCCGTGCCCTTGTCGGCGGCCACCACCAGATAGGGATCATCCCCTTCGTGGGCGACCACGGCGTCGGGGCGGATCACCTCGCCCTCCGGGGTCAGGTTGTCGGTGATGTCCAGCAGGCCGCGCAGGAAGGTCTTGTAGGCCTCGATGGCCGCAGCCCGCACCGCCTCGGGCGATCCGCCGTCGGGCAGGGCCTTGGGATAGAAGCCCCCCTTGGCGCCCACCGGCACGATCACCGCATTCTTCACCTGCTGGGCCTTGGCCAGGCCCAGAACCTCGGTGCGGAAGTCGTCGCGGCGGTCGGACCAGCGCAGCCCCCCGCGAGCCACCGGCCCGAAGCGCAGATGCACCCCCTCAACCTGGGGCGACCAGACATAGATCTCGCGGAACGGCTTGGGGGCCGGCAGGTCGGCCAGGGACTCGCTGGCCACCTTGAAGCTGATATAGGCCCGCGGCGCCCCGTCCTCATTCTGCTGATAGTAGCTGGTGCGCACGATGGCCTGGACCAGCAGGGCCATGCGCCGCAGGACCCGGTCGTCGTCCAGGCTTTCCACCTGCTGCAGGGCCTCGGTGATCTCGGCCATCACCGCATCGGCCTGGGTCTGGCGCTCGGCCGGTTCGGCGCGGATGGCCGGATCGAAGCGGATGCGGAAGAGGTCGAGGATCAGGCGCGTCACCCCCGGATGACGGCTGAGCGCCGCTTCCTGGGACCGCTGCGACGGATCAAGCCCGCTCTGCTGGCGGTAGCGCGCCAGAGCCCGCACCAGGGCCGCTTCGCGCCAGCTGATGGCCAGCTCCAGCACCAGCCGGTTGAAGCCGTCATTCTCGGCTTGGCCGCACCAGACCGCCACGAAGGCGGATTCGAAGGCCGACTTCACCTCGTCGAAGATCAGGTGCTCGCCCCGGGGATCGTCCAGTTCGAACTCGTGGACCCAGACCACGCCCGACCCGGCCGGACGCACCGGGAAGCCGGCCTCGACGATGGCCTTCAGGCCCATATTCTCCAGGATCGGCAGCACGTCGGCCAGGGGGGCCGGCGTCTCCGGACGATAGAGCTTGAAGCGGAAGTGGCGCGGACCATCGCCGTCCAGGCGGAAGGCCCGGACCCGCACGGCCTCGCCGGCCGCCAGGCCGTCGATGACCCCCATGTCCCTCAGGGCCTCGGCGGCGTCATAGCGGTCGCGATAGCCGGCGGAGAAGGCCGCCCCGTACCGCGTCAGGCGCTCGGCGGTCTCTGCGGCCGGGCGATCGAGCTCGCGCACGGCGGCCTCGAACCGGTCGCCCCAGGTGCGGGCCGCCTCGGCGATGGCGGCCTCCACCGCGGCCAGATCCGGCTCGCTGTGCCCGCCCGGCTGGAAGCCGATGATGAAGTGGACCCGCGCCAGCGGCGAGTCCGAGAAGCTCGGATAATAGGCCGACACCCGGCCGCCATAGGCCTCGGCCAGCAGCCGCCCGGCGACCTTGCGCAGGTCGGAGTCATAGCGCTCACGCGGGACGAACAGCAGCAGGGAGGCGAAGCGGTCGAAGGGGTCGCGGCGCTCGAACAGGCCCACCCGGGGCCGGTCGGTGAGATGGAGGATGCCCAGCGCATTGGCCAGGAGCTCGTCCTCGCTCATCTGGAAGAGCTCGTCGCGGGGATAGTTCTCGACGATGTTGCGCAGGCGCTTTTCGTTGTGACTGCCCGGCGCCTTGGCGGCCCGGGCGAGCGCGGCGACCGCCTTGGCCCGCAGCAGCGGGACCGCGCCCACGGGCTGGTCATAGGCCTCGGCGGTGAACAGGCCCACGAACCGCACCTCGCCCGAGGGCTTGCCGTCAGGGCCGTAGCGACGCACGCCCACATAGTCCATGTAGCCCCGCCGATGGACGCGGGAGCGCAGGTTGGACTTGGCCACGGTGACGCCGCTTTCGTCCTCCAGCCGCCGGGCGAGCTGGGCGGTGAGGACCGCCGGCTCGTTGGTCCGGCGCAGCACCCGGCGTTCGGGATCGCGCAGCACGCCCAGGCCGTCGGAGGGCTGGAACAGGGGCTCCTCGGCGGCGTAGTCGCCGCCCTCAAGCCTCGGATACTCATAGACGCGCGCGCCCAGGAAGACGAAGTTCTCCTGGTGCAGCCAGCGCAGGAAGGCGGCCTCTTCCTCCCGGCGCGGATGGGCCGGGGCCAGGGCCTCCAGCTCCGACAGGGTGCGCGACATCAGATCGAGCATGGCCGGGAAGTCGGCCACCGCCGCCCTTGCGTCGGCCAGAGCGGCCGCGACGCCGTCGAGCAGCTGCGCCTCGCGGTCGGCGCCCACCCGGTCGATATAGACCTCGATCAGGGATTCCCGGCGCAGCTCTCCATCGGCGCCGCGCCGGCCCTCAGCGTCCCGGCGCACCTCCACCACGGGGTGGAACATGGCGCGGACCTGGAAGCCCTGCTCGGCGATCTCGCCCATGACGCTGTCCACCAGAAAGGGGGCGTCGTCCTGCACCACCTCCAGCCGGTCCAGCTCGCACTCGGTAGCGTCGTCGCGACAGGCCCGGACGATCCGCATGAGCGGCGCAGCCCCGGGCCGGCTGTCGCCGAAACGCCAGAAGTCGGCCAGGTTGGCGGCCAGGTCGTCCAGGGAGAAGTCGGGCAGTTCGGCCGGAGCCACATCCTCGGCGGCCTGGACGGCGAAGGCGGCGAGCGCCGGGTCGGCCGTCTCCAACCGCGCCAGCAGGCGGGCCTGCAGATCTTCGCCGAGCACGACGGTCTTGTGGGGAGCATTCATCGCGCCGCCTCCTGTCCCCGGCGATCGGCGCGCTCAAGATCGCCAGCCCGGAAAACGAGAACGCCGCCGGAGGAGAGAGTCCGGCGGCGCCTGGCTCCGTCCTGGGGGGGGAGAG
>NZ_DAIMHV010000143.1:0-6656 GCF_036723115.1 Phenylobacterium sp. | reverse complement strand
TCCAAGCCCGACATGCTGCTGCTGGACGAGCCCACCAACCACCTGGACGCCGAGAGCGTGGCCTGGCTGCAGCACCATCTGGAGACCTTCCCCGGCTGCGTGATCCTGGTGACCCACGACCGCTACTTCCTGGACCAGGTGACCAAGTGGACCCTGGAGCTCGACCGCGGCAAGGGCGTCCCCTACGAGGGCAACTATTCGGCCTGGCTGGAACAGAAGGCCAAGCGCCAGGCGCAGGAGGACCGCGAAAGCGAGAGCCGCAAGCGCACCATCGAGCGCGAACTGGAATGGGTGCGTTCCTCGCCCTCGGCCCGTCGCTCCAAGTCAAAGGCGCGCCTGGCGGCCTTCGACGATCTGGTCAACGCCTCTGAGCGGGAGAAGCAGACCTTCGCCCAGATCCAGATCCCGCCGGGTCCGCGCCTGGGCCAGGTGGTGATCGAGGCCGACCACCTGGAAAAGGCCTATGGCGACAAGCTGCTGTTCAAGGACCTGACCTTCAAGCTGCCGCCTGGCGGCATCGTCGGCGTGATCGGGCCCAACGGGGCGGGCAAGTCCACCCTGTTCAAGATCCTGACCCAGCAGGACACCCCTGACGACGGCTCCATCCGCCTGGGGGAGACCGTGCAGCTGTCCTATGTGGACCAGCACCGCGACGCCCTGGACCCCAACAAGACCGTCTGGGAAGAGATCTCCGGCGGTCTCGACATCATGAAGGTGGGGTCGCGGGAAATTCCCAGCCGCGCCTATGTGGGCAGCTTCAACTTCAAGGGCGGCGACCAGCAGAAGAAGGTCGGCCTGCTCTCGGGCGGTGAGCGCAACCGCGTCCACCTGGCCAAGACGCTGGCCTCGGGCGGCAATGTCATCCTGCTCGACGAACCGACCAACGACCTGGACGTGGAAACCCTGCAGGCCCTGGAGAGCGCCCTGGAAGACTTCCCCGGCTGCGCCGTGGTCATCAGCCACGATCGCTGGTTCCTGGACCGCCTGGCCACCCACATCCTGGCCTTCGAGGGCGACAGCCATGTGGAGTGGTTCGAGGGGAACTTCGAAGCCTATGAGGAAGACAAGAAGCGTCGCCTGGGCGCCGACAGCCTCATTCCCCAGCGGATCAAGTTCCAGAAGTTCAGCCGCTGAGTTTGACCGACGCGGCGCTTCGGCGGCGCCGCGTCGGCCCTTCAGGGTTTAGCGGACCACCAGCACCGGCACGGCGCTGTGGGTCAGGACTTCGGACGCCACGCTGCCCAGCATGAGGCGGCCCAGGCCGCGCCGGCCGTGGGAGGCCATGGTGATCAGGTCGCAGCCGCGGGCCTTGGCCGTGTCGATGATGGCCTCGGCGGGCTGGGCGTCGCGCACATGCACGGTCTCGATGGTCACGCCCCGCTGCTCGGCCGTGGTCTTGGCGGCGGTGAGAATGGCGTTGGCGGCTTCCGACTGACCCTTGCCATAGTCGGCCATCAGGCTGTCGCTCATGGCGTAGGCGTAGCCCACACTGTCGGGAAAGGCGGGGAAGCGTTCGGTGACGGTCACCACGGTGACCTGGGCGCCCAGGCCCTTGGCGAGGTCGAGGCCGTGGATCAGCCCCTTCTGGCCCACTTCCGATCCGTCGGTGGAAATGAGGATGTGCTTGTACATGCGTGCTCCCTCCAGTGTGCCGCGTCCGACGCATCCCTGACGCGCGAACACGAAGATAAGCGCCGCCGACCGGGGGGCGAGACCCCGCGATCAACCGCGTGACTCCACCTTGGCGCGAATTGGCCGCGCAGGGAAATGATGCGCGTCAAATGGGGCGCATAGGGGCGGAACCTCCGCGCCCACCGCCTGTTCTTCGCGGGACGCAATTCCTGAAAGGAGAACGCCATGGCGAGCCCTCGCATCGAAGGCCGCAAGGTGGCCGTGCTGGCCACCGACGGCTTTGAGCAATCCGAACTTGAAAAGCCCGTGGCGGCCCTGACCGCCGCCGGCGCCACCGTCCATGTGATCGCCCCCAAGGGCGGCGAGATCCAGGGCTGGGAGCATCACGACAAGGGCCGCATGACCGCGGTGGACGTGGAGCTGAAATCCGCCAAGGCCGACGATTACGACGCCTTGGTTCTGCCGGGCGGGGTGATCAATCCCGACGCCTTGCGCCTGGAGAAGAAGGCCATCGCCTTCATCGGCGCCTTCGTCGCCGCCGGCAAGCCCATCGGCGCCATCTGCCATGGCCCCTGGACCCTGATCGACGCCGGCGGGGTGGAGGGGCGGACCATGACCTCCTGGCCCTCCCTGGAGACCGATCTGAAGAACGCCGGCGCCAAGTGGGTCGACAAGGAGGTGGTGGTGGACCAGGGGCTGGTGACCTCCCGCAAGCCCGACGATCTGCCGGCCTTCTGCCGCAAGCTGATCGAGGAGATCGCCGAGGGGCGCCACGCCGACGCGGCCTGACGCCGCCTCAGGGTGAAAGCCGATGCGCGCGGGGGCGGGACACGCCGCCGCGCGCTTTGTGCTGGGCGCCCGCCAGCGGCTATAGGTGGCGGACCTGAGTTGCGGAGCGCCCCATGACCGACCAGCCGATCACCGTCCTGATCTCCCACCCCATGCTCGGCCCCATGCAGGCGGGGCTGGAGGCCGCCGGCTACCGGGTGGTGCGCCGCTGGGACCTGGCCGAGGCCGATCGCGGCGCGGTGCGGGCCATCGCCCATGCCGGGGAGATCGTGCTGGAGCCGGCCTTTCTGGAAACCCTGCCCAACCTCTCCCTGATCGCCACCATCAGCGTGGGCTATGACGGGGTGGACGTGCCGTGGTGCCGCGCCCGGGG
Source organism: Phenylobacterium sp. (assembly GCF_036723115.1). Lineage (GTDB taxonomy): Bacteria > Pseudomonadota > Alphaproteobacteria > Caulobacterales > Caulobacteraceae > Phenylobacterium. Next base: position 3,862 of record NZ_DAIMHV010000143.1, on the reverse strand, counting down.
GATCGAGGTGACCCATGCCGACGGCCTGAACGCCGAGGATGTGGCCGACCACGCCGTGGGCCTGTTGCTGGCCTCCTGGCGCAATCTGGTGGAGGGCGACCGTCTGGTCCGCTCCGGCGGCTGGGCGGCCGAGCACCGCCTGGGCGCCCGTCCGGCCCTGCGGGGGCGCAAGGTGGGCATTGTCGGCCTGGGCCATATCGGCCAGGCCTGCGCGCGCCGGGTGGAAGCCTTCGGCATGGAGGCGGCCTGGTGGGGCCCCAATCCCAAGCCCGAGGCCCCGTGGCCCCAGGCCGCCTCCCTGCTGGCCCTGGCGCAGGCCAGCGACATCCTGATCGTCGCCTGCCGGGCGGACGCCTCCAACCGGGGCCTGATCTCGGCCGAGATCCTCGACGCCCTGGGGCCCCGGGGCCTGCTCATCAATGTGGCGCGGGGCTCGGTGGTGGACGAAGACGCCCTGATCGCCGCGCTGAAGGACAAGCGCCTGGGCCGCGCGGCCCTGGACGTCTTCTGGCAGGAGCCGACGCCCGCGGCCCGCTGGGAAGGCGTGCCCAACACGGTGCTCTCCCCCCACGCGGCGGGGGGCACCCTGGACTCCATCCCCAAGATGATCGGCCAGGCCCACGAAAACCTCCGCCGCCACTTCGCCGGCGAACCCCTCCTGAGCCCGGTTCCCTAGGGCGAATTCACGCGGGCGCAGTGTTGAACCGAAGCCAAGCAGACAGGGCCTCGAACTCGAACACGTGGGCCGCGCGGAGGTCGTCGACAAACGCAAAGGCCGCGTTGGCCTCGGCGGTGATCTGCAGTCCGTTTAGCGCCAGGAATGTGTAGGTGACGGCGAAGGCGACACGCTTGTTGCCGTCCACGAAGGGGTGTTTTTGGCGAGGCTTTCCCAAAGGGCCGCAGCCTCTTCATACAAGTCTTGATAATAGCCCGTCTGAGGTCGAAACAGCGCGCCATCAAGCAGGCCCAGATCCCGCACGCCTTGGGCGCCGCCATAGCGGCTTATCAAGTCCTCGTGGATCGCCAGAACCTCGACGACCGTAAGGTAATCCGTCACTCGGCGAGCTTCTTGTAGAGGGAGCGAACCGATTATGGCTCGCCTGGTAGGCCGACATCACATGATCTCGCGGTTTGGCTGGCCGCCGCTTCTGCACCAGGTCGGAGAGCGCCTCGTCGACAAGGGCCTGGATTTGCCGGCCCTCGGCCAGCGCTATGCTTCGCACCTCGGCAAGTATTTCGGCGTTGACCTGTGTGGCGAGTTGTTCACGAGCCGACGAGCCCATGGCCGTCTCCGACGTCACTGTTTCTCTGGAAGCCAATCACGGGACGCGCCAATCCGTACGCGACTGTGGGAGATGGAGACACGCATGACTTTCACACCAGCGGCCCCGCGGCCTCAGCCTCACCGTGCCGGCCAATATGGTGAACGCTCGCCAGACGTCGGAGACCTTCCGCGGGCCAAGCTGAAGGCGGGCAAGGCGCTGATCCGCGTTCGGCTTCCGCCGCGGTCGCCTGGCAAGGCAGATATGATCCGCATCGGCGGCCGAGCCGGCTCGGGTCGCTACGATCCGGAAGCGGAACTGCGCGAGCCGCTGCCCGAACCGCCGGTGTTTGAGGAAGATCTCGAGTCGGTTCGCCAGCGGGTGGCCCGGACGGTCGGCAAGGTGGTGCGCTCCCGCGACCTGGCCGCCCCGGTCCCGGCTATTCGGCGGCTCCTCGCCGCAGACGCCCAACGCGCCGAGAAGTTTCGGCAGGACCCGTGGCCCTGGCACGCGCCCTACTTCCAGTCGCGTTTCGAGCAGCGACGCCTGCGGCTTCTCGATGCGCTGGCGAAGGCCCTGTCCCGCCAAGGTGTTTGGCCAGACGATTCGCCGCAACATGTGCGGCGATTGTGAGCGCCTGTTGGGGACGTCTCGTCCGTGATCGCCATCGACGCCCCTTGCGACGGCCATCGCAACCGAGGTGCACTCACGACGCAGTCGCCGGGGGTGCCCCTCTCTTGCCATTCAGGATGCGCTCCAGCTCGTACACGCTTTCAAGGACCTCCTCGAAAGGCGGCGCGTCGCCGAAGATCATCGTCCGCATGAGCGCGTAGTCCCTGGCGAGGTCATCGTACATCGCTCCCTCCGGAGAGAGCGCAAAGGTCGGCGGCTCGGCGGTGGCCAGGTCGAAGTCCGGCCGATTGAAGAACATGCGCGCGTGGGCCACGCAGTCCGTCCCGAGATCGGAATCTTCCATCGCCCGGCGACCTTCAGGAGAGCCCATCATGAGATGGACGTCGTAATAGTGCCGCGAGATTCTCTGGCCGCCGCCTTTGAGCACCTTCCGGATATCGTACCAGCGGCGGAGACCGTGAAGGATCACCACCTTGTCCCAGAATGTCCGTTCGGCGTCGACCGTGACGACGTTCGTCACCGAAAGGTCGGCCCCGCGAAAGTCACCGTCGACGTAGGGGGTGATCGTCTTGGCGGAGTTCGGGTCCAGGGCGGACTTCGCCCCGGACTCGATCTTTACGATGCTCCGGACGTACGCGTCCGCCGGCGTCGCGGCCGGATAGGTCAGCAGCAGCGTCTGCGACTCGTCCTCGGACGCGCGAAGATCGAAGCGATCCGGCGCCAAGCCCGTCCGTTCGGCCGTCGCGGCGATGATCTCCTGCAGGGTGTCTCTAAGGGGACCTTGGATATATTCGGCTCCGGCGGCTTCGATGGCCTCCAGCGCCGCCTTTCGCTTCTTTCCGCTCAGCGCCTCGAGATCGGCGATTGAGGCCGGTTCGCCGATATCATCGCGGAAGATCGTGACGTCGATGTCCTCGGAGAAGCGGCGGATCAGGCCGAATCCCTTGGAAAGCGATGTTCCGCCCTTGAACAGCAGGCGCGGCGCGTCGGGTTTCCGGCCGTTGAACAAGGCGTCCAGAACCCAGCAGACCCAGAAGTCCTTCTCGACGTTCTGGGGCGTGGTGCCGAGTCGCTGAGCCGTCGCGGTGAACAGGCCGAGACGGTCCTCGTCGGACGCGGCGATGATCCGGTCGAAGGCGGGGTTCATTCGGGAGGCTTTTCGCGGCTGGACGGGTTCAGGTCCTCGGCAAGCAGCGGCCGCAGATAATCCTGCATCCAGGCCGGCAAGGCAGTGAAACCAGCGACCAGATCCGCTCGGATCGCAGAGCCGTCTGGTCCATCGAGGATGCGTCGAATCCTGCGCGCTTCGGTGTCCGAGCCAAGACTGTCGCTCATCCAGTGAAGCGCCTGTACCAACCGCATCGCGGGACGGCCGGCCCAGAACAGCTTGCTCGCCGCCGTCTGCCGGAACTCAATTGTCATCGCTCCGAGTCGGATCGGGCGCAGCCTGCCCTCGGTTCGTACGACGATCTTGGCGGGAACCGCGTTGGTGAAGCCCAGATCGTTCGCGGCCGCCATCCCGTCGATCAGCACTCTGATCTTGTCGCGGCGGGCCACGGCGTCGATCACGGACAGCGGGTCCGGCGGGCTCTCTGCATCCAGCAAGCTGTTGTAGGCGGGCCGGTCGTAGAGGCCGCGATCAATTCGCCTCAACTCTCCCCGCCCCACCTTGCGCTGGAGGACTTTGTCCACCGCATCTCGGGTGCCCAAGTCCAGAAAGTCAGAGGGAGTCCACACCTGGCGGGGCTTCGCCGTGGCAATGCGATCTTCCAGCGCGGTGGTGAGGGGTGCATCCGCCATGTCCGAAATATGTAGACGATTTTCGGTCAGCCGCAATGTCCGAATTTCGTAGTCATATTTCGGACGAATGCCTACGCGAGGGGCAATGTCCGTTCGAGACCGCTGCAGGGGGCTAGGTTCTGAACCCATAAAGCTTGCTGGCTGAGGGCGACGCTGATTCAAGGCTT
>NZ_DAIMHV010000142.1:0-6772 GCF_036723115.1 Phenylobacterium sp. | reverse complement strand
GCCCGAACCCGCCCCCGTGGCCGCCAGCGTCGCCTTCGACGGCGAGGTGATCGCCCTGGCGCCGGAGGACGAACGCCAGGCCCCGCCGCCCCCGGGCGAGCCGGTGAGCCCCACCCTGCCGACGCCCGCCGAGACCACGCTCTCCAACGGCCTTCGCGTGGTGGTGGCCCGCTCCAGCGACCTGCCCCTGATCTCGGCCACCCTCATTGTGCGCGCCGGCGCCTGGGCCGATCCGCAAGGGGAGGCCGGGGCCATGTCCATGACCGCGGGCATGCTGACGGAGGGCGCCGGCGAGCGCACCGCCCCGCAGATCGCCCAGGCGGTGGAATCCCTGGGCGCCACCCTGTCGTCCGGGGCGGGGCTGGAATCCTCGTCCGTCAGCCTCACGGCGCTGTCGGACAAGATCGCTCAGGCCCTGGAGATCATGGCCGACGTGGTCCGCCGGCCGACCTTCGCGGCCGAGGAGCTGGAGCGCCAGCGCGCCCAGGCCCTGGACGGCCTGTCGGTGGCCCTGCAGAGCCCCGGCCAGGTGGCGGCCATGGCCGCAGGCCCGGTGGTGTTCGCCGGCACCCCCTTCGGCCAGGTGGCCGACGGCACGCCGGCCTCCCTGCCCCGCCTGACCCCCGAGCGTCTGGCCCAGCTGCACGCCGCCCATTACCGGCCCGACAACGCCATACTGGTGCTCACCGGCGATGTGACGCCCCAGGCCGGCTTCGCCTTGGCGAAGGCCGCCTTCGGCGACTGGGTCAATCCGGCCGGGCCCGCCCCCGTCCAGCCGCCGGTGACCCCGCAGGCGCCGCGCCAGGTGGTGGCCATCGACCTGCCCGGCGTCGGCCAGGCGGCCGTGCGCCTGGCGCGGCCGGCCCTTCCTCGCAAGGACGAGGCCTATTACCCGGCCCTGGTGGCCAACGCCGTCCTGGGGGTGGGCTATTCCTCCCGCCTGAACCAGGAGATCCGCATCAAGCGCGGCCTGTCCTATGGGGCGAGTTCGGCGCTCTCGGCCCGGCGCACCACCGGCGCCTTCCAGGCCCAGGCCCAGACCAAGAACGAGTCCGCGCCCGAGGTCCTGGACCTGATCGCCGCGGAGATGCGCCGCCTGGGCGAGGCCCCGGTGGCGCAGGACGAGCTGAAGGCCCGCAAGTCGGTGCTGATCGGCAGCTTCGGCCGCACCCTGGGCACGGCCGGCGGCCTGGGCGGCCTGCTGGGCGAGCTCGCCCTGCAGGACGTCCCGCTGACGGAGATCGGCGTCTATACGGACAAGGTCGAGGCGGTGGACGCCGAGGCGGTGCGCCGCTTCGCCCGCGCCGTCCTGGCGCCGGAGGGGGCCTCGGTGATCATCGCCGGCGACGTGGCCCTGTTCGGCGACGAACTCGCCGCCCGCGAGCCCGCCCTGCGGATCATCCCGGCGGGCGAGCTTGACCTGGACGCACCGGGCCTGGGCCTCAACCCCCAGTAAGGCTCAGGCGCTCCGGGGGTTGAACTTGGCCGCGGCGGCGGCCTATTGGGTCCTATGCAGGACCGGTTCGACGTGGTGGTGATCGGCGCAGGCGCCGCCGGCCTGGCCGCGGCTGCGCGCCTGTCGCGCTCGCGCCTGTCGGTGGTGGTCCTGGAGGGCCAGGGCCGCATCGGCGGGCGGGCCTATACCCTGGCCGCACGGCCGGACCTGCCCATCGACCTGGGCTGCGGCTGGATCCACAGCGCCGACCGCAATCCGCTCACCGCCCTCTTCGAGCGGGAGGACATTCCGCTCGACCGCACGCCGCCGGCCTGGGGGCGGCCTGAGGCCGATCTCAGCCTTTCCCCCGACGAGGCGCGCGCCTTTCAACAGGCGCTGAACGCGTTCGAGGCCCGCCTGGCCGAGGCCGCCAAGACCGGCCGGGAGGACCGGGCCTCGGCCCACCTCCCCCGTCAGCCCCGCTGGCTGCCCCTGCTCGAGGCCTTCAGCGCCTATTACAATGGCGCGCCGCTGTCGCAGATCTCCGTCCAGGACTATGGCGCCTTCATCGACACCGGGGTGAACTGGCGCGCGCCGGAGGGCTATGGAGCGGCGATCTGCGCCCTGGCCGACCGGTCCCTGGTGGTTCCCCATTGCGCGGTCCTGTCGGTGGACCATTCCGGCCCGGAAATCCGGCTGGAGACCGCCCGCGGCAGGATCACCGCCCGGGCGGTGATCACCACCGTCTCCTCGGCGCTCATGGCCCGGGAGGCCATCCGCTTCGACCCGCCCCTGCCGGCCAAGACCGACGCCGCCCAGGGCGTGCCCCTGGGCCTGGCCAACAAGGTCTTCCTGAGCCCCACCGCCCCGGCCGACTTCCCCCGGGAGCACCATCTGCGCGGCGCCGTCGATCGGGCCGAGACGGGCAGCTACTATCTGCGCCCCCTGGGCCGGCCGGTGATCGAGGCCTTTTTCGGCGGCGACCACGCCCGGGCCCTGGAGGCCGAGGGTCCCGGCGCGGCCGCGGCGTTCGCCCAGGAGGAACTGGCCCGGGCCTTCGGGGCCAAGGCCGGCGGGCGGCTGCGTCTGGTGGCCGAGACCCGCTGGGGGGACGACCCCTATGTGCTGGGCGCCTATTCCCACGCCCTGCCCGGCTGTGCGGCCGCGCGCCAGGAACTGGCGGCCTCGGTGGACGGGCGGCTGTTCTTCGCCGGGGAGGCCACCTCCGCCACCGCCTTCTCCACCGCCCATGGGGCCTGGGAAAGCGGCCTGCGGGCCGCCAATGAGGCCCTGGCGGCCCTGGAGCGGCGCTGAAGACCGCCCGGTTGCAATCAAGCCGTCATGGTCGAAAGCTAGACGGGTCTTCAAGGTTCAGGAGGCGCGCATGAACGATCCCATCGGCCGGGCGCTGGCCCTGTCGCGCCGGCGCATGATGGCCGCGGGCCTGGGCGCCCTGCTCGTCCCGGCCCTGGACCCGCGCCAGGCCCTGGCCCAGCCGGTCTTCGCCGACTATCCGTTCCAGCTGGGGGTGGCCGCGGGCGACCCGGCGCCGGACGGCTTCGTCATCTGGACCCGCCTGGCGCCCGATCCGCTGGCGCCGGGCCACGGCATGCCCGCCCGGCCCGTGCCGGTCAGCTGGGAGGTGGCCGAGGACGAGGCCTTCAGCCGCATCGCCGCCAAGGGCGAGGCCGTCGCCCGGCCGGAGCTGGCCCATGCGGTCCATGTGGAGGTGGCCGGCCTCGCGCCGGCCCGCACCTATCACTACCGCTTCACCGCCGGCGCCGAGCGCAGCCTTTCGGGCCGGGCCCGCACCGCGCCCCTGGCCGGGGCCGCCGTGGAGCGGGTGCGCTTCGGCGTGGTGGGCTGCCAGCACTATGAGCAGGGCCACTACACCGCCCACCGCCGCCTGGCCGAGGAGGACGAGCTCGACTTCGTCTTCTGCTACGGCGACTACATCTATGAAGGCCGCAGCGCCCGGGTTTGGAACAGCGCCGCCGGCCCCCAGGCCAATCTGCGCCAGCATCTGGGCCAGGAAATCTACAGCCTGGACGACTACCGGCGCCGCTACGCCCAGTACAAGATGGACGCCGACCTGCAGGCCAGCCATGCCGCGGCCGCCTGGTTCGTCACCTGGGACGACCACGAGATCGACAACAACTGGGTGAGCGACATCGACCAGGACGGGACCGACCCGGCCCTGTTCCGCCTGCGCCAGCAATCGGCCATGCAGGCCTATTACGAACACATGCCCCTGCGCCGGCAGGCCTTTCCCTCTGGCCCTTCCATGCGCCTCTATCGCCGGGCCGACTATGGCCGGCTGATGCGGCTGAACCTGCTGGACACCCGTCAGTATCGCAGCGACCAGCCCTGCGGCGAGCGCTGGGGGGTCTGCAACGAACTGGACCGGGCTGAGGCCGAGGTGCTGGGCGCCGCCCAGGAGCGGTTCGTCTTCGACAGCCTGGCGAGCTCCCAGGCCCGCTGGAACGTGCTGGCCCAGCAGGTGATGATGATGGACCTGGACCGCGATCCGGGGCCGGCCTACATGGCCAATCCCGACAGCTGGGGCGGCTATCGTGCGCCGCGCGCGCGCCTGCTGCGCCACATCCGCGATCGTCAGGTGGCCAATCCCGTGGTGCTGACCGGGGACGAGCACCAGAACTATGCCGGCGAGCTGCACCTGGACGGGCGCAATCCCGAGGGCCGCGCCATCGCCACGGAATTCGTCGCCACCTCCATCACCTCCGGCGGCGACGGGACCGACCAGTCCCCGCGCATGGCCCAGGTGCAGTCGGCCAATCCGACGCTGAAGTTCAACAATTCCCAGCGCGGCTACCTGCTGTGCGACGTCACCGCCGAGCGCTTCCAGACCGCCTTCCGCGTGCTGGACAAGGTGAGCAGCCCCGGCGGCGTGGTCAGCACCCGGGCCACCCTGGCCGTGCCGGCCGGCGAGACCCGGCTGACCAACGCTTAGAGCCCGGGCCGCCGTCTAGGCGCCGGCCCGGCGCCCCCAGTGGGCGAGGTCGGGCTCGTGGCCCATGAGGGCCAGGCCCGAGGCGATGGATTCCAGCTCGCTGCCGGTCTCGATCCGTTCGGGCGCGAAGCGGCGGGCGAAGATGGCCCGCACCGCCGGCACCAGGGACGAGCCGCCGGTGAGGAAGACCCGGTCGATCTGATCCGGAGAAAGCTCGGCCTCGTCCAGGGCGCGATCCACGGCGGCCTCGATCTGCACAAGCTCTGGCGCGATCCAGGCTTCGAACGCCCCGCGGGAGACCGGCGCCGAAAGGGCGATGTCGCCGGCCTCGAAGGTGAAGGTGGCCTCTTCCTGCGCCGACAGGGTCTCTTTCAGGGTCGAGACGGCGCGATAGAGACGGTAGCCGTGATTGTCGTCCAGCACCTCGATCAGGCGGGCGATCTTCTCCGGCTCCACCGCCTCGCGGGCGAGCTTGCGGATGTCGCGCATGTCGCGGGAGGCCCGCAGCAGGGCCAGCTGATCCCAGCGGGCGAAGGCCGAATAGTAGCGGTTGGGGATCGGCAGGGTCTTGCCGAAGGTGCGGTAGGACGAGCCCTTCCCCAGGGCGGGCGAGACCAGATGGTCGATGATCCGGTAGTCGAAGGCGTCGCCCGCCACCCCCACGCCGGCCCGGCCCAGGGGCTGGGCGCGGAAGGCGCCGTCCTTTCGGGTGAAGCGGATGATGGAGAAGTCGCTGGTGCCGCCCCCGAAGTCCCCCACCAGCACGGTGGCGTCCTGCGTCAGCTGGCGGGCGAAGAAGAAGGCCGCGCCCACCGGCTCATAGACATAGAGGATCTCGGAAAACCCCAGCCGGGCGAAGGCGGTCTCATAGCGGGCCAGCGCCAGGGCCTCGTCCGGGGCGGCGCCGGCGAAGGTCACCGGCCGGCCCACCACCGCGCGCCGAGGCAGGTCGGCCAGGGCCTCGCCTCCATGCTCGCGCAGCTTGAACAGGAAGGCCGCCAGCAGGTCTTCGAAGCCGTAGCGGCGGCCCAGAATCTGCGTCTCGGTGAAGTTGGCCGAGGCCGCGAAGCTCTTGAACGACTGGATGAAGCGGGTTTCCAGCGGGTCTTCGGCATAGGCCTCGATGGCCCAGGGGCCGGCCTCCACCGTTCGCTCGGCCGGCTGGTCGGGCGGGGCGTGGAAGGACAGGGCCGAGCGGAAGGCGAAGGTCTCGCCCAAGGGCGCGGAAAACCGCACCAGATCGGCCGCCTGGCCGGGGGCGGCCAGGGCGATCACCGTATTGGTGGTGCCGAAATCCACCCCCAGGGTCAGGGCGGTGTCTGAGCTGATGACAGGCGTCATGGGCGCTTCCTCCAGGGCGGGGACGAAGGATCGCCCGCCGCCCCGAAGGCGCGCGATCCCTTAAGCGGTCTGGAGGCGGACCAGGACCATCAGGCTTCGACCGCGGCCGGGCTGAGGTCGTAGGCGGCCAGGGTGGCCAGTTGCAGGATGCGGCTGACCGAGGAGGAGAGCGGGGCGATCTGCACGGGCTTTTCGAGGCCAAGCAGGATGGGGCCCACCAAGGTGGCGCCGCCAAAGGCCTGGACCAGCTGGGTCGAGATATAGGCCGAGTGGATGGCCGGCATGATCAGGATGTTGGCCGGGCCGGTCAGGCGCATGAAGGGGAAGTTGCCCCGCCGCTCCGGCTCCAGCGCCAGGGAGGGGGGCATTTCGCCCTCATACTCGAAGTCCAGCTCCATCTCGTCGAGCATGGCCACGGCCTCACGCACCTTTTCGGAGCGGTCGCCCATGGGATTGCCGAAGGTGGAATAGGACATGAAGGCCACCCGCGGGGTGTAGCCCAGGGCCTTCACCGCCCGAGCCGCCTCCAGGGCGATGTCCACCAGGTCCTCGGCCTCGGGCATTTCGGTGACATTGCTGTCGGCGATGAACAGGGTGTGGCCCTTGCCCAGCAGGACCGACATGCCCATGACCCGGCCGGCCGGCGCCGGATCGATCACCCGCAGCACCTCGTCCAGCGCCTGATCATAGGAGCGGGTCACCCCGGTGACCATGCCGTCGGCATGGCCCAGGGCCACCATGCAGGCGGCGAAGGAGTTGCGGTCCTGGTTCACCAGCCGCTGCACGTCACGCATCAGATAGCCCTGACGCTGCAGGCGCTTGTACAGATACTCGGCGAATTCCGGATTGTGGTCGGAGGTCCGGGCGTTGACCACCTTCAGCGCCGCATCCTCGGGGTTCAGGCCCACCGAGCGCATGTTCTGCGCCACCAGTTCGTCGCGGCCCACCAGTATGGCCTCGCCCAGGCCTGCGGTCTGGAAGGCGTAGGCCGCGCGGATCACGCTGGGCTCCTCGCCCTCGGCGAA
>NZ_DAIMHV010000141.1:0-6811 GCF_036723115.1 Phenylobacterium sp. | reverse complement strand
CAGTGGCCGATCATCAGCCAGGCCTGGGGCCGCAGCACCGCCAGGTGGTCGGTGATGGTCTTGGCGTTGGAGGGACCGACCCCGATATTGATCAGGCTGACGCCCCGGCCGTCCTCGGTCATCAGGTGATAGGCCGGCATCTGGTGGCGCCGCCAGGGCGCGTCGGCCACCACCTGTTCGGGGTTTTTCGTCTGCGCCGTCACCAGCACCCGGCCGGCGGCCGACAGCGCCACATAGGGACCATCCGCCCGCAGCTGGGCGCAGGCCCAGGCCACGAACTCGTCCACATAGCGATGGTAGTTGGTGAACAGGATGTAGGGCTGCACATGTTCGGCCGGCGCGCCCGTATAGTGGGCCAGGCGCGCCAGGGAGAAGTCCGTGCGCAGGCCGTCGAACAGGGCCAGCGGGCGGGCGGCCTCCAGCTCCGGCAGCCAGAAACCGTCGGCGATCTCGTCGCCGATATGGGCGAGCTCGGTGGTGGGAAAGTGCCGGGCGATGGCCGCAGCGCCCATATCGGCCTTGGCCAGGTCCACCGTCCCGTCCAGGACATAGGGAAAGGGAATCTCCTGGTTCGAGCGGCCCACCGAGACGGTGAGGTCGAAATCCGCCATCAGCAGGCTGAGCTGCTCCACCAGATAGTCGCCGAAGAGGTCGGGCCGGGTCACGGTCACCGCATAGCGCCCCGGCGCCGAGAGCCGGGCATAGGCCCGTGACAGGCGGGGATAGTCCTGGCCGGCGGGCCAGGTGAGCTGAAGCTCCGGATAGACGAAGGCGCCGCTGGCGCGCAGCGCCGGATCAGGCGGGGCGCCGCCGTCCAGAAAGCGCTGCAGGGCCCCGCGAAGGGCTTGAACCGAGGTCTGATATTCTTCGGTGAGGCGCGCCACGATGGCGGCCGGGTCGGTCATGATCGTCATGGCCGATCATAGCCGCCCAAGGCGACGGTTTCGAGAGGCGCTGAAGGCCCGGGGCCGCTTGCGCGCAGGCGGGGCCAGCCCCCATATCTGGGCCGAACCTCAACCTTCGGAAGACGATGCACAACCATCTGCGAACCTTCACCCTGCTGGCCGCCCTGACCGCCCTGTTCGTGGGCGTGGGCTACCTGATCGGCGGGGCCGGCGGCATGCTGATCGCCCTGGTCCTGGCCGGGGGCATGAACCTGTTCAGCTACTGGAACTCCGACAAGATCGTCCTGAAGATGCACGGCGCCCAGCCGGTGGACGAGACCCATGCCGAGCCCATGGTGCGCAACTTCGTGCGCGATGTCTTCGATCTGGCCGACGGCGCGGGCATGCCGAGGCCCAAGGTCTATCTGATGGCCACCGACCAGCCCAACGCCTTCGCCACGGGCCGCAATCCGGAGAACGCCGCCGTGGCCGCCACCGCGGGCCTGCTGCGCCTGCTGGACCGGCGCGAGGTGCGTGGCGTGATGGCCCACGAGCTGGCCCATGTGAAAAACCGCGACACCCTGACCATGACGGTCACCGCCACCATCGCCGGCGCGATCTCGGCCCTGGCCAACTTCGCCCTGTTCTTCGGCGGCAATGACCGGGAGCGGCCCGGCGGCCTTATCGGGACGCTCGCCCTGATGATCCTGGCGCCCATGGCCGCGGGCCTGGTGCAGATGGCCATCAGCCGGGGTCGGGAATATGAGGCCGATCGTGGCGGCGCGGAGATCTGCGGCGATCCCCAGGCGCTGGCCGACGCCCTGCAGAAGATCGAGCGCTATGCCCGCGGGACGGTGAACCTGGCGGCGGAGCGCAATCCCGCCACCGGGCAGATGTTCATCATCAATCCCCTGGCCGGCCGCGGGGCGGACAACCTGTTCTCCACCCATCCGGCCACCGCCAACCGGGTCGCCGCCCTCATGAAGATGGCGGGGTCCATGGCCGCCCCCGTGGCCCGCGCGGCCCGGGCCGTCGGAACGGCGGTGCCGGTCACGCGGCGCTCCGACCCGGGCCCCTGGGGCTGAGCGCGAAAATCTGAGCCGTCTGGTGCGGAACGATCCGCCCAGACGGCTCGAACCTATTCCGCGGGCAGGATGTTCTCCGCCCGCTTGGCCTGCAGGCGCTCAAACTCCGCCCAGACGCCTGCGTCCCCGTGCCATTGGCCCTTGGTGGCGGCCTTTGAATATTCGGTGGCGCGCGCCTCGAAGAAGTTGGCGTGCTCCACGCCCGAGAGCATGGACTGCAGCCAGGGCAGCGGATTTTCCTGAATGCCATAGACCTCCGGCAGATGGAGCTGCCGCAGGCGCCAATCGGCGATGAAGCGGATGTAGCGCTTGATGTCCTCGGGCGTCATGCCCTGGATCTCGCCGGCCTCGAAGGCCAGGTCGATGAACTTGTCCTCCAGGCCCACCACAGTCTTGCAGCAGTCGACGATGTCGTCGGCCACGGACTTGGTCACCACCTTGGTCTCGGCGTTGAAGGCGTGGAACAGGCGGATGATGCCTTCGCAGTGCAGGCTTTCGTCGCGCACCGACCAGGACACGATCTGACCCATGCCCTTCATCTTGTTGTGGCGCGGGAAGTTCATGAGCATGGCGAAGGAGGCGAAGAGCTGCAGCCCCTCGGTGAAGCCGCCGAACATGGCCAGCGTGCGGGCGATGTCGGCCTCAGAATCCACGCCGAACTGTTGCATGTAGTCATGCTTGTCGCGCATGGCCTGGTAGTCGAGGAAGGCCGTGAACTCCGAATCGGGCATGCCGATGGTTTCGAGGAGCAGGGCGTAGGCGGCGATGTGGATCGTCTCCATGTTGGAGAAGGACGCCAGCATCATCTTCACCTCGGTCGGTTTGAAGACCCGGCCGTAGCGCTCCATGTAGTTGTCGTTCACCTCGACATCGGACTGAGTGAAGAAGCGGAAGATCTGCGTCAGCAGGTTCCGCTCGCGATCATTCAGCTTGGCCGCCCAGTCCTTCACGTCCTCGCCCAGAGGCACCTCCTCGGGCATCCAGTGGACCTGCTGCTGCTTCTTCCAATAGTCGTAGGCCCAGGGATAGCGGAAGGGCTTGTAGGCGTAGGAAGGGGTGAGCAGGCCCGGCAGGGCGGTAGGAACGGCGTCGGTCACGGCACTTCCCCGAGAAGCTGGCGGAGGTCTAGGATCGCAACCGGCAGGGTATCAGCGATTGCATCGACATCCAGGGGACAATCGGTCGCGAACCCCAATATGTTGTGAACAATACCAGCGGAGGCACAACCTGTGGCCAGCGAAGGCTATGTGGTCTATGGCGCGCCAGGCTCAGGCTCGGTGGCTGTCGAGGCCGCCCTGACCCTCATCGGCGCCCCCTGGCGCGTCGTCGACGCCGACTGGAACGACTTCGATCCGGTGGAGCGCGTGAACCCGCTCCGGCAGGTGCCGGCCCTCGCCCTGCCGTCTGGAGAACTGATGACCGAGAGCGCGGCCATCCTGTTGCACCTGGCCGAGGCCCATCCCGAGGCCGAACTTGCGCCGCCAGCCGCAGATTCCCTGCGCCCGGCCTTCCTGCGGTGGATGATCTATGTGCCAGCGGCGATCTATCCCATGTACTGGGTCCGGGACGTCCCTTCGCGCCTGGCCGCCGACGGCCAGGCCGAGGCGGTCATTCTTCAGCGCACGGCCGCCCGGATCGCCGAGTGCTGGGGCAAGATGAACGCCCAGGTTTCGCCCGGCGACTACATCCTCGGAGACCGCCTGACCATGCTCGACCTCTACGTGGCTGTGGTGTCGCGCTGGACCCCGGGTCGCCTGCGGTTCGGCGAGGTCGCGCCAAAACTGGCGGGGCCGGTTCGTCGGGTCGATGACGACCCGCGCCTGGCCGAGCTTTGGGCCCAGCGTTTCCCACCGGGAGATTTGGCGTGAAGCTCTACACCTTCCAGCGGAACTCCGCCGGCGAGCGGGTGCGGATCGCGCTTGGTCTCAAGGGCTTGGCCTATGACTATGTGTCGGTCCCCGCCCTGCCGGAGGGCGCGTACCTGAAGATCAACCCCCAGGGCCTGATGCCGGCGCTGGAACTGCCCGACGGCCAGGTGATCGCCCAGTCAGGCGCCATCCTCGCCTATCTGGAGGACGCCTTTCCGCAGCCGCCGCTCCTGCCCGCCGATCCGGTCGTCCGCGCTCAGGCGCGCAGCTTCGCCCTGTTCATCGCCGCTGAGATGCATGCGGTGACGGTGAGCCGGGTCCGGCGGTTCGTGGCGGACGCGTTGGGGACCGGGGCCGAAGGGGAAGCCCGGTGGCTTGCACATTGGACCACCGAAGGCCTTGTCCGACTGGAGGAGATGCTGTCGCGGCGGCCATTCAACTCCGCCTATTGTTACGGCGACGCGCCCGGCTGGGCGGATCTCCACCTCGTACCGGCGCTGCGCAATGCGCGACGGTTCGGCGTTTCGGTCGATCCTTATGTTCGGCTATTGGGCGTTGAGGCGGCTTGCCGCGCATTGCCGGCGTTCCAGTCCGCGAGGCCCGAAGCCCAGCCGGACTTCCACACCTGAGCGGCGGGCGCTCAGTCCTGGGCGCGGATGGAGAAGGACAGGGCGACCATCTGATCGCTCTTGGTTTCCTGGCCCCAGATCATGTGCTGGCCCTTCACCTCGCGGTGGACATAGCCCAGCGAGGCCTGCATGGGCCCCTGACGCCAGCCGACCCCCACATGGGCGTCGCCCACCAGGGCGCTGGAACGGTCGGTGGACCATCCGGCCTGATTCCAGCCATCGCCGTTGCGCAGCATGTTGAGCCCCACGGCCCGGCCGCTGGCGGCGGCGAAGAGATACCAGCGCCCCTGGTCGCCAAAGGCGTCCCCGTCGCGCACGCCCATCTCGTTCAGGCGGTTCTCCAGATCGTTGTCGAGGTTGCGGCCCAGACGCACCGTGGCGCCGGCCTCGGCCTGGCCGCCGCCCGAGGCGAAGCCCACGCCGGCGCGGGGCGTGACATCCACATTCAGGTCGCCCGCGGCGAAACGCATGGCCGCGGGCCAGTCGCGGGTCAGGGTGACCTCATAGGCCTGGGCGTCGAATTCGCCGCGCTCGACGTTCAGGGGCAGGCCGCCCGGGGTGCGCAGCGGGCCGCCGACGCTGACCCGCAGGGTGTCGACCGCCCCGCTGGGCGCCACCGCGACGCTTTCGCCCGTGCGCCAGCGGACGGGCCCCTGGCCCAAGGCATAGGCTTCCCGCTGAGTGACATCAAAGGTGGGGTCCACCGCCGAAGCGGCCCCTTGCGGCGCGAAGGCGGCGTCCATAAGTGCAAAGGCGGAACGGGTCGCCTCGGCATTGGCCGACTCGACTTCATAACCGCTCGCCGATGCGGCGCTGGCGGCCCCGAGGCACATGGCCGCGGCGAGCGAAGCCGAAACCTTCATCCTGATCTCTCCCAGTCCCTGCACCAGGGACCCCCAGGGGATCCAAGATGCCATTGTTCCATGAAGAAACAATGGCGGAAACAGGGCGCAAGTTCCGGGGGAAAAGGCGAAACGGCGGGCTCAACTTCGTGAACCCGCCGCTTGGAAACCAAAGCCCAATCAGGGCGTTAGCTCGGGCTTTCATGGAACGGCAGGCTTTCGCCTACTGGCAGGCCAGGCATTCCTCATAGTCGGTGCGGGCCGCGGCCTCGACCTCAGCCTCGATCATGGCGCCTATGGCCGCGCCAGCATGGGCGGCGCGCTGCACCGATTTGGAGCGCAGATAATAGAGCGACTTGCAGCCGCGCTCCCACGCCGTCCAGTGCAGCATGTGCAGGTCCCACTTGTCGATGTCGCCGGGCAGGAAGAGGTTCACCGACTGGGACTGGCAGATGTCAGGCGTGCGGTCGGCGGCCAGTTCGACGATCCAGCGCTGGTCGATCTCGAAGGCGGTCTTGAAGATGTCCTTCTCGTCCTGGGTCAGCCCGTCGATGTGCTGCACCGAGCCTTCGTTCTCCAGGATGGAGTCCCAGATGGCCGGGGTGTTGAGGCCGCGGGCCTCTAGCACCTGTTCCAGATACGGGTTGCGGACGGCGAAGGTGCCCGACAGCGTCTTGTGGGTGTAGATATTGGCCGGGATCGGCTCGATGCCCGCGCTGGTCCCGCCACAGATGATGGAGATCGACGCCGTCGGCGCGATGGCCAGCTTGTGCGAGAAGCGCTCCATCACGCCGCGCTCGGCGGCGTCCGGGCAGGGCCCGCGCTCTTCGGCCAGCTTGCGGCTGGCCGCGTCGCAATGGCGGCGCAGGTGCTTGAAGAGCCGCATGTTCCACGACTTGGCCAGGGCGCTCTCGAAGGGCACGTTCTGCGCCTGCAGGAAGGTGTGGAAGCCCATCAGGCCCAGACCCACCGAACGCTCCCGGCGGGCGGCGTAGACGGCGTTCTTCATTTCGGCCGGGGCGCGGCTGATGAAGTCCTCCAGCACGTTGTCGAGGAAGCGCATCACGTCCTCGATGAAGGTGGGATGGTCGCGCCATTCCAGGAACTTCTCGGCGTTGACCGAGGACAGGCAGCACACGGCGGTGCGGTCGTTGCCCAGGTGGTCCACGCCGGTGTGCAGCATGATCTCCGAGCACAGGTTCGACTGGCGCACCGAGAGACCCAGCTCCCGCTGGTGCTGCGGCATGGCCCGGTTCACGGTGTCGGCGAAGATGAGGTAGGGCTCGCCGGTCTGCAGGCGGATCTCGAGGATCTTCTGCCACAGGGAGCGGGCGTCCAACTCGCGGATCACCTCGTTGGACTTGGGCGAGCGCAGACCGAAGGGCGCGCCGTCGCGCACCGCCTCCATGAACTCGTCAGTGATGTTGATGCCGTGGTGCAGGTTGAGCGACTTGCGGTTGAAGTCGCCCGACGGCTTGCGGATCTCGAGGAACTCCTCGATCT
>NZ_DAIMHV010000140.1:0-6926 GCF_036723115.1 Phenylobacterium sp. | reverse complement strand
CCCAGCGGCCGGGCGGCGGGGCGGTGTTCAGTCTGAGCCTTCCGAGGGCCGCAGGGCCGCCGTGAGGCTCGCCGACAGGTCCGGCGTCTCGTGCGCGCGGCCCCTGACCGAGGCTTCCGCCTCATAGACCACCGCGCCGGTGGTCATGTCGGTCAGTTGCAGGCCCAGCCGATGGACCACCCTTCGTCGGGACCAGGGACGCACAGGCTCCACGGCCTCGCGCCACACATCGGCGCCCGCGCCGTCCTGCGTCACGATCCCCAGGCGGGCCGGCCTGGCCGCCGCCGAGACGTCAGCGAGGAAATCGGCCCGCTCGCCCTCGCCCACGAGGCGGTAGCCGGCTTGCGAGAGCATCGGCGCCGCCACGCCTTCGGTTCCTTCGGCGGCCGCCAGCCGGACGCTGGCGCCGGGCGCGGGCAGGGTCCCCGTGGCGCTGACCACGGGCGGATGGGCGCAGGCGGCCAGCACCAGGGCGCTCGCCGCAAAGAGGATCAGTTTCGCCTGCATGCCCACCTCCGCAAGGCTTGGACAATGCCCCCGATCAACGACCGCCGCCACACCGATTTCCTGGCTCCGGATAAATCTACCCGGATATTATTGACACGGTGCGGCTGAGCGATCAACTGAACCCATGCAAGTTCCCCCCCTGCTCTGGGCCTTCGAGGACGGCCGTCTGCTGGCGGTCGGCGACCCGGCTCAGATCGCTCTGCGCCTGACCGCCCGCCCCGCCTCGGCGCCGCCGCCTCTGGTGCTCGACGCCTGGGCCCGCCCCGTCGATCTCGACCTGAGTGGCGAGGCGGCCGACGTGGCCGCGCGCTATGCGAGCGCCGAACGGCCTGCTCCGGAGGCCGAGGCCCCCGCTCCACCGGCCCGGGGTCGCCCGCGCCTGGGAGTCGTGGCCCGCGAGGTCACGCTCCTGCCCCGCCATTGGGCGTGGCTGAACAGCCAGCCCGGCGGCGCCTCGGCCGCTCTGCGCCGGCTGGTGGAGAGCGCGCGGAAGTCGCAGGCCCCGGCCGACGCCCTGCGTCAGCGCCAGGAGGCGGCCTATCGGGCCATGGTCCAGCTGGCCGGCGACCGGCCGGGGTTCGAGGCCGCCGCCCGCGCGCTCTTCGCCCAGGACACGCCCGCCCTGGAGAGCCTGCTGGCCGCCTGGCCCGCCGACATCGGCGCCTATGTCCGAGGCCGGCTGGACCTCAGCGAGCCGGCGCCATCGTGACCTGCGCGTCATAGGCTTCCACCGCCAGGGGGGCCAGAGCCGCCACCGCCTCGCGCGGGTCCTTCCGTCTGCGAACCGCCCGCGCCATCGCCACCTCACTGAGACCAAGACACCCGTAGGGCCGTCCGCCCCGCGCCAGCCCCGCGCCTCACGAGAGGCGCGCCTATGGCTCCTGGAGCCGGGCGCGGGGCTCCTGCGGCGCCCGAAGAAGCCGCCGCCCCGGGCCTCACCGCATCGCCGTCTCCCGCCGGGGGAGGACGAGGAAGACGGCGGAGGCCAGACATGCGTCCGCGACCGGGGCCAAGTGGACGCCCCGTCGCCTGCGCCAGGGGCGCAGCACATCTGACCTTTGCGAAAACCCGGAAAACCGCAGAGCGCGAACCCGCCCCGCCGCGGCGTCCTTCAGCGCCTCAGACGCAAGAACGACCCATACCCAGAACCTACCAAATTCGCGGGGGAATGCAAGAACAAAACACGAACAATCAGCGCGCCGCGTAGGCCGCCATCAGCCGGCCGAAGTCCGCCGGCTGCGGAAAGCCCGCAAACCCTTCCACCGCGGGCGTGCTCACCCAGGGCAACCTCTCCGACGTCATCGTCTCCATGAAAGGCTCCAGCCCTGAGGGATCGTCGAACAGGGTCGAGCGCACATTGACGAAGCCGTCGGCCCCCTCCGGCCGCGTGAACATCCAACTCATGCAGTGCGGGCAGAAGAAGTGCCGCGTCGCCCCGTGCAGGCCGCCGATGACCGGCTCGCCGGCCGTGACCTCGAAGTCCTCGGCGACATAGAGCGCGCTCAACGAAAAGGCGCTCGCCGTCATCTGCTGACAGCCGCGGCAATGGCACGCCATCGTCACCTTCGGCGCGCCGCTCACGCGAAACCGCACCTGGCCGCACCGACACCCGCCGTCTCTGCTCGCCTCGCTCATCGCGGAGTTCTCCCCATTACGGACGGTTGCTGCCAAACCGCTGTCAGCAGGCTCCAGGCTAAGTGGCCTTCGAACAACCGGAGAGCCCACCATGACCAGCCTCGTCTTCTACACCAACCCCATGTCCCGCGGCCGCATCGTCCGCTGGATGCTGGAGGAAATCGGCCAGCCCTATGAGACCCGCGTCCTGCGCTGGGAGACCGGAGACACCAAATCCCCCGACTATCTGGCGCTCAATCCCATGGGCAAGGTGCCGACCATCGTCCATGACGGGGTGGTGGTGACCGAGTGCGCCGCCATCTGCGCCTATCTCGCCGACGCGTTTCCGCAGGCCGGCCTTGCGCCCCCCGTCCACAGCCCCCTGAGAGGCCCCTACTATCGCTGGCTCTTCTTCGGCGCGGGCCCCATCGAACAGGTGGTGGGCGCGAAGGTGGCCCAGTTCGAACCCACCCCGGAGCAGCAGAGCTCCCTCGGCTATGGCAGCATGGCCCATGTGCTGAACACCCTCGAGACGGCGGTCGCCGACCGTGCCGTCCTGGCGGGCGAGACCTTCACCGCCGCCGACCTCTATCTCGCCTCCCACCTCTCCTGGGGTATGAACTTCGGCACGATCGAGAAGCGCCCGGCCTTCGAGACCTATGCCGAGCGTCACCTCCAGCGCCCCGCCGCCCGGCGCGCCGACGAGATCGACGACGCCCTGATCGCCGAGGCTCAGCAGAACACCTGACGCGATCGGAAAATCGGGGCTTGAGCCGGAACCTGGGTCCGGGCTCATAGGTGGCTGCGTCCCACGGAGACGCCTGCGCCAATGAGTCCCCGCTTCCTAAGTCCCAATGAAGCCGCCAGCCGCCTGGGCGTCAGCGTCCGCGCCTTGCGGCTCTACGAACGCAAGGGCCTCGTCCGGCCAGCGCGGACCCAGGCCGGCTGGCGAGTTTACGGCCCGGAGCAGATCGAGCGACTGCACCAGGTGCTGACGCTGAAATCGCTGGGCCTGCCTCTCACCCGAATCGCCGACATTCTACGGGGGCGCGACGCCGACCTGCCGGCCTTGCTCGCCCTGCAGGATGACGTGCTCGCCGCGCGCATCTATGACCTGCAGCGCGCCCGCCGTTCCGTCCAGGCGGCGCGCGAAAAGCTGGCGCGCGACAGACGGCTTTCCTTGGACGACATTCTCCAACTGGCCCGGGAGGCCGCCATGCCCACCCTCGACGAAGCCCGCCTCTCCGCCAGCGCCCATCAGCTCCTGGGCGAGGCCATCGACCCCGCCCTGCCCGGCCTCTATCGGGGCAAGGTGCGCGACAATTACGACCTGCCGGACGGCCGGCGCATCCTTGTGACCTCCGACCGTCTGTCGGCCTTCGACCGGGTGCTCTGCCTCGTGCCCTTCAAGGGCCAGGTGCTGAACGGGGTCGCCCGCTGGGCCTTCGAACAGACCGCCGACATCTGCCCCAATCACGTGCTGGACTATCCCGATCCCAACATCGTCGTCGGCGCTCGACTGACGATCCTACCGGTGGAGATCGTAGTGCGCGGCTATCTGGCCGGCACGACCAGCACTTCGATCCTCACCATGTACAAGGCCGGCCGCCGCCAGATGTACGGCCAGACCCTGCCCGATGGGCTGGCGCCCAACCAGGTCCTGGACCAGCCCATCATCACCCCCACCAGCAAGGCCGACGACGGCGCCCATGACGAGCCCCTCACCGCCCAGGACATCCTCGCCCGCGGTCTGCTGACGGAGGCGCAATGGCGTCAGGTCAGCGAAACCGCGCTGGCCCTTTTCGCCCGCGGCCAGGCGCTCGCCGCCGAGCGGGGCCTCATCCTCGCCGACACCAAGTACGAGTTCGGCCTCGACGCCCAAGGGACCCTCCGCCTGGCCGACGAGATCCACACCCCGGACTCCAGCCGCTACTGGCGGGCCGACACCTATCCCCAGCGCCTGGCCGCGGGCGAGCGCCCCGACAGCTTCGACAAGGACGTCATCCGCGACTGGGTGGCCGCCCGCTGCGACCCCTATGCCGATCCCGTCCCCGACATCCCCCCGGAGCTGATCTGGAAGACCGCGCTCACCTATGTGGAGGCCTATGAGCGGATCACCGGCCAGACCTTCGAGCCGCCGAAGCCGACGCCGCCGGTGCAGGCCCGCGTGATGGCGGCCCTAAGCCGTTTCCACTCCGCCTGAGACGATCGCGTCCGCCACCGGAGGCGCCGATCAAGGGAGACCTTGCATTGTGCGACGCAGCAAGGCATCTAGCCGCCTCACGTCGGACCCGATCTGAATCGGGTGGCTACCCCGGGCGCCCATCCCTCGGGAACACCACAAGCTGCGGCTTGAGAGCGAGACGATTTGGGCCGTGACGGGGCCCGCCGCGCTCACCTGATCCAAGACCCTGTCTCCATGAGCATCATCGCATCGGCCCGCGAGCAATGGCTCGCGAATCCACGCCGCGACCTTCTGGCCGGAACCGTCGTCGCCCTGGCCCTGATCCCAGAGGCCATCGCCTTCTCCATCATCGCCGGGGTCGATCCGGCGGTGGGCCTCTACGCCAGCTTCATCATCGCCGTGACCATCGCCTTCACCGGCGGTCGGCCGGCCATGATCTCAGCGGCCACCGGCGCCATGGCCCTCCTGATGGTGGGCCTCGTCAGGGACCACGGCCTCGAATACCTGTTCGCCGCCTCTCTGTTGTGCGGCGTCATCCAGATCGCCGTCGGCCTGCTTCGGCTCGGCCGTTACATCAAGTTCGTGTCGCGATCGGTCATGACCGGCTTCGTCAACTCCCTCGCCATCCTGATCTTCCTGGCACAGTTGCCGGAGCTGACCGGGGTGGGCTGGCAGACCTACGCCATGGTCGCCGCGGGCCTGGCCATCATATACGGCTTCCCTCGGCTTACCCGCGCCGTGCCCGCGCCGCTGGTGGCCATCGTGGTCTTGAGCGCCTTCGCCACCTTCACGGGCCTCGACGTGCGCACCGTGGGCGACATGGGGCAGATGCCGACGACCCTGCCCAGCTTCGGCCTTCCCCAGGTCCCCCTGACCTGGGAGACGCTCCGGATCATCGCCCCCATCTCCCTGACCCTCGCCTTTGTGGGGCTTCTGGAAAGTCTCCTCACGGCCAATCTGCTGGACGACCTCACCGACACGCCGTCGGACAAGGACCGGGAGACCCGCGGCCAGGGCATCGCCAACATGATCTCGCCCCTCTTCGGGGGCATGGCCGGCTGCGCCATGATCGGCCAATCGATCATCAATGTGACCTCCGGGGCCCGCGGGCGGCTCTCGACCCTCTGGGCGGGCCTGTTCCTCCTGTTCCTGATCCTGGTCCTGCAGGACTGGGTGGCCCGCATCCCCATGGCCGCCCTGGTGGCGGTGATGATCATGGTCTCCATCGGAACCTTCGACTGGGGATCGATCCGACAGCTGCCCTCCACGCCGATCCAGTCGTCCATCGTGATGATCGCCACCACGGCCACCGTCGTGATCACCCACGACCTGTCCCAGGGGGTGGTCCTGGGCGTGGTGCTCAGCGCGATCTTCTTCATGCGCCGGGTGGGAAAGACGGTGATCGTGCAGGAGGTCGAGGCCCCCGAGGGCGAGCTCAAATACCGCGTGACCGGCCAGATCTTCTTTGCGTCCGCCGACCTCTTCGCCGCCGCCTTCGAGCATCATGGCCATCCGACGCGGGTCGAGATCGACCTGTCGGGCGCCCACCTCTGGGACCTCACGGGCGTGGCCGCGGTGGACAAGGTGGTCTTCCGCTATCGTCGCCAGGGCGCCGAAGTGGTGGTCACCGGGATGACGGACGCCGAACGCACCCTGGTCGAGCGGGTGGGCCGTCATGACAAGACGCACCTCCCCTCCGGCGCCGGCGCTCACTAGCGTCCTTGTTCTCCCGGCGCGTCGCGCGACGGCCGGGGATCACGCGCCATCCGCCGTTTCCGTCGAACCGCATCATCGTCTAAGGGGCGGGTCCGCCTTGGGACCCTCCTCCAGGCGTCACCTGTGGCCGAACCCCCACCTCCGGACATCCCCATGACCCACGCCCCCGCCCGTATCGTCCTGGCCAGCGACCACGCCGCCATCGGCCTGCGCCAGGTCATCGCCGTCCACATTGCGGACAGGGGCTGGGAGGTGGTCGACATCGGCCCGACCACGCCCGACAGCACGGACTACCCCCGCCACGGCGAGGCCGCCGCCCGCCGCGTGGCCTCCGGCGACTGCCGCTTCGGCATCATTCTCTGCGGCACGGGCCAGGGGATCATGATGGCCGCCAACAAGGTGAAAGGGATCCGCTGCGGCGTCTGCGCCGAGCCCTATTCCGCCGCCATGATCCGCGCCCATAACGACGCCAACATGCTGGCCCTGGGCGCCCGCGTGGTCGGCGAAGGCCTGGCGCTGGCCATCGTCGACGCCTTCCTGGCCACCGACTTCGAAGCCGGCCGCCACACCGCGCGCGTGGAGATGATCAAGGCGTTGGAGGGGTAGTCAGACCCGCCTCGGCCCGAAACCGCGCCGCCCAGTCGCGGTTGGTCTCGTCGGCCATCTTCCGGACGCTGGGCGTCACCCGATCGGCCGCCGCGGTATCGAGCCCCAGGGCCTGCAGGACGCGGCCCACGGTTCCCTGCGGGTCGGCCGACAGATCGTCATAGGCGATGCGGATCGGCGTGATCGCCTCGGCCGCGAACCACGCATTCCAGTCCCGGTCGTATGCGACCATGGCGTCCACCCACGCCTGGATCGCCGCCTGGTCATATTCCGGCGCGCGGGGCGGCCCGTCCCGTTC
>NZ_DAIMHV010000139.1:0-6957 GCF_036723115.1 Phenylobacterium sp. | reverse complement strand
GCCATGACCTGTTCATAGCAAATGCCCGCGCCCGGCGCGCCCGTTCACAGCCGGAAGTTGGCGGTGATCTGCTGGCCGTTGCGTTGGATCGTCACCTGCCAGGCCGGGGCGCCGGCCTCCAGCACGCGGACCAGGTCGCGCACGGTTCGAATCTCCGTCCCGTTGACGGCGCGCACCATGTCGCCAGGACGCATGCCGGCGTTCAGGGAGACCCCGCGCCCCACCCGCGTCACCAGCACGCCCGGCCCCAGGAAGGGATCGACGCCCAGCTCGTCGGCCACGGCCGGCGACAGGTTGACGACGGTGGCGCCATCGAAGGGGTGGCGGCCGCTCAGAACCTGCTCGTCCCGGGCTGGCGTCGCCGGCGGCGCCTCGGCGCGCAGGCTGACATCGGCCTCCTGCCCATTTTGGCGGCGGACCCGCAGGCGAAGGGTCTCCCCCACCCGCCGGGTGCCCACGGCGTAGTTCAGCCCGCCCACATCGCTGACCGCCTGGCCGTCCACGGTCAGGATCACGTCCCCCTGGGCGAGGCCCGCGCGCTGGGCTGCGCCGCCGCTCCAGACGTCGGCCACCAGCACGCCCTGGGGGGCGGCCATGCCGATGGAGCGGGCGATGTCGGCGGTTACCGTCTGGGTCCGCGCGCCGAGCCAGGGGCGCACCACCCGCTGGCCGCCGCCCACGGCGGTCTCCACCACCCGGCGCACCATGGCCGCGGGCATGGCGAAGCCCACGCCGCTGGAGGTGCCTGAGCGGGAGACGATGAAGCTGTTGATGCCGATCAGGTCCCCGTCCATGTCCACCAGGGCGCCGCCGGAATTGCCCGGATTGATCGCCGCATCGGTCTGGATATAGGCCGCGGCCGCATCCCCGCTGGGGTCGGCGGTGCGGTTCAGGGCCGAGATGATGCCGGTGGTCACCGTCTGGCCCACGCCGAAAGGATTGCCGATGGCGAGCACCAGGTCGCCCACCTCGGCGTCGCCGGAATCGTCGATGGCGAGCACCGGCAGGGCCTCGCCCCCGGTGTCGATCTGCAGGACCGCCAGATCGGTGCGTTCGTCGGCCAGCAGCAGGCGGGCGGGGAATTCCCGCCGGTCGGCCAGGGCCACGATGATCTCCTGACCGCCCCGGACCACGTGATTGTTGGTGATGATCACCCCGTCGGAACGGACAATCACCCCTGAGCCCAGAGAGCCCTCCACCCGGTCGCGGGGCGCGCCGAGGCCGAACATCTCCCAGAAGGGATCCACCTGTCGGCGCACCACCCGGCGGGCGGAGATGTTGACCACGGCGGGCGCGGCCTTCTTCACCACGGGGGCGAAGGAGGTCTTGAGGTCCACCGCCGTCTCCGGCGGGGAGCGGGTGGGCTGAGCCAGGGCCGGCTGGGCCTCGGTGCGTCCGGTGGGATCGGAGCAGGCGGCCAGCAGGACCAGGGCGGGAACGAGCAGGCGAGCAGCGCGCATGGCGTCTCCATCTGACGGTCGAACTCCGCCTTTGGCGAAGCTTTCGGGCGCAAAAATGACCGCGGGCCGCGGCTCAGGCCTGGCGCGGTTCGGCGGAAACCGGGGTCCGCGCCACCCGCGTGCCCAGGACCAGGGCGACGACCAGCAGGGCCGAAGCGAGATAGATGGCCAGGCCCGGCGCCTGCAAGACCGCCTCATGGCGGATCGACCAGGCGAAGGTGAGGCCGAACAGGGCCGGCCCGATCATGGAGGCGATCCCCTGCAGGCTCTGATTGGCGCCTTGGAGCTGGCCCTGCTGGTGGGCGGCCACCCGCCGGGTCATCAGGCCCTGCAGGCCGGGCATGAGGAATCCGATGAGGGCGAAGAGGGGGATGCCCATGAGATAGGCCATGCCGGTGGGCGCAAAGCCGTACCAGGCGAAGCCCAGGGCGCCGCCCGCCGCCCCCAGCATCAGGGCGCCGCGCTCGCCGATGCGGGCGACCACGGGGCCGACGAGGAATCCCTGGACCAGCACGCCGGCCACACCGGTGGCCATCATGGCCAGGCCCATGATCGACGGGCTCCAGCCATAGCGATAGCCCGTATAGAGGACGAAGACCGTGGGCAGCACCGTATGGGCCAGCTGAAACAGCAGGCCGATGGTCCCCAGGCCCAGAAGGTCGGGCTGAGAGCGCAGCAGGCGCAGCGACCCCAAGGGGTTGGCCCGCGCCAGGTCGAAGCGCGCGGTGCGTCGTTCCTTCGGCAGGGACTCCGGCAGGACGAACAGGCCGTAGAGCCCGTTCACCAGCGCAAGCGCAGCCGCGGCATAGAAGGGCAGCCGCAGGTCGATATCCCCCAGGGCGCCGCCCAGGGCCGGGCCGACCAGGAAGCCGAAGGAAAAGGCCGAGCCCATCCAACCGAAGGCCTTGGCCCGTCCCTCGGGCGGCGTCACATCGGCCACATAGGCGTTGGCGGTGGAGAAGCTGGCCGCCGTCATGCCGTTGAGAATCCGGCCGATAAGCAGCCAGGTGAGGTTCGGCGCCAGCGCGATGATCATGAAGTCCAGGGCCAGGCCGAAGATCGACAGCAGCAGCACCGGCCGACGCCCCACCCGGTCTGACAGCAGGCCGAGCAGCGGGCCGCAGACGAACTGCATGGCGCCCCAGGTGATGGCGAAGACGACGTTCCATTCGGCGGCCTGGGCCGTGTCGCCGCCGGTGAATTCCTTGATCAGATTGGGCAGGACCGGAATGATCAGGCCGAAGGAGACGCTGTTCATCAATGCCGTGGCGAAGACGAAGCCGAAGGCCGCCCTGCGGCCGGCGGGAGGGGCGTTTGTCTCGCTCATGGCCGGCGCCGTCCGTCCTGCTGTAACCGCCGCCTCATACCACCCCCAGACACCTTGCCACCCCGCCCGACGACCGGGCGGCCAAGCCAACTCCTGCCCTCGATCTGCGCGCGCCACCCTGGCCCAGGGCGCGCCGGCCCGCAATCATCCTGAGGCCCGCCGAGCCACCGCCGCGAGCTGGGCCTGCCACCATTCCGCCAGCCGCATCTGCAGAACGCCGTCGGGGAAGCCGTGGCGGGCGGCGCTATCGGCGGGCACGGCGGTAAAGCCGCGATGCTCAATGCTGACCCGGGTCTGCTCCCCCACCGCTTCGAAGGACACCTCCACCTCCGTCCGCAGGTCCGGCGGGAAGCTCGCCTGGCGCCAGGAAAAGACCAGGCGGCTGGGCGGCTCCCAGGCGGTGATCCGGCCCAGTTCGAACTGCTTGCCGTTGGCCAGCGTCTCCACCAGCCGCCCCCCGTCCCCGCCCTCGAACGCCAGTCGGCCTGGCGCCCGCGGGGTGGTGGGGAAGATCGGGCTCGGCCGCCACCAGGCCTCGATCTCGTCCACAAAGACCCGGAAGGCGCGCTCGGGCGCGGCGTTGACCCGCAGGGCCACATAGACCCGTGAGGTCACGAGCCCCCCTCCCCGCCGTCGGGCTCGTGCTCGCGCTCGACATGGGCCTTGAAGGCCAGGAGCCCGCGGCTCCACATGGCCTCGCTGTCCTGCAGCCAGCCGCGCAGTTCGTCCAAGGCGTCAGGGCGCAGGGCGTAGATGCGCACCCGGGCGTCGAATTCGGGGTGCTGCTCCTCCACCAGCCCGGCCTGGCGCAGGGTGCGCAGATGGCGGCTGAGCGCCGGCGGCGACAGTGACAGGGCCTGGGCCAGCTCGCCGGCCCGCATCGGCCCCTGTTTCAACAGGTCCACCGCCCGGCGGCGATTGGGGTCGGCCAGGGCCGCCAGGGTCTGGTCCAGCGCCGCGCTCATGACCTTAGGTCCGGGCGCAGCCTGGTGACTGTCCCCAGTTCGGCGTCCCACTGCTCGGTGCTCATGGGCGAGACCGTCTGGCCGAACGACCAGAGATGGCCTTCCAGGTCCCAGGCCACATAGGTGCGGTCGCCATAGGCCTGGGTTTCCAGAGGCCGCATCACCCGGGCGCCGGCGGCCACGGCCCGGTCGTGATGGGCGTCGATGTCCTCGGACAGTTGCAGGTGCAGGGTCTGGGTGTTGCGGCCCATGATGTCGGCGGGGGCGGCGTGGTGTTCGGTCCAGCCCTTGGAGACGCCGATGGTGGCGCCCTGGAAGGTCATTTCGGCATGGACGAGGCCGCCGGCGTCGTCGGTGACATAGAGCCGGGGTTCCAGCCCGAAGGCCCGCTCCAGCCAGTCATAGGCGGCCGCCGGGTCGCGGTAACAGACGTAGGAGGTCACCGGCGAACGGGGCGGCTCGGGCGGCGCGGCGACATGTCCTTCGCGGCCGACGGCGTAGACGAGGCCCGTCTCCGCTTCGATCTCGGCGGGGCTGACGCTCCGGACCGTCTGGGTGAAGGTCCAGACATGGCCCTCCAGGTCCAGGGCGCGATAGGTGCGGTCGCCATAGAACTCATCCCGGGGGGCCTGGGTGATCGTGGCCCCGGCGGCGCGGGCGGCGGCGCAATGGGCGTCCAGGTCGACAGCCTTCGGCAGGGCGATGCGGCAGAACTGAGTGCCCTGCCCGTCCAGCCCCTGGGGGCTGCGCATCCGGGCCGGGCCCAGAACGTCGCTCGCAAACTCCCCGCCCACGCCGATCCTAACGCCATGAAAATTCATCTCCGCATGGGCCAGGGCGCCTGTGGCGTCGGTGAGGAGCAGAGCCACCTCGAAACCAAAGGCCTTGTCCAGCCAGGTCAGGGCGGCCTGCGGATCACGATAGAAGGCGGTAGGGGTCAGGTTGGCGTCCATGGCGGGTCCCTTGTCATATGGCGCAATCTTTAACGCATACGATAAGTTTCTACGCAAGACCCCGAGGTGGCGCCGGTCAGGGTTTTAGGACCGCCCTCAGCGTCGCCGGATTTCCGTCGTGGTCAGCCGGCCCCAGCCCCAGCAATCCGGTCAGGAATGGATAGACATCCACATTGTCGAACCTCGGCAGGGCGACGCCGGGCGCGATGCGGGGACCGGCGGCGATGAAGACCGCCGCCATGGTGGGATGGGCCGGATCATAGCCGTGGGCGCCGCCCGCCTGGGGGCGCGCCTCGGCCAGCGCCCGGGGCAGAATCTCCCAGCCGGGCTCCGCGAGGCAGAAGATCTCCGGGACGCGGCGGTGCCGGCCATAGGCGAACCGGTCGGGCATTTCGCCCTTGCGCCAGCATTCCATGTGGTCGTGGGCGCGCAACAGCGCGGCTTCGACCTCCCGCCGGCGCTCAGGGGCGGGCTGGAAAGCCAGGTGAACCCCGCTGGTCAACACCTCCCCGTCCTCCCGGCTCACCAGGGCGTCGAGGTCGATGGTCCTGGCCCGGGAGGTGGGCGCCATGCCGTGGTCGGCCACCACGACGATGTCGGTGCGCGCCAGCAGCCCGCGGGCGGCCAGACCCTCCATCAGCCGGCCGATGGCCGCATCAGTTCGCTCCAGCGCCGCATCGAGCTCGCCCGAGTCCGGACCATGCCAATGGCCGTAGGTGTCCACCTCGTCGAAATAGAGCGCCAGGAGGCCCGGCTTGGCCTGGCCCGCGCCGTCCAGCCAGGCGAGCATCTGATCGGCCCGCGCTTCAGCCGTCATGGACTGGTCAAAGGCCATCCACAGGCTGGGCTGCACGCCGCGCACCGGCGCCTCCGACCCCGGCCAGAACAGCACCGCGGTCTGCATCCCCGCCCGCTCGGCGGTCACCCAAAGGGGCTCGCCCTCCTCCCACCAGACGGGATCGGTGACCTCGGCGCGGTCGCCCAGGCGGAAGGTGCGCCCCGGCAGCAGGGGGTCGCGCATGACATTGTCCACAAGGCCATGGCGATCGGGGCGCAGGCCCGTCACCAGGGTGTAATGGTTGGGAAAGGTCTTGGACGGGAAGGCCGGTCGCATGACGCCGCGCACGCCGCGGTCGGCCAGGGCCTTCATGTTGGGCGTCAGCCCCCGGTCTAGATAGTCGGCGCGAAAGCCGTCCACCGAGATCAGCAGGACCATCCGCTCCGGCGTACCGGCCGGGGCGGGCCGCCAGGACGCACACGCCGGCAGGAGCAGCAGGAGGGCGAGCGCGCAAAGGCGCAAGAGGGGGCGAGGCTTGATCATGCGCCGCTCTTAGCCCGCCCATATGACGCGTCCACCCGCGCCGGGGGAAAAAAGCCCGGGCGGACAAGATGGGCGCACGAAAAAGCCCCGGACGTCGCCGTCCGGGGCCCTGTCTGGCTGCGATCGCCGGACGCCTTAGTCGGCGTCGCGGGCCTCGGCGGTAGGACCGGAGTCCTTGCCCTTGGCCGAGGGGTCGCGATCAACAAATTCGATCACCGCCATGGGCGCGTTGTCGCCATAGCGGAAGCCGGCCTTGAGCACGCGGATATAGCCACCGTTGCGGGCGCCGTAACGCGGACCGATGGTGGAGAACAGCTTGCCCACCTGTTCCACGTCGCGCACGCGGCTGATGGCGATGCGGCGGGAATGCAGGTCGCCGCGCTTGGCCAGGGTGACCAGCTTCTCGACGAAGGGACGCAGCTCCTTCGCCTTGGGCAGGGTGGTCACGATCTGCTCGTGCTTGATCAGGCTGGCGGCCATGTTGGCGAACATGGCGGTCCGGTGGGCGCTGGTGCGGCCCAGTTTGCGGTGCGCGTAACCGTGGCGCATGTCTTTTGTCTCCTGGGCGCTCCGGCCCGCCTGGCGGCCCATGTGGATGGGCGACGCCGCGTCTGATCAAATCCCAGCCTGCTCCCGCCTGGGTCATAACGAAGCGCCGGGTCCCTCCACCGCTGGTGCGGCTTCACCGGGCCCTGGCCGCCGAAGCGGCCCGAAGCCAGCGCAGAAACGTCTTACATCTGGTCTTCGAACTTCTTGGCGAGGTCTTCGATGTTTTCCGGCGGCCAGTTGGGCACGTCCATGCCCAGGTGCAGGCCCATGCCGGCGAGGACTTCCTTGATCTCGTTCAGCGACTTGCGGCCGAAGTTCGGGGTGCGGAGCATCTCGGCTTCGGTCTTCTGGATCAGGTCGCCGATGTAGACGATGTTGTCGT
>NZ_DAIMHV010000138.1:0-6994 GCF_036723115.1 Phenylobacterium sp. | reverse complement strand
TCCTGGTGATCCCCGATCATGTCCGGGGCGGGCGCCTCTCCGTGGCCTGGGACCTGAGCGAGCTGGCCGCCGGCTCGGTGGGTCTGGCCTCGTTCGGCGAGGGCGACAGCGAACTCTCGGGCGCGCCTTCGCGCCTGCGCCAGGCCTGGTATCTGGCCGGTCCCGCAGGCCGCTATCCGGCGGAAGGCCTGGACCATGGGTTCAGCGCCGCCTGGCTCGGCCGCTCGGACTTCGATCCCGTGGCCGAGGCGAAGTGGTCGGCGAGTCTCTACACCTATCTGGGGGAGCAGTTCGCCTATCTTGACCCGCCGCCGCCCTACCGGGTCTTCATGCGCTTCCTGGAGACCCCGCCGGTGGGGGGCGCCACGGCCTTGCCCGGCTCGTTCATGCTGTCCACCGCCGCCAAGGACCACACCCCCGGGGCGCTGGGGCCGCGGCGCACCCTGGCCCATGAGATGATCCACCAGTGGGTGGGGGGGATCGAGGCGCCGCAGGGGGTGTCCAGCTGGTTCAGTGAAGGCCTGACCACCTATTACACCGCCGTTCTGCCGCGGCGCGGAGGCTATGCCTCGCTGGAGTCCTACGGGGCGGAGATCAATGAGATCGCCGCCGGTTATTACGGCGTCCCGGCCCGCACCTGGACCGCTGCGCAGATCACCGAGGTGGGTTTCGGCGACGGCGACATCCGGCACATTCCCTATAATCGCGGCGCGCTTTACTTCGCCGATCTGGACGCCCGCATCCGCGAGCGCTCAGGCGGCGAGCGTCGGCTGGAGGACGCCCTCCAGCCCCTGTTCCGCGGCCGGGAGGCCGGGACGCGGTTCGACCATGACGCCTGGAAGGCCTTTGTGAGCGCTGAGCTGGGCCCGGGCGAGGCCGAGCGGTTCGAGCGGGTGATCCTGGACGGCGAGCTGATCGTCCCTCATCCGCACGCCTTCGGTCCCTGCTTCGTCCTTGAACCCAAGACCTATGAGGCCGGGGACCAGACCCTGGAGGGCTATGGCTTTGTCCCGGTCCCCGGCGTCCCCGAAGATAGCTGCAAGGCCTGGTGAACATGACCCAACCCGCCGCCCCCGAGACGGGGCTCAAGCGCAACGTCACCCTGATCGACGTCATCATGCTGGGCGCAGGCACCGCGATCGGGGCTGCGATCTTCACCGTGATGGGGCCGGCCGCCGAGGTGGGCGGGGCCGGCATACTGATCTCCACGGCCCTGGCGGCCATCCCCATGGGCCTGTTCGCCCTGGTCTATGCCTATCTGTCCTCCACAGCGCCGCGGACAGCGGCCTCGTATGAGTGGCAGCGTCAGTTCACCAGCCCCCTCCTGGCCTTCGCCATCGTGTGGATGCGGGTCCTGTCCAACGCCGTGGTCATGATCGTCCTGGCCCGGGTGCTGACCAACTATCTGTCCATGGTCTTCGACTTCCCGGTGACGCCGGTGATCCTGGCCATGTTCACCGCGGTCTTCCTGCTGAACCTGGTGGGGGTGGCCGTGGCGGCGCGGGCCCAGACCATCCTGATGCTGCTGCTGCTGGCGGCGCTGGCCATCTTCGTCGGCGCGGCGGCGCCGTCCTTCGAGCCGGCCCTCTTCGTCGAGGCCACCCAGGGCGGCTGGCTGCCGATCATCGCGGCGCTGCCGCTGATGATCCAGCTCTTCCTGGGCATCGAAACCGCCACCGAGGTGGGCGAGGAGGTGGCCGACGCCAAGCGCGTGGTGCCGCTGGGCATGGCCGGGGCGCTGGCGCTCACCGTGGTGGTCTATCTCAGCGTGACCTTTGCGGCGCTGAGCCTGGTGGGGCCGGGCGTGCTGGCGGGCAGCAATGCGCCCTTGCTGGAGGCCGCCAAGGTGGCGCTGGGACCCGTGGCGACCCCGCTCATCGTGACGGCGGCCGTCTTCTCCCTGGCCAAATCCATGAACGCCGTCTTCCTGGTCTATGCGCGCTTCCTGTTCGCCATGGGACGTTCCGGCGTGCTGCCGGCCCCCCTGGCGCGCATTCACCCCCGCTTCGGCACGCCGCATGTGGCGACCCTGGTGGCCTATCTGGGCTGCGTGACGGCGGTCTTCCTGCCTTCGAGCCTGCTCTTCCTGCTGCTGGCCGTGAACGTGCCCACCATGATGAAGTACATGGGCACCTGCATGGCCTCGTGGAACGTCGCCCGCCGCTTCCCGCAGGTGCACGCCGAGGCGCGCCTGAAGTTCAGCCGCGCCACGGTGCAGGTCATGTCGGCCCTGGGGGTCGTTGCGGCCATCGCCATCGCCGCCCTGGGCCTTTCCACCGACGTGCGGCCCTACGGCCTGCTGCTCGCCTGGCTGGCCCTTGGCCTTGGCTGGTACGCCTGGACCACACGCGGCGCCCGGCCACGGGGCTGAGGCTTCGGCCCACGCCTCAGAGCTTCAGGACGTGCTTGGCGATGATGTTGCGCTGGATTTCGTCAGAGCCGCCGGCGATGCTGGCCGCGCGACCTTCGAGATAGCGGACGACCTCGGGCTGCGCCCAGGTCGGCCCCACCTGACCCGGATGATCCGCCAGATCAGGAAACCAGGGCGCCGCATACGGGCCCGCGCATTCGACGAAAAACTCGGTCATCCGCTGCACGATGTCGGTCCCTTTGAGTTTCAGCAGGGAAGACTGGGCGCCAGGCGCTTCGCCGGCCTCCACCTGCGAGAGGGTGCGGAGCTCGGTCATGGCCAGGGCCTCCAGTTCGATGGCGGCGAGACTCAGACGGGCGGCGAAGCCGGGATCGTCAATCAGGCGCCGGCCCTGCGACCCCGGGATTTCGGCGGCGGCTTCCCGCAGGCGGCTCAGCAGGCTGAGCGACAGGGACACATAGGCTTGTCCCGTCCGCTCGTGGGTGAGCAGGCCCTTGGCCACCGTCCAGCCTTCGCCCTCCCGGCCCACGCGGTTTGCGACCGGGGCGCGCACGCTGTCAAAGGTCACGCGGTTGAACCCGTGCCGTCCGTCCAGGGAGATGATCGGGTGGATCTGGATGCCCGGGCTGCGCAAATCGACCAGCAGGAAGGTGATGCCCTCCTGCTTCCGTGACCCCTGGCCTGTGCGTGTGAGGCAGAACATCCAGTCGGCGTGATGGGCTCCGCTGGTCCAGATCTTCTCGCCGTCAATGATGTAGTCGTCCCCCTCCTGCCGCGCGGTCGTGCGCAAGGCAGCCAAGTCGGAACCAGCCTCGGGTTCGGAATAGCCCTGGCACCAGCGCACCCGATTTGCCCGGATGTCGGGCAGGAAGCGCGCCTGCTGTTCGGGCGCGCCATAGGCGAACAGAATGGGCGCGAGCATGCCCATGCCCATGCCGCCCACCTGGGCGGGCAGTCCTGCAGCGGTGGTTTCCCGTTCCCAGATGAAGTGCTGCGTCGCGCTCCAACCCGGACCGCCGAAGGCTTCGGGCCACTTGCTGACCTCCCAGCCCCGTCGCGCCAACGCCGCATGCCAGCGCGCCTCATGTGCGGGTCCGCCATCATATGTCTCTGCGCCGGAAAACGCCTCGGCGATAAGGGCGCGCGCCTCCTGGCGAAATGCGAGGTCCGCAGGCGAGAGCTCCAGGCGCATCGGCGTCCCTCGTTTTCTTATTGCACGAACCGTCAATAATCGCCACGTTCATGGGCGCGTCAAGGAGGTCCTCATGCCGCCGTCTGAACCTGACCCCGCGCCCTTTGAAGCCCAGACCTTGCCGGACGGCGGTCTCGTTGGCCCGTTCCGGCGGCCCGTGAATGTCTCGCGGGAGGCGGTAGGCTCAATCCACGACGACGCCACGGCCCAGACCCTGGGTTTCCGAGGCGGGACGGTGGCGGCGAACATCCACATGGAGCAGTTTCCGCCGCTGTTCGCCGCGCGGTTCGAGCGGCCTTGGACCAGCCCGGGGGGCCTGTCGCTCTACTTCCTGCAGCCCACCACAGATGGGGAGCCGGTCCGCGCCGGCCTGGGCCCGCTGACCGAGGGGGTTGAGGGCGCCGGGGCGACAGCCTGGATCGAGACCCCGGAGGGGGCCCGGGTCTGCGAGGGCATGGCCTGGCGGGGCCGGGCGCCCGTATCCACCACCCTGCGCGAGCGTCTGGTCCGTTCGCGCCCGGCCGAGACGCTTCGGATTCTCGCCGCCTCGCAGATCGGCGACCGGGCGTGCGACGTCCCGGCCCGCATCGCGTCAACCTCCGCCCTGGCGCGCGTGCGCGGTGTGAGCGAGCCGATGGACGCCTATATAACACCCGATGCGGCCGGCCGCCGCCTGGCCGCCCCGTCGGTGGTGATCGACGCCCTGCGCGTGGTGGAGACGCCGCTGTTCAAGAGCGAGGGCGAGTTTGTCGGCATGTTCGGCGCCATCGAGCTCGAACATCTGGCGGGTCCGGTCATGCTGGACACCGACTATCTGGTGGAGGGCGAGATCGTGGGTCTCGGCGAGTCCCCGAAGACCGAAATCGCCTGGTATGAGAGCTGGCTGCGGCCGGCCTCTGGGGGACCGGTGCTCGCCCGGCTGCTGATGATGAGCCGGGTGCTCAAGGCTTCGTCCCCGCTCTGGTCTTGACGTCACCCCCGTAACCGGCGCCTGACAGCGTGATGACCCCGCCGACGAAGCGCACCCGTCTGGAGCCCGCCGCCCGCCGCGCCCAGATCCTGGACCGCGCCGCCGAGCTCGTGCTGGCGGAGGGGGCCGGCGGCGTGGCCATGGAGCGGGTGGCCCTAGCCGCCGGCGTCAGTAAGGGGCTGATCTACAATTACTTCCCCGACCGGATGGCGCTGCTGGCCGCCCTGCTTGGCCGTGAGCAGCGCGATCTCAACGAGCGGGGGATGGCTCAGGCCCTGGCCGCCGCGGATTTCCCCGACCTGATCCGTCGGACCACGGGGCTCTACCTGCAGCAGACCAAGGAGCGCGGCGCGCTCATCGCCGCCCTGCTGGCCGATCCGGTCCTCGAGCGCCGGATGGAAGAAGAAGGCCGCGCCGAGCGCGAGGCGACCTTCCGTTTCTTCGTCCGGGCCACCCGTCGCGCCTATGGCCTGTCCCTGCCCACCGCCATCGCCGCCGTCGACCTTCTGTGGGCAGTGACCAATCAGGCGGGGCGACAGGTGGGGCAGGGGCTGCTGGAGCCCAAGACGGCGACCGAGATGTGCGTCCGCCTCTTTGTGGGCGGCCTCTCGGAGTTGGCGCGGGGGCCTGATCCTAGCGCTGCGCCGACTTGAGGTTTCTCGCCATCTCCAGATGGCGTTCCACCGCCGGCAGGCCCGCCACGGCCCACGATCGCAACTGAGGCACGCCGTCGCTTGCACCATAGGTCTTGAGGAGGGCTGCGGCCTCCTGGTGGGCGGCGATCTGCTGGTCGAGATAGCGAGCGTCGAAATCCTCGTCGCCGGCCTCCCGCAGGTGGCGCAGCAATCCTTCCCGGCGTTCATCGAGCCCCTCCGGCGGCGGCTCAACCTCGCCTGTCTCCTTCATGCGCAGGGCCGAGGCGAGCTGATGGCTGCTGGCGGTGTGGGCCTCGATCATCTGGCGCGCGAAGCCCCTCAGGGTGTCGCTGCGCGTGCGCCCCATGGCGAGCCTGGCGGCCTCCACCTCATAGCGATCGCTGATGGCGGCGTTGGCCACGAACATGTCGGTGTTGCGTCCGCCGGCGGTATGGGCGCCGGCCAGGCCGACGGCGGCGCCCACGGCGTCGCTGGCCCGGTTCATCACGGCCTTCACGGGGCCTTCATCTTGGGTGTCTTGGCTCATCTTCTTATGCCTCCTATTCGGCGGCCAGGGGCGCGTTGCGCCGAGCGTAGTCCAGCCGCGCCTCGGCGTCGGGGCGCAGGGCGTCGATGGGATGATCCCCCTCGGTCTGCGAGCGATAGTCCTCGCCGGACGCCTCGCGGCGGCGGTCGATCACGCTCTCGCTCGGTGACCCGCCGGCGTTCACCGCGGCCTGATAGGCGAAGTAGCGGTGATCCTGCGGCAGGGCGTCGACAGGGACGAACTCCGAGTCCCACGCGCTCAGCTCCACCTGCTCGGCCAGGACCTGGCGGACATAGGACTTGTTCTGCTCGAAGGTCATGGGCGTGGTCAGCCGGGTGTCGGGAAGAAGTTCGGCCGGATCCTTCCGGTCGATGGCCTTCATCATCTCGCAGGCGATCTTCAGGTGCTCCACCTCCATGGCCAGATGCAGCTCCCACAGGGCGCGGATGCGGGCGTCCTCCTCGGTGGTCATGCACGACCAGTAGAGCCAGCACTCATGGAACTCGTGCAGGACCCAGTTCTCCATCCAGGTCAGGGTCGGGTCGAGGATGGTTTCATAGTGGCTGACATGCTGCTCCTCGATCTGGGCGATCTCCAGATAGAGGGCTCGGGCCAGGGGATCGGTGGGCCGGTTTCCCACGGTCATGTAGTAGTTCATCGTCTGCTGTTCAGCCGAGACCAGGGTCAGGCCGTTCAGCATGGACTGGCGCTCGGCGCCCACCTTGGTCATGGGCCGCCGCAGATCGTCATGGGGATGGCGGTGCTCGAAGATGGTCGGGCGGCCAGGCAGAATCTCCGTCAGTCCGCCGGTGATCTCGTGGGCTTTCCGAGACTCCCCCATCAGGTCCATCAGGTTGGCGTAGCGATAGAGGTGGTCGAAATCCTCCAGCAGGCCGAACTCATAGACCTGCTTCAGATAGGGGTCAGGCTCGTGGCGGGCGATCCAGGCGGTCAGGTCGACGGCCACCTGCTCATAGCCGATGGTCACGGCGATATTGCTCTCCTCACCCGGGATCAGCCAGTTGACCGCCTTCTGCTGTTGCTGCTCCACGCGGCGGACCTGAGCCAGGATCTGCTTCAAGCCCAGGTCGCTGTTGTGACGTGCGGCCTGGTGCGAATTGATGATCGCCTCCACCTCGACGCCGTTCATCAGGATGGCGCGGGTGCGGGTGTAGGGATGTACGGTGTGCGTGTCATAGGGGGAGACGTTCAGTTCCGACCAGTTGCGGAGCTGGTTCTCCAGCGGAATCCCGCGCTCGGTCATCGGATCGAAGCTCAT
>NZ_DAIMHV010000137.1:0-7045 GCF_036723115.1 Phenylobacterium sp. | reverse complement strand
AGTTCCGACCCATCGGCCGCCACGTGCCAAAGGCCCGTCTGTTCGGCCTTCAGGCAGGACACCGCCTGATCGACCTTGTCGGCCCGGGAAAGGTGAATGAACAGGGTCCGCCCAAAGACGCCCTCGAACCGCGCCCGCTCCGAGGCGCGCTCGCGATGGACCAGGGCCAGTTGCGAAAAGAAAAAGTCGAAACTGGGCCGCTGCAGCCGCAGCCCGAAGATGCCGTTGTCGCTGCGCCCCCGCGCCAGGGCCGCCTGGACGCAGGCCTCGACAACCTCCCGCTCCGAGGCGGTGGGGTCGGCCTCGACGCCCAGCCGCCGCGTCCATTCGGCCAGGGAAGGCTCATGAAAATAAGACGCCGGCTTCCCCGCGACCCCGGTTTCGGCCAGGAGCCGGCAGAGCAGCGTGCTCCCGCTGCGGGGGGCGGTGCAGATCATAAACGAGGCGTAGTCTGTCATGATCGATCTGCTAGATGGGTAGGTACATTTCATGAACACCCTAGCGGGGCGAGGCGATGGCGCACAACTGGATGATCGCTGAGCGGGAATACCTTCGTCATGAAAGCCGCCGCGGGCGACGCCACGCCTATGAGCGTCTCGCCCCCCGGACAACGGCGCTCGTCGTCATCGACATGGTCCCCTTCTTCGCCGAGGCCAATATCCATTGCCGCGACGCCATCGCGCCCATCAACCGCCTGGCCGCCGCCCTGCGCGAGGCCGGCGGGCTGGTCGCCTGGGTCCTGCCCGCCGATACCGGGCCGCCCAACCCCCGGGCCATCGAATTCTATGGGGAACAGATCGCTCAGGCCTTTGGCGCCTCAGGCGGCCAGGGCGCCCCGCACGACAGGCTCTGCCCGGAACTCGACTTCGTCGAGGGCGAGATCGTCGCCGAGAAATCCGCCGCCAGCGCGTTCTTCCCCGGCCGCTGCGACCTGCATGATCGCCTCGCCGCCCGTGGGATCGAGACCGTGATCATCACCGGTACGGTGACCAATGTGTGCTGCGAAAGCTCAGCCCGCGACGCCTCGACCCTGGGCTACCGCGTCATCTTCGCCGCCGACGCCACCGCCACGGTCACCGACGCGGCTCACAACGCCGCCCTCTACACCATCTACCGATCGTTCGGAGACGTCCGCCCCACCGCCGAAATCCTTGACCTCATCGCCGCCGGCCCCAGCCTGGCCCATGGCTGATCTGGGCGGGGGGCCGTGCCTGCGGGCCCAACTCTTCGCCACGGCCACACGCCTTCGTCGCTTCATGGAGCCGGTGTGGGACGACTG
Organism: Phenylobacterium sp.; assembly: GCF_036723115.1. Taxonomy (GTDB): domain Bacteria; phylum Pseudomonadota; class Alphaproteobacteria; order Caulobacterales; family Caulobacteraceae; genus Phenylobacterium. The sequence continues at coordinate 5,766 of NZ_DAIMHV010000137.1, read as the reverse complement.
GCTGGCCGCCGAGCCGTGGCGCCGCGGCGCGACGCCATCGGCCGGCGCTTGCGGGCGCACCAGCCTGTTCGTGCGCGACGTCCTTCAGCTCCAGGGCCATGACGCCCATTGGGCGAACGGGACGCCGCGCCGCTCGGCTTCGGAGGAGATCGGTCCCTACGGATTCCTTGCGGGCGCCCGATGGGAGGCCCACGCCTGGGTGACGTGCCAGGGATGGATCATCGACATCACTGCCGACCAGTTCGGCGCAGAGCCGGTGATCGTCGCGCCGACGATAGACCCCCGCTACGCCGCCAACGACCTCGACACCGCCGATCCCGACGCCATAGCCCGAAGGCAGGCTGTCGCCGCCAGCTTGCTGGACGCCTGGACATCAACCCCCCTCCCCCGCCAGCAGGTCCAGCGCGACCCCTAGCACCGCCTCCAGTTCGATCACCGCGCGTTCGCCCCTGGCGGCTTCGCGCGGGGTCAGCTCGCGGCCACAGATCAGGTCGCAGGCCGCGACCAGTTGCGGCTGATCGCCCAGCAGCCCCCGCAGGGCCGAAAGCCGGGCCGCAGCCTGGGCCGAGCCTTCGGCCGCCATCAGCAGCACCTCCTCGCGCCCGCCCGGCCCCGCCGGCCCGCCGCCGGGACGCACGTCCAGGGTGGAGCGAAGGGCGCCTTCGCGGCCCGCCCGTCGGAAGAGCGCGCCATAGCGCTCCCCGGCCGCCTTCTGCCGCGCGCCGATCCGCCCCTTCCGCGCCAGCCAGTCCAGGCCCGTCTGTCGGCGATAGGGGACGGCGCGTGCGCCGCCGGCCGCCGGCGGCGTCTCGAATTCCGCCCCCCGGGCGGCGGAAAGCGCCACGGTCTCGGCCACGCCGGCCGCCACCGCGGCGGCCTCGGCCCTGGCGCGGGCCCGCTGTTCGGCCAGCCTCAGCTGGGCCTTGGCCTTCTGGGCGGGGTCGAAGATCCGGCCCATGGATCAGACCCGCCGGGCGGCCACGGCGTCGGCCAGGCGATAGACCGCCTCGCTCGCCGCCCGCTCGCCCTCCAGGATCACCAAGCCCGCCGCCGTATGCGCCAGCAACTCCTTCAGGAAGGGCGTGCGCGCGCCGGGCGTCCGATCGCCCAGGGCCCGGGCCACCAGGGCCCCGGCGTCCTCCGGCGGCTCCGCGGTCGCGCCCCTCATCGCGACATCTCCGGCCAGACCAGCGGCAGGCCGACGCAGACCCCGTTTCGGCCGATCCGCCGCTCGGTCAGAGCGGGAAAGCCGCCCTGGCCCATCACGGCGGCCACGTGCTTGTCGTGCCGGGCGAAGCGCGGCTGGGCCTCGCCGGCCCCCCGGGCCACCTGGCCGCGAAAGGCCCGCTCCATATGCCGGCGGGTCTTCTCCTCCATGCGCAGAAAGGCGCCGGCCTGGGCCGCGCTCGACCCGCCTCGGCGCAGATTGGCGTAATCCCCCAGGCTCGGCAGGCCGGCCTTGGGGGCCTTCGGGGCCTTCGGGGCCGCGCCCCGGACGTGATGCGACGTTTCCATGGAGCCGACTGTATTTTTCATACATACAGCGGGCAAGCAGAAACTGTATGTTATTTACATTCCTCCACAGGCGGTCTATTCCCCCTTCATGGACCAGCGCTCCGACCGCCTGCGCCAGGCCCGGCTCGAGGCCGGCTACGAGACCGCCGCCGCGGCCGCCGAGGCCTTCGGCTGGAACCGCAACACCTACGCCTCCAACGAGAATGGCAACGCCCCCTTCTCCTTCCGCCGCAGCAAGGAGTATGCGGCGGCCTTCAAGGTGCGTCCCGAATGGCTCTATGACGCCCTGGGCCCCATGCGCGAGGCCCTGCGCGACGGCTATGTGCCGATCCTCGGGGCGGTAGGCGCAAACCCCGACGGCGTCGTGCTTTTCGCCATCGGCCATGAGCCCACGGACCTGGCCCCCATCCCCCCCGGCGGCACCACCCAGGCCCGCGCCCTGCGGGTGGTGGGCCATTCCATGCGAGGCCTGGCCGACGACGGGGCGCTGATCTATTTCGAGGACCAGCGCACCCCGCCCTCGCCCGACATGCTGGGCCATGTGGTGGTGGTGGAGATCGACACCGACGAGGTGCTGGTCAAGCGCCTGCTGCGGGGCTCGCGGGCCGGGCGGTTCGACCTGGAGAGCGTCGCCGGCCCCACCCGGCGCGACGCGCGCCTGCGCTGGGCGGCCCACATCACCGCCATCATCCCCCCCTTCCAGGCCCGGCGCATCATCCAGAGCGTGCTCTAGCCGATTATCCTTGCCGGGGCTTGTAGTTTTTATACAATTCCCAGATGGGCGACCCCGAACACGCGCAGATGAGGCTCTGGGTCCAGGCCGCCGCCGAGGCCGCCTGGCGGCGGGGCCAGGACGGGGCCGCCCAGGGCGTGGTCTGGTCGGCCCTGCACAGTCCCGCCCTCGATCCGCCCGTTGCGAGCGCCGTCGAAACCGAGGCTGAAGCCCGCCTGGCCCTGCGCCGGGCCTGGCGCGCCTCGCCCGAGGGGCGGCTCACCCTGGCCCTGGCCGACCTGCAGACCGCCGCCCGCCGCCTCGACCAAGAAGCCGAACGCCTGCGGGAAGCCGCCGCCCGCGGCCTGGGCGGCGGCGGCCCTGACCTGCGGTCTCTGGCCCGCCCCCTCAGCGACCTCCGCAAAGCCGCCCGCGCGGTGCGGCGTTCGATAGTCGATCCCGCGCGCCTGAGGGTCTAGGCTGTCCGGTGGAGACGCCCGTCAGAGGCGCCCGACCAGGAGGACGCCATGGATCTCGCCACCGCCTCTCAGGCCTTCGACCTTGAGCGCCATGTCCAGGAGATCGAAGCCCACGGCTTCACAATCCTCGAACGCCTGTTGTCGCCGGAGACCCTGACCCGCATCCGTGCGGGCCTTTCGCCGCACCTGCGCCGCCACCACGGCCGCAACGCCTTTGAGGGCTTCCGCACCGAGCGGGTCTATACCCTCGTGGCCCGGGGCCGGGTGTTCGAGGAGATCACCGAAGAGCCGCACATCCTCGCCCTGCTCGATCGCTTCCTGCTGCCGGGCTACCTGCTCACCGCCAGCCAAGCCATCAACATTGAACCCGGCGAGGCGGCCCAGGGGGTCCATTTCGACGACGGCTTCTACCGGCTGCCCCGACCGCGCCCCGCCGCCAGCCTCAGCGTCATCTTCGCCATCGATGAGTTCACCCCGACCAACGGGGCCACCGACATCCTTCCCGGCAGCCATCTCTGGAGCGACGCCGAGGTGGCCGCCTTCGGCGCCCGCCCGGACGCCGCGGCCGAACTTCTCCCGGCCGTGATGCCGGCGGGCTCCGCCCTGGTCTTCCAGGGCCACCTGCTCCATCGCGGCGGCGCCAACCGGGCGCAAAGCCCGCGCCTGGCCCTCACCAACCAGTATTGCCAGCCCTGGGCCCGCACCCAGGAGAACTTCTATCTCAGCATCCCCCGCGATCTGGTCGCCACCTTCTCGCCCCGCCTCCAGGCCCTGCTGGGATATGAGATCTGGCCGCCCTTCATGGGCCAGGTCACCGCGTCCCATCCGCGCAAGACCCTCGATCCCGCCTGGACGCCGCCCATCCTCGAGAACCGCCTCGACACCTGAGCGCCCGTCCGCTTGACCTGACCGCTGAGAGGTCTATCTACGCGGATAGATAGTTTAGGTACTTAACTAGATTTCCCGCAGGCGCCCCATGCCCTCCCCCGTCGCCGAAGCTGTACTCACCGACCCCGAACACCTGGCCGAGGCCCTGCGGCCGGCCCTGCTGCGGGTCGCCCGGCGCCTGCGTCAGGCCGCCGCCAAGGCCGGCCTCTCGGCCCTGGACGTGCTGCTGCTGGTGGAGATCAAGCGCCAGCCGGGGGTCGGCGTCTCCGATCTGGCCGATGGGGAGCAGATGTCCCGCCCGGCCATGAGCGGCCATGTGAAGCGCCTGGAGGCCGCCGGCTGGATCAGCCGCATCTCTGACGAGAGCGACGGCCGCAGGTCGGGCCTCTCCATCACGCCCGCGGGCCTCGCCGCCCTGGCCGAAACCCGTCGCCAGCGCAATGACTGGCTGGCCGCCCGCCTGGCCACCCTCGACGAGCCCCAGCGTCAGGCGCTCGCCGCGGCCGCCGCCCCCCTCATCGCCCTGGTGGAGGCCTGAGCCCCATGGCCGACGCCGTCGATCCCCACACCGCTCCCGAAGCCGCCAAGGCGCTGGCCAAGGAGGTCCGCACCCCGCCCCTGACCAAGGAGGAGCGCGCCGCCGCCCTCAGTCGGGGCTGGATCGTGCCCGCCGTCATCGGCTCGGCCCTGATGATGCAGACGCTCAACGCCACGGTGCTGTCCAACGCCCTGCCGGCCATGGCGGCGGACCTCAACGAGGACCCCCTGCGGCTGAACCTGGCCATCACCATGTATCTGCTGGCCGCGGCGGTCTTCCTGCCCATAAGCGGCTGGGCCGCCGACAAGTTCGGGGCCAAGCGGATCTTCGTCGCCGCCATGATCCTCTACGCCCTGGCCTCGGCGGCCTGCGGCCTGGCCAACTCGCTTATGGAGCTGGTGGTCGCCCGCCTGTTCCAGGGGATGGCCGGCGCCATGATGATGCCGGTGGGCCGTCTCGTCCTGCTTCGCACCACGCCCAAGAACGAACTGGTGGGCGCCATGTCGGTGCTGACCATGCCGGCCCTCCTGGGCCCGGTGATCGGCCCCCCGGTGGGCGGCTTCATCGTCACCTTCTGGGACTGGCGCTGGATCTTCTACATCAACCTGCCCATCGCCGCGGCCGGCGTCCTTCTGGTGGCCCGCTACGTCCCCAATGTGGCGGTCCAGGACGCCCCGCGCCTGGACGTCCGGGGCATGATCCTCACCGGCCTTGGCCTGGCCAGCATCATCTTCGGCTTCGAGAATCTGGGCCGCGACATCCTCCCGCCCCTGGCCGTGGCCGGCTTCTTCGTCGGCGGCCTGGGCGCCCTCCTGGTCTATGGCTGGCACGCCAGGCGCACGCCCCACGCCATCCTCGACCTCTCCCTCTTCCGCATCCAGACCTTCACCGCCTCGGTGGTCGGCGGCGGGTTCATGCGCATCGCCATGGGCGCGACCCCCTTCATGCTGGCCATGCTGCTGCAGGTGGGCTTCGGCATGAGCGCCTTCCAGGCGGGCCTGCTCACCTTCGTCGCCGCGGCCGGCGCCCTGATCATGAAGACCACCGCCCCGCCCATCCTGCGGCGCTTCGGCTTCCGCACGGTGCTGGTGGTCAACGCCGTCATCGTCGGCGTCTTCTTCCTGGCCTATGGCGCCTTCCGCATCGACACGCCGCACTGGTTGATCATGATCATCCTGCTGGCCGGCGGCTTCTTCCGCTCCCTGCAGTTCACCAGCCTCAACGGCCTGGCCTTCGCCGACATCGAGCAGGACAAGATGAGCCGCGCTTCCACCATGTCCAGCATGGCCCAGCAGCTGGTTCAGTCGGTGGGTATCGGCCTGGCCGCCACCCTGATCCACACCTTCACCCGCCTGGCCGGTCAGGATCAGATGACCGCCGAGACCATCTCCCCGGCCTTCCTGGTCATCGGCGCTGTGACCTTCATTTCGCTGGCCTTCTACATTCCCCTGCCGCGAGATGCCGGCGATGAAATGAACAACCGCGGCCCCGCCCCGTTGAGGCCCAAGACCGCCGACTGACGCGCGCAACAGACGAGGTTTCCCCATGGTCCTGCGTCCCGCCCTCCTGGTTCTGGCCGCCGCCCTGGCCCTGGGCGCCTGCGGCGCGGAGCCGCCGACCACCCCGACCCCGCG
>NZ_DAIMHV010000136.1:0-7311 GCF_036723115.1 Phenylobacterium sp. | reverse complement strand
GGATGGGGGGCGGGGAAACAGACCGGCTCCTTGCCCTCCCGGCGGCGGAGATAGGGGTGGACCATGTCCCCCTGGATGGGGCCGGGCCGGACGATGGCCACCTCGATGACCAGGTCATAGAACCGCCGGGGCTTCATCCGGGGCAGCATGGACATCTGGGCCCGGCTCTCCACCTGGAAGACGCCCACGGAGTCGGCCCGGCCGAGCATGTCATAGACCGCCGGATCCTCCTGGGGGATGTCGGACAGGTCGTGCAGGGCCTGGCCGTGGTCGGCCCGCAGCATGGAAAGGCTCTTGCGCAGGGCGCTCAGCATGCCGAGCGCCAGGACGTCCACCTTCATCAGGCCAAGCGCGTCGATGTCGTCCTTGTCCCACTCGATGAAGGTGCGGTCCTTCATGGCCCCGTTGCCGATGGGCACGGTCTCGTCCAGGCGCTTCTTGGTCAGGACGAAGCCGCCCACATGCTGGGAGAGGTGGCGGGGAAAGCCGATCAGCGCCGTGGCGAGCGTGGTGGCCCGGCGGATCTCGGGATTGTCGGGATCAAGGCCGGTCTGGCGGACATGGTCGTCGGGGGTCCCGGTCCCGTAGCTGCCCCAGACCGTGCCGGCCAGGGCGGCGGTGACGTCCTCGGTCAAGCCCAGCGCCTTGCCCACCTGGCGGATGGCCATGCGCGGGCGATAGTGGATGACGGTGGCGCAGATGGCGGCCCGATCGCGGCCATAGCGGCCATAGACGTACTGCATCACCTCCTCGCGCCGCTCGTGCTCGAAATCCACATCGATGTCGGGGGGCTCGTCCCGCTCCTCGGAGATGAAGCGGGAAAACAGCAGGTCCTGGTCAGGCTTGGTGGGGTCCACCGCCGTGATCCCCAGGCAGAAGCAGACGCAGGAATTGGCCGCCGAGCCGCGGCCCTGGCAGAGGATGCCCTGGGCGCGGGCCCAGGCGACGATGTCGTGCACGGTCAGGAAGTAGTTGGCGTAGTTCAGCTTCTCGATAAGGGCGAGTTCGGTTTCCAGCAGGTCGCGGACCTTCTGGGGGATTCCCCGCCGATAGCGCATAGAGGCGCCGCGCCAGGTGATGTCGCGCAGATGGGCGATGGGGGTCTTGCCCGGGGGCACGGGCTCGTCGGGATATTCGTAGCGCAGCTCGCCCAGGTCGAAACCGATCAGGCCGGCCACCTCCAGGGACCGCGCCACCGCCTCGGGAAAGCGGGCGAAAAGGCGGGCCATTTCGGCGGGGGACTTCAGGTGCCGTTCGGCGTTGGCCGCCAGCCGCCAGCCCGCCTGGTCGATGGTGGTCTTTTCCGCAATGCAGGTCAGCACGTCCTGCAGGGGCCGCCGCTCGGGCGCGTGATAGAGGACGTCGTTCACCGCCACCATGGGGGCGCCGCAGGCCTGGGCCAGACCTGAAAGGTCCGACAGCCGGGGCAGGTCGCGGGCGCCGTAGCCCCGGGCCGCCGCCAGCCAGACCTGGCCTGGGAAGTCTCCGCAGAGCCGCGACAGGTCGCGCCTGAAGGCCTCGTCCAGGCGGGCGGGAGGAACGGCCAGGATGACCTGTCCCGCCGCATGGTCGGCGAAATCGCTGTAGGAAAGCTCGCAGCCTCCCTTTTTCGCCCGCCGTTGGCCAAGGGTCAGCAGGCGGGTGAGGCGGCCATAGGCGTCCCGGTCGCGGGGATAGCAGACCAGGCCAGGCGTCCCGTCGGCGAAGTCCAGCCGCACGCCGGTCAGCATGCGCAGCTTCAGGTCCTTGGCCGCGCTCCAGGCCCGCACCACCCCGGCCAGGCTGTTGCGGTCGCAGACGCCCAGGGCCGAGAGGCCCAGGGCCTCGGCCGTGGCCGCCAGCTCCCAGGGGTGGGAGGCGCCGCGCAGGAAGGAGAAGTTGGTGGCGGCCATGAGTTCGGCATAGGCGGTCATGGGCGGGTCGGGCTCATCCGAAAAGGCCGTGCAGCCACCAGCGGGCCGGCTGGCCCGCCGCATAGAGGCCGGCGCGGAAGATCCAGAAGCGCCCGCCCTCCTGATCCTCCACCCGGTAATAGTCGCGGATGTGGGCGCTTGAGACCGCCTCGACGGGGACCCTCCACCATTCGGCGCCGATGCGCTCAGGTCCCTCGGCCAGACGCACCCGGTGCAGGCGGCCGCGCCAGCGGAACTGGACGGGGGGATCATCGGGGATGGGGGCGGTGGCCTCGATGGGTTCAGGCCGTCGGAACAGGCGCAGGGGCCGGGGGCGTTCGGGGTCCCATCCGGCCCCTGGCGCCGGCGCGAGCGGCGGCCCGCGGACCAGGGCGAGCTCGGGCACATGGCTCTCCACCGGCCGGCTGGTCCAGACCCGGTCCGGCCCCAGCCGGTTGGCCAGGCGGTCCACCAGGGGGGCGAGGTCGGCCTCGCCCGGCGGCTGTCCGTCGGGGGCCAGGCCCGTCTGGCGGGGGGCCAGGGGCTCCACCTCCCGGGCGGCCAGGGTGACGGACTCCACCCCGAAGCCGGGATCGAGATGCTCCAGCTTGGGGGCGAAGAGGCGGGCGATGCGCCCCGCCTCGCGGCCGGCCGCGGCCAGGCCCACCTGGGCGGCCAGGGGACGGCCGTCCAGCCGGTGATAGGCGATCTCGAAACGCCGGGCCCCCTGGCCCGCGGCGCTCAACCGGGCGCAAAGGCGCTCGAGGATGTCGGCGCAGGCCCGCCCCATGTCCTCGGGCGCGCTGATGGGCTCCACAAAGGCCAGGCGGTCCATCCAGGGGGTGGGCGGCCGGCGGAAGGCCAGGGCCTCGGGGGCGGCCCCCAGGGCCTGGTCCAGGCGCTGCAGGGTCTCTGCGCCGAACCGCCGGGCCAGCTCCCCGCGCGGCAGGCGGGCCAGTTGGCCGATCTGCGCCACCCCCAGGCGCTCCAACTGGGCGGCGGCCCCGGGCGCCAGGCGCAGGGCCAGGGGCGGCAGGCGGCGCAGGGCCTGGGCCTGGGCTCCTGGCGGGCAGATCAGCGCCTCGCCCCCGCCGCCGGCGTCTCCCGCTCCTGCCCCGTGCCGCGCCCCATACCGTACCAGGGCCCAGGCCGCGCCCGGGGTGTCGGCCACCGCGCAGCGCACCTCCAGTCCGTTGGCGGCCAGGCGGCTGCGGAAATCGGCCGCCAGCTCGGCCTCGCCCCCCCACAGGTGGGCGAGGCCGGTGATGTCCAGGAAAAGACCGTCGGGGGGATCTGCGGCCACGGCCGGGGAAAAGCGCACGCACCAGTCGCTGAGCGCCCGCAGGGCCAGGGCGTCGGCCTGGGGTTCGGCCTCCGCCAGTTCAAGGTCGGGGACACGGGCCAGGGCGTCGGCGGCCTTCTGGCCGGGAAACAGGCCCAGCGCCGCGGCCCTGGACTCCACCGCGCTCAGCCGCCGGGTTCCGCGCGCCGTCTCCACCAGGGCGAAGGGCGCGGGCTCAGCCTCCAGCCTGTCGGCGTCCGTCGGCGACGGGCGAGGATCGTCCAGGCCCGGCCTGGCGGGGTGGCGTCGGCGCCAGTTGTCGATCGCCCAGTTCGGCGACCAGGCGCAGAGGATGCGCGTCATCCTGGGTCTCCGTTTGCGAATAGGCGCAGGGGCTTTCGAACAGCCAGGCGCCGGCCCGTCCGCCCCGGCAGCGCTCCAGGGCGGCGCGCCACCGGGGCGGACCCAGGCCCAGCCGCCCGGCGGCGGGCTGGCTGGGGGCCGGGCCTATGGTCCAGCGGGTGGCCGCCGCCGAGCCTGTGGTCGCCCGCGCCCTTCCGCCGAAGGGCCGCCGGCGGATGAGGAAGCCGGTGGCCCCGCCCTGTTCACAGGCCAGCTGCAGCCGCCGCCCGGCGGTGAGGTCGACCGCCTCGGCCTCCACGAAGACCGCCCCCACCCCGCGGGTGGAAAGCGCGTCCTCGGCCGCGGCCAGGGCCTCGGCCTCGTCCGGCGCCCAGACCTCGATCAGGCCTCCGGGGAGGCCCAGGCCCAGGCCAGGGCCCGCCAGTCCCGCCAGGCCCGGCGCGTGCAGATCGTCGCGCCGGGCGATCCACACGCCGCGTCCCCGCCGCAGCAGAGGCAGGGCCAGCATCAGGGCGAAGGCCGCCGGCGCCGCGGCGGTCTCCCCCTCCAGGCCTTCGCCGCCTAGTTCGTGCCAGCGGCCCAGGGGCAGGCCCCGCCCGCCCGGAAAGCACCGGTCCACGCGGGGATCGCCCAGCGGAAGGGACTCAGAGTCCGACCGGCCGCCCGCCTCGATGGCGGCGATCTTCGCGCGCACGGCGGCGAGACGCCCGCTGCGAAAACCGGTCATGTCCGAAATCCTCCGTTCTCTTTTTGTTCTAGTTTGGAGTCCGAGAGAGTCAAGCAACCCAGGATGGGTTCCCAAGGAGGTCTTGAGAGGAGCGTGAAAACCCGGGGGCCGGAAAGCGAAAGGCCCGCCGGGGGTGGCGGGCCTTCAGGCTTGCCGGTCGGGCCGGCGAGGGGGCGTGAGCCTCAGCCGCGCAGCTTGCGCAGCAGCACGTCCAGGTCGCGGGCCAGGGCCGGATCCTCGGCGCGCAGGGCCTCGATGCGCCGCACGGCGTGCAGCACGGTGGTGTGGTCGCGACCGCCGAACCGCCGGCCGATATCGGGCAGGGAGCGGGTGGTGATCTGCTTGGCGATCCACATGGCCGCCTGACGGGGACGGGCCACGGCCCGGGCCCGGCGCTCCGACAGCAGGTCGGCCTGCTTCAGGCCGTAATGCTCGGCCACGGCCTTCTGGATCTGGTCCACCGTCACCCGGCGCTCCGGGGCGGCCAGGTGCGGCCGCAGAATGGTCTGGGCCTCGTCCAGGGACAGCTCGGCCACCTGGGCGCCCACCCGGGCCACCAGGGTGTTCAGGGCGCCCTCCAACTCGCGGACGCTGTCGGTGAAGCGGTCGGCCAGGAACTGCAGCACATCGGCCCGGGCGGCCGGGGTGAAGCCCCCCTGGCGGGCCAGAACCGTCAGCTTGCGCTCCAGAATGCCCAGGCGCAGGTCTCGGTCGGCGGGCTCGATGCCGCAGACCAGGCCCGCCTGCAGGTGCGAGCGCAGGCGCGGCTCCAGGTCCGACAGCTCGTGCGGCGGCCGGTCGGCGGTCATCACCACCCGGCGGCCGTCCTGAACGAGCGCGATGAGGGTGTGGAACAGCTCCTCCTGGGTGGAGGCCTTTCCGGCCACGAAATGCACATCGTCGATGAGCAGCAGATCGGCGTCGCGCAGCTCTTCCTTGAAGGCGGCGGTCTGACGGTCCTGCACCGCCTTGACGAAGGTCTGGGTGAAGCGCTCGGCGGTCAGATAGACCACCTTCTTGTGGGGCGCCGTGCGCAGGGCTTCCCAGCCCAGCGCGTTCAGCAGGTGGGTCTTTCCGAAGCCGTAGGGGCCATGGAAGACCACGGGGTTGAAATGGCCGTCGGCCCAGGCGCCCACCCGCTTGGCCACCGCGAAGGCGAACTCATTGGCCGGACCCGGCACGAAATTGTCGAAGGTGAAGCGGTCCTGCAGCCCGCCGGCGCGGGCGCGGGGGGCCGGCGCCTCGTCCACACGGCCGAGGGCGGCCGACGTCGAGGCGAGGCCAGAGTCCCGGCCAGACTCGAGGATCGGGGCGGGGGCCGGTTCGGCCGGAGACGCGCCCGCATTGGCGGCCTTGGGCGCCGCCAGGCTCACCTCGGCGACCACGGCCTCGGCCGCGGCGGCTTCGAATTCCATCTTGGAGCGCAGCTCCAGGGCCCGGCCGTCGGGATCGTTCTGAGCCCAGAGCTCGCCGATCCGCCGCCAGGCGTGACGGCGGATCCAGTCCCGGGCCACGCCGGTGGCGGCCACCAGGCACACCTCCCGATCGGAGCGCTCGCTCAGCGCCGCATGCCCCAGCCAGGACCCGAAGGTGGCGTCGCCCAGCTCACGTCTCAGGGTCTGACTGGTCTTCGCCCAGACCGCGGCCGCGGGCGTTATGCCCACCTGTTGTGCCAGACTTCCGGAAGCCATTTCCGCAGCTACCCCCAAACATCGCCATCCTGGACCGCAACCCCACGCCGCGATCCACTTTCTTCAACAAACACAGGTTCTTATGCGGCGAGCGCATAGACTCCCGCCGCCGATTTTTCATCCGAACTCGAATGGAAATACGTGTGTGTTGAAGCTCCAGAGACTAGTCCCGGACCGGGGGGGGTCAACGGTGATTCTTCGCGCCGTCTGCGGATATTTTCGTTGACTCCCCAGCCAGCCCTCGCGCCGCAAGGGAATTCCAAAAAACGGCCCCGGACGCCCTGAGAACAATGGTCGCAGGCGCCCTTCGCCGGGGTCCGGACATGACAAAGCCCGCCGACCGGCGAGGCCTGCGGGCTTTCTCAGAAGTTCAGAAAACTCAAACGCTTAGGTCGCCCACAGGCGCCCCGGCTTAAGTTTTAGGCAGCCGCCAGCTTCTTCAGCTGAGCCGCCAGGCGCGACACTTTGCGCGAGGCGGTGTTGCGGTGGATCACGCCCTTGGTGACGGCGCGCATCACTTCGGACTGGGCTTCCACGAAAGCGGTTTTCGCCGCGGTCGCGTCGCCGGCCGCAATGGCCTCTTCGAAGCGGCGCAGATAGGTGCGCACCCGCGAGCGGCGGGCTTTGTTGACTTCGGTGCGACGGGCGATCTTGCGGATCGCCTTCTTGGCGCCGGGCGTATTGGCCATTCTGAAGCTCTCAATAGGGTTCGCGCCCGAGCCACTGGCCCCGGCGGTCAAAATCGGAGGCGCGGATATACGGGATGCGCAGGCCCCGGTCAATGGCGGCCGGGTCGCGCCGACGCAGGCTCAGTCCAGGCCCGTGAACCGGCGCCAGGCGGGATGGACGATGATCAGGTCCGCCATCTGCTGATACCCGCCCGCGCCGGGGTGGGCGCCATCGCCGGCGCGGGCCTCGGCGAGCCATGTCCCGCTCGCCGCCAGGGGCCGCAGCACATCAAGATAAGGGACCTTCAAGCGGGCGCAGAGGGTCTTGAACGCCTCGTTGAGGGCTTCCAGCCGCGCCGCCAGGGCGGGCTCCTCGGCGGGCGGCGGCCCGACCATCAGCACCGGCGCGAGCCGCGCCCCGTGCGTCATGAGGAGGTGGGCGGTCTTCAGGCTCTCGGCTGGCGAAAGGCGGGAGCCGCCGCCCCTGACGGCGTTGGCGTCGTTGCGTCCGAAAGAGAAGATGATCCGGCAAGGCTCGACCTCGGTCAGCCGCGCCTGCGCCTCCAATGACCATCGGCGGGCGATGTCGGCCCCAGTGTCGCCCCGGACCCCGAGATTATAGGCCGTCACCTCGGGGCGGCCGGCGAGCGCGCGGCCGAGCCAGCCCTGGTGATCGGGGTCGCCGGCG
>NZ_DAIMHV010000135.1:0-7339 GCF_036723115.1 Phenylobacterium sp. | reverse complement strand
CCACCTTCCTGATCACCAAGCCCTTCCAGCCGGAGACGGTGAAGGCGGCGATCGGTCAGGCGCTCTTCTTCCATCCCCGTCGCGCCGCCCGCGCGGCGGCCTGAGGCCGCGCCCGCGACGACCGGAACGGCCCGCCAAGCCGGACGTTGATGAACCGCAGCCGCGTCGGCTGCGGTTTTTCATTGGAGAGGCCTGATGCTTGGTTGGGCGATCGTCTTTGCAGTCCTGGCCCTGTTGGCGGGCTATCTCGGCTTCATGGGGCTGGCCGGCGTGGCCGCCACCATCGCCAAGGTCCTGTTCGTGGTCTTCCTCGTGCTCCTGGTGGCGAGCTTCGTGGTGCGAGCCTTGCGGGGCCAGTCCGTGGTCTGACCCTTCGGAACTGACCCTGACCGTAAATGCAAAAGAGGCCGCTGTCGGATGACAGCGGCCTTTCTTGTTTAGAGCTCGATCACGCGACGCCTTTCGCCTCAGTTGACCGGGGGCGGACCCTGGTTCACGGGCGCGGCCGTGCCCGTATCGTCCGGATTGGGGATGATGGGCGTGGGCTCGGGCTGTTCGAACAACTGCGCATCACTGGCCTGGCGAGCGTTGTGCGGTTCTGTCGCTGCGAGATCGTCGGCGCGCAGCAGCCAGCTCGCCAGCAGGCCGGCAAAGGCGAGGGTGACGGACACCACCAGCACGATGAGCATGGGGCGGCCAAGGCGGCCCTGTCGGGCGGGGGTCGCGCGGGTCTTCACCCCGTCATGGTTCTGCGGATCGGTCACGCCAGTCTCCTATGGTCAAAAATAGCTCTGCGAGATCGCCATGCCTTCAGCGGGGCGGTCAGCGGCGGCGCTGAGAGCGCCCAGCAGGCCAGCGGCGGCGGCCATGCCGATGATGGCGCTGATCGCCGCCAGACGGCTGCCGGCGGCGGGCGCGGTGGAGATGGCCCGGGTTTGAGGCTTGGCTCTGGAGGTAGAGAAGCTCATCGCAGTCTCGCATCGGGAAAGGGTTTCGGCCCAAGCTCGGCCTTGCGACTTGAACGTCCCCGCGCCGCCGCCGTTCCGCGGGAGACCGGATTCGCGGCGACTGCAAAAAAAAACGACCGAGGCGGGGAACGCCTTTGAGGGTGCGGAGTTTTGATGATGCGGAGGCGGCGACGCCCCCCCCGACTTGAGGCTGGCATTGCTCAGCCTGCCGCCTCCGCACCCCTTTTTCTCGATGATGCCACTCGGCGGACCCCTGGGTCCGCCGTTCTTTTTTCGCGTCCGGCTTCAGCTCTTCCAACTCCCGCCCGCAGGCGGGAGTCTAGCGGACCGGGCTCAGTCGAAGGGTCAGATCCACCCGGCGGCGCATGGGCTCGACCTGGCCGCCCGCGGTCACCGCCCCCTGCGCGCCCAAGGCCTGCAGATCGAACTCCCCCGCGGGGAGGCCCGAGGCGGCAAGCCCGTCCCTGACCGCCTGGGCGCGGCGAGCGGACAGGGCGAGGTTGACTTCGGACGTTCCGGGGGCGTCGGCGAGGCCTAGAACCTCGACCCGGTTCACTTCGCAGGCGGAGGTCACCTGGGCCGCCGCTTCACGCAGCAGAGTCTTCGCCTCAGCGCCGAGATCGGCCGAGTCCGGCTCGAAATAGATGTCCAGCCGGATGTCCTCGCAGGCTGGCTCGCGCACCAGCTGGTCACGGCCCATATGGCCCTGACAGGCCGCCACCATGCCGCCGACGGCCAGCACGGCCAGGATAGAACGGGTCTTGAGCGCCATATGCGTCTCTCCTTGGACGAGTCCGCGCCCCCAATGGCGCACACGAAGAAGGCGGCCCGCAAGGACCGCCTTCGTGTTGGATCAGAGGTGGCCGCCTCAGTAGCGAGGCTGACCGTTCTCCCAATAGTAGCGCTGGCTGGACGGGTCATAGAAATAGTAGCGACCCGCGCGCTCATCATAATACTGGCGACGGTTGGGGGTGGCCGCGCCACAGCCGCCGTCCTCACGGCAGCCCACATAGGCGCCGGCCGCGCCGCCGGCCAGCGCGCCCAGGGCCGCGCCGGTGCCGGCGTCGCCCGAGCCCACATTGTTGCCGATCACAGCGCCGGCCAGGGCGCCCAGGGCCGCGCCGCCGGCGGCGTTACGTTCCACAGTGCCAGTCGAGGTGCAGGCCGCGGCCAGCAGGCCCGCGCCGGCGACGGCCAAAAGGGACTTCATCATTTCAGGCTCTCCTTGAGCTTGTGCCAGGCTGAAAACGTTCGCCCCCGGCGCCGGTTCCCTCGGCCGTCGGAACCGCAGAGGGCCTGCTACCGTTAGCTTTGCCGCAAGAAGCAGGAGAAACCTCCATGTGGACGAGATCGCGTCGAACAGAACTTCCCGTGGTCGCCGCCTCTGATGTCGAGGAGGCGAGGCTGGCCGAGGCCTATGAGCGAGGCCGCGAAGCCGGCCTGCGCGAAGAGCGCCGCCGCCGAAGCCACCCGTTCCGGAATCTGGCCATCGGCCTGGTGGCCCTGGCAGGCGCCGGGGTCCTGGCCACGGCGGCCTGGTACGGCTCCTTCGGGCGTGGCGGCGAAGTGGTGGACGCCCAGCTCGCGGTGGCCGCCGATCGCGCCGAACCCGCCATGCGGGCCGTGGTGAGCGACGCCGGCCACGCCCTGCGGGGCGCCGGCCGTGACCTGCAGAGCCAGGCCTCGGACGCTTCGTCCGTCGACGAGCGGCTGTAGGAGCCATCCATGGGGGGCGTCAAAACCGTTCAGGCGGTGATCAATCTGGCGTCCGGAAGCGTACAGCCGGGCGCCGCCGAGGAAGCTCAGGCGATTTTCGACCGCTATCCGGTGGAGGCCCAGGTCTGCGCTTCCACGGTCGGGGACCTGGAGGCCTGCCTGCAGGCGGCGCTGGCCAAGTCGCCGGATCTGCTGGTGGTGCTGGCGGGCGACGGCACCGCCCGCCGCGCCGCGGAACTCTGCGGACCGGAGGGACCCTTGCTGGCGCCGCTGGCCGGCGGGACCATGAACATGTTGCCCCACGCCATCTATGGCGCCCGGCCCTGGCAGGAGGCGCTCGAGGAAATCCTGGCTCAGGGGGTCGAGCGTCCCCTGGCCGGGGGACGCATCGGCGAGCATCTCTTCCTCGTGGCGGCCATACTCGGGGCCCCGGCCCTGTGGGCGCCGGCCCGGGAAGCCATTCGTGAAGGCCGCGCCGGCGTGGCCCTGCAACGGGCCAGGACCGCCTGGCGCCGGGCCTTCTCGCGCCGGCTGCGCTATGTCATCGGCGAGGGCGAGCGGGCCAAGGGTGAGGCGGTGATCTTCATGTGCCCGACCGCGTCCCGCGCCCTGGCCGACGAGGCCCAGGCCCTGGAGGCGGCCGGCCTCGACCTGCACGGCGCCCGGGAGGCCTTCCGGCTTGGCCTGCGCGCGGCCATGGGCGACTGGCGCGATGACCCGGCCGTGGACCTTGGCCTTTGCCGCCAGGCGCGTGTCTGGGCCGCCCATGGCATCCCCGCTCTGCTGGACGGCGAGAGCGTCGAATTGGGCGCCCTGGCCGAGATCGAATTCGTACCCCACGTGGCCCGCATCCTCGCGCCTCGCGACGAGCCGGCCGGCGCCGAGGGCGATGTCGCCCGCTCGGCCTTGAACCCGGACGCCGAATGATCCGTATCGCCCAACTCTCAGACGTTCACTTCGGGGACGAGAACCAGGATGCGGTCAATGCCGCCACCCAGGCCCTGAAGGACGATCCGCCGGACCTGATCGTCGTCACCGGCGACATCACGCGCTTCGCCAAGGTGGACGAGCTGCAGCAGGCCCGGGCGTGGCTCGACCAGTTGCCGGCGCCGACACTGGTCACCCCCGGCAACCACGACGCCCCCTATCTCGCCTGGTTCGACCGCATCTTCCGGCCGTTTGCGCGCTACGAGAAGATCATCGGCCCGGCCTGGCGTCAGCAGCTGGTGGGCGAGGGGGTGGCCGTGCGCGGCCTGAACACCGCCCGCGGCGCGCAGTTTCGCCTCAACTGGTCCAAGGGGCAGATTCGTTCTGACCAGGTGGAGGACGCCGTCGACTTCCTGCAGGCCACGCCTGACCGTTGCCTGCGCGTCGTGGCCCTGCATCATCCTCTGACCGAGATGATCGGCGGTCCCATGACCGCCAAGGTGTGGGGGGGAACCTCCGCCGCCCGCCGGTTCGCCGAAGCCCGCGTGGACCTGGTGCTGTCGGGCCATATCCATGCGCCCTTCGCCCTGCCGTATCCCTTCGCCGATGAGCGCACCTATGCTGTGGGTTGCGGAACCCTGTCGGTGCGCGAGCGCGGAACGCCGGCCAGCTATAATCTGATCGACGTGGAGGCGGACGAGATCCGCGTCCGCGCCCTGGGCTGGACCGGCTCCACCTATGAAGGCTACCGAACCTGGGCGCTCAATCGCAGGATCTGACGCCGCGCCTCGCGGCGTCAGACTTAAACCTGCGCCTGATCCTGTGGCGGCGCCACAGGATCCCGTCGGCGCTGCAAGCAGCGCTTAGATGCGTCGACCGCGGACCATGTGAACCACGGCCGAGACGACGAACAGCACCAGGAACACAAAGAACAGAATCTGGGCGATGCCGATCGCCGTGCCGGCGATGGACGTGAAACCCAGAAGACCGGCGATCAGTGCCACCACCAGGAAGACAAGAGCCCAGCTCAGCATTTTCATTCTCCTTGAAGGCTCCAGAGCCTTTGCTCCAAAACGAAAAATCCCGCGAGCCGTGAGGGCTCGCGGGACTAAACGTGCTGTAGTCAAGCCTGTTCCCAGGGGACGCGGCTTGTTTAGCCGGCCACGGGACCGGGATGACGCCAAGCCTCGCCCTTGCCGCGGGCGGCGTCGTACTGGGCGGCGGCGAACTCCCAGTTCACCAGATTGTCGAACCAGGCCTCGAGGAAGGCCTTACGGTCGTTCTGGTGATCCAGATAATAGGCGTGCTCCCACACATCGCAGGTGAGCAGGGGCGTCAGACCTTCCCGAGGCAGGAGATCGTCGGCGTCATGGGTGGAAAGCACCACGAGCTTGTCGCCTTCGGCGGCCAGCCAGCCCCAGCCCGAGGCGAAGTGGTTCAGCGACTCGGTGACGAAGGCCTCGCGCAGACCGGCCAGACCGCCGAAGTCCCGGTCGATGGCCGCGGCCAGGTCGCCGGACGGGGCCATCTTCGCGCCCGTCATGCAGGTCCAGAAGAAGGTGTGATTGTAGGTCTGGGCGGCGTTGTTGAAGAGCTTCTTCTTGGCCGGGTCGCCAGCGGCCGCCTTGACCACCTCTTCCAGGCTGGCCGGGGTTTCGCCGGCGGCCTTCAGCAGGTCATTGAGGTTGTCCACATACTTGGCGTGGTGCTTGCCGTGGTGATAGCCCATGGTCCGCGCCGAGATGACGGGCTCCAGGGCGTCCGGGGCGTAGGGCAGTTCGGGGAGCTTGAACACTTCGGTCTCCTGCACTCAAAGAGGGGGTCAGATGTGACGACGCGCCCCCCAGGGGGAGGCGCGCGTCGGGACGTCTATCGGCGGCGGACCCGCGATCAGTGGCGACCTGCGCTCCGCCCGGCCAGGAAGGCGCTGACCGCCGTGGCGATCACCTTGGGGTTCTTCACCGCCAGGGCGCCCAGAGCCGCCACCGCCACGGCCGCGGCGCTGGCCGCGGCCACCGGATGCTGCTTGGCGATCAGGAAGGCGCGCACAGCCAGGCTGTCTTCATCCTGAAGGGCTGGCGGAAGCGGAGACTTGCCCCGCACCGCCAAAAGCGCGCCGCCCAGCAGAAGCAGGCAGACCAGGGCCAGAACGCCGGCCGCGCCGGCCGGGCCCAGGGGGCCGACCAGCAGGAAATACAGGGCGAAACCCGCTGCGCCGATGCACAGCAGGGTCACCCCGAAAAGGGCGGCGAGGCCTATGACCCCGGCGAGGGCCTTTTCGATCAACGGCGGCCGCCGGCCAGCAGCAGGCCGATCACCACGCCCACGCCCACGGCGACGCCGGTGGCGGCCAGGGGGCGTTCGCGAACATTGTCGACCACGTAGCGTTGCGCCTCTTCCAGCTGCTCGCCGGCCGTGTCGGCATAGGCGCGCGACTGGGCGCGAATCTGTTCGAGCCCTTCATGGACCGCGCGTTCGAAATGTTTGGCCGCCTCGCGGAAGGTGCGCTGGGCGTCATCGGCCAGCAGTTGGGCGGACGTGCTCGCAGCGCTGGCGGCGGCCTTGGCTTCGGTCGCAGCCTGATCAGCGTTCGACATCGATTTCTCCACAGGTTCGAGGTCCCCGCACCTCTCGCACAGGGCTCAGCCTGAACGTCACATAGGCCAGGGCGGTTCCGGGTTCCAGGCCAAGCTGAGGCATTTCTTCGCGCCCGGCGCATAGTTCCTGTCGCCCTGGCGAAAATGCAGCGCTAGGGTCAGCCCATGGTGGGGACCAGGCGCCGCGCACGGCTTGCAAAGGAACACCTCGAGCTGGCGCTTGGGGCGGCGGGCCTGGGCGAGTTCCAGTACGATGTCCCCGGCGATTTCTACATTGTCAGCGAGCGCATGGCCGCCATCACCGGCGGCGAGGCCGGCTATATTCCCGCCAAGGGCGGTCGCGCCCTGTGGTCGCGGATTCACCCCGACGATTTTCCCGTTGCGCTGGAGCAGATGCGCGCCGGCTTCGCCGCCCAGGATCGCTATGAGATCGAGTGCCGCGCCGCGCCCCAGGAGGACCGCCCCACCGTCTGGCTGAGGGTGGCAGCCCAGCGCATCCGCAATGCGGAAGGTGAGATCGACGGCGTCATCGGCATCGTCGAGGACATCACAGCCCGCAAGGTGGAGGAGCAGCGCAGCCGCGCCCTGATGGCCGAGATCGACCACCGGGTGAAGAATGTCCTGGCCACCGTCCAGGCCCTGGCCCAGCAGACCGCCAAGCGCACCACCTCGGTGGACAGCTTCCTGCAGGCCTTCATCGGGCGGCTGAAATCTCTGGGCTCGGCCAACGAGCTGCTGACCGCAGCGAGGTGGCGCGGAGCGGCGATCGACCACCTGGCCGCCGCCGAGCTGGGCGGCCTGGCGCCGGGCCAGACCCGGTGGGAGGGTCCCGACCTGTTCCTGACCCCCCGGGCGGCGACCGGCCTGTCCCAGGCTCTGCACGAGCTGGCCACCAATGCGCTGAAATATGGGGCCCTGTCGGTGGAGACCGGCCGGGTTCAGGTGACCTGGCGGCCCACCCTCGAGGGGGGCTTCGTGCTCGAATGGCTGGAGACCGGCGGCCCCGTGGTGGCGCCGCCCGCCCAGGAAGGCTTCGGCGCCACCCTGCTCAACCAGGTCACCCGCCGCGAACTCAACGGCCGCACCACCCTGGACTTCCCTCCCACCGGCGTGCGGGCCAGGCTCGAGGCC
>NZ_DAIMHV010000134.1:0-7383 GCF_036723115.1 Phenylobacterium sp. | reverse complement strand
GCCTCCGGGGGCGGGCATTTTCCCGTTCAAGGGATGTCCTCGCCGGGTGTCCGCCTTTTAGCCCCTCGCCGGGCGCGATTGAACCGGCCGCGGAAAGGGTGTATCGCGCCCGCCGCATCGTCGGAGGCGCCGGCGCGTCTTCCGATCGGGCGGCGCGGGCGGGGCCTCAGCGATCCCGGAGAGTCTGGATGAGTGAGCCGAACGCCTCGGCCGCCGAGCCGCACCACGACGCGGGCCACAAGAAGGAGGGCTTCTGGGCCCTCGCCCTGGGATCGGTGGGCGTCGTCTTCGGCGACATCGGCACCAGTCCGCTCTACGCCATGCGCGAGGCCCTGGCCCACTCCCGCGGGGGCGGGGCCGACGAACTGGCCGTCTTTGGCGTGGTGTCCCTGGTGACCTGGGCGCTGATCCTCATCGTCACCCTGAAATACGTGATCTTCCTGCTCCAGGCCGACAACAAGGGCGAGGGCGGCACGCTTGCGCTCATGGCCCTGGCGCGCCGCTCGCTCGGTCGGCGCTCGGGCGCGATCATCTTCCTGGGGATGGTCGGCGCGGCGCTTTTCTATTCGGACGGGATCATCACCCCGGCGCTCTCGGTGCTTTCTGCGGTGGAGGGGCTGAAGGTGGCGCCGGGTCTCGGCTCGGCCCTGTCGCCCTTCGTCCTGCCGATCTCGGCGGCGATCCTGATTGCGCTCTTTATGGTCCAGTCCCGGGGAACGGCCAGCATGGCCAAGTACTTCGGCCCGATCACGGCCCTCTGGTTCTTCACGCTGGCGGGGCTCGGCGTCTATCACATCTTCGACGATCCGCGGATCCTCATGGGCCTGTCGCCGCACTATGGCGTGCTGTTCCTGGTGGACAACGGCTTCCTCGGCTTCGTCATCCTGGGCAGCGTCTTCCTGGCGGTGACCGGCGCTGAGGCGCTCTACGCGGACATGGGCCACTTCGGCAAAGGCCCCATCCGGGCGGCCTGGGCGTGCCTGGTCCTGCCCTCCCTGCTGCTCAACTATCTCGGCCAGGGGGCCCTGGTGCTGGCCAATCCGGAGGCGCGGCTCAATCCGTTCTACGAGATGGTGCCCGCCGCCGCCTTCTGGCCGGTCCTGCTGCTGGCCACGGCGGCCACCGTCATCGCCAGCCAGGCGGTGATCTCCGGCGCCTTCTCGGTCACCCAGCAGGCGGTTCAGCTCGGCCTTCTGCCGCGCATCGACATCCGGCGCACCAGCGAGACCCTGGCCGGCCAGATCTATGTGCCGCAGGTGAACATGTTCCTGCTGGCCGGGGTGCTGACCCTGCTGGCCATGTTCCAGGATTCCTCCAGCCTCGCCGCCGCCTACGGCATCGCGGTGACCGGCTCGATGTTCGTCGACACCCTGCTGTTCTTCGTGATCATCGGCGCCCTTTGGAAGCGCCCCTGGTGGCAGGCGGGTCTCGCGGCCGGCGTCTTCGCCATCATCGACCTGACCTTCGTCTCGTCGAACCTGCTGAAGATCCCCCAGGGCGCCTGGTTCCCCCTGGTGCTCGGCGGCGGCCTGGTGCTGCTGATGTGGACCTGGATGCGGGGCTCGCAGATTCTCACCGACAAGACCCGGCGCGACAGCGTGGCCCTGGCCGAGCTGACCGAAATCCTCAAGGCCCGCGCGCCGCACCGGGCGCCCGGCACGGCCATTTTCCTGACGTCCGAGCCCGACGTGGCGCCGGTCGCCCTGATGCACAATCTCAAGCACAACAAGGTGCTGCACGAGAAGAACGTCATCCTCACCGTGCGCACCACCGAAACCCCGCGGGTCAAGGACGAGGACCGCATCCGCATCGAGCCGGTGAATGAGGACTTCAAGAAGGTCGTGGTGTCCTACGGCTTCATGGAAAGCCCCAACCTGCCCAAGGCGCTCGGCCTGTGCCGCAAGCTCGGCCTGAAGTTCGACATCATGGCCACCAGCTTCTTCCTCGGCCGCCGTTCGGTGGTGCCGGCCGCCCAGTCGGGCATGCCCCTGTGGCAGGACCGGCTTTTCATCTATCTGATGCGCAATGCGGCCAATCCCACGGACTTCTTCAAGATCCCCCCCGGTCGCGTGGTGGAGCTTGGGACCCAGGTGACGGTCTGAGGCGAAAGGGAGAGGCGATGAACTGGCTCGGCATTATCGGCGACGCCCTGTGGATCGTGGCTCTGGCCATGATGGCCGGCGCCTCTCAGCGCGCCTGGCGCCGGATCGAGCCGGGGACGCGCCTGCCCATGCAGTTCGCCCGCGACGGCCGGCCGGTGATGCGCCTGCCCAAGGCTGCAGCCCTGCTCCTGGTTCCCGCCATCGCCTTTGTGACCAGCCTCTTCCTGCTGGCCCAGAACCGGGCCATTCCCCCTGGTACGCCCGAGGCCCTGATCCTCTTCGGGGTGCGCGCCACCCTGGCTGCGGCCTTCGCGCTCGCCCATCTGCGCTGGCTCGAGGCGGCCATGAAACAACTGGCCCAGGAAGGGGCGCTCAAGCCCTGAGGCTCGACACGGGCCTTGAACCTCGGGCCTTTTGGCCCTTAAAGCCGCGCTGAACGCGCAAGCCTCCGGCCCTGGCCGGAGCTGCGAGCCAACCCACCGCCCTTTGGAAAGACACTCCGCCCATGGCCGCCGCACACTCCGTCAAGAAGGTCGTTCTCGCCTATTCGGGGGGGCTGGACAGCTCGACCATCGTCAAATGGCTGCAGACCGAGCTGGGCGCTGAGGTGGCCACCTTCACCGCCGACCTCGGCCAGGGGGAGGAGATCGAGCCCGCCCGCCAGAAGGCCATCAGCCTGGGGGTTAAGCCGGAATACGCCTTCGTCGAGGACGTGCGTGAAGAGTTCGTCCGCGACTATGTCTTCCCCATGTTCCGGGCCAACACAGTCTATGAGGGTCAGTACCTGCTGGGCACCTCCATCGCCCGCCCCCTGATCGCCAAGAAGCAGATCGAGATCGCCCGCAAGATCGGCGCTGACGCCGTGGCCCATGGCGCCACCGGCAAGGGCAATGACCAGGTGCG
This sequence comes from Phenylobacterium sp., assembly GCF_036723115.1. Lineage (GTDB taxonomy): Bacteria > Pseudomonadota > Alphaproteobacteria > Caulobacterales > Caulobacteraceae > Phenylobacterium. The sequence continues at coordinate 4,378 of NZ_DAIMHV010000134.1, read as the reverse complement.
CTTCGAGGTGGCCTATTACGCCCTGGAGCCGGACATCGGCGTCGTCGCGCCCTGGCGGGAGTGGGACTTCAAGAGCCGCGAGGCCCTGCTGGACTTCGCCGAGAAGCACCAGATCCCCATCACCAAGGACAAGCGCGGCGAGGCGCCGTTCAGCGTCGACGCCAACCTTCTGCACTCCTCGTCCGAGGGCAAGGTGCTCGAGGACCCGGCCGTGGAGGCGCCGGAATTCGTGCACATGCGCACCATTTCGCCTGAGGACGCCCCGGACAAGCCCACCGTCTTCACCCTGGATTTCGAAAAGGGCGACCCGGTCGCCATCGACGGCCAGAAGCTCTCGCCCGCGGCCCTGCTCACCAAGCTCAACCAGCTGGGCCACGACAACGGCGTCGGTCGCCTGGACCTGGTGGAGAACCGCTTCGTGGGCATGAAGTCCCGCGGGGTCTATGAGACGCCGGGCGGAACCATTCTCCTGGCCGCCCACCGGGGCATGGAGTCCATCACCCTCGACCGGGGCGCCATGCACCTGAAGGACGAGCTGATGCCCCGCTATGCGGAGCTGATCTATAACGGCTTCTGGTTCACGCCCGAGCGAGAGATGCTGCAGGCGGCCATCGACCACAGCCAGGGTCCGGTGACCGGCCAGGTGCGCGTCAAGCTCTACAAGGGCAATGTCACCATCATCGGCCGCACCAGCCCCTACTCCCTCTATGACCAGGAGCTGGTCACCTTCGAAGAGGGCAAGGTGGCCTATGATCACCGCGACGCGGCGGGCTTCATCAAGCTGAACGCCCTGCGCCTGCGGGTTCAGGCCAAGCGCGACCGTCGCGGCGGCTGATCTGCGTGGTTCCCCCGTTCGGCGCGACATGCCACTGTCGCGCCAAGCGGCGCCGTGAGCGCTGATCCGATGGGGGAAATGAGATGAATCCGCACAGCTGGGTGGCGCTGGTCACCCTTTGCGCACTGCTGGTCTATGTCTGGATGGGCGTCCGGGTGGGCGGGGCGCGGCGCAAGACCGGCATCGACGCCCCGGCCATGACCGGCGATCCGCTGCTGGAGCGGCACGTGCGCGTCCAGGCCAACACCCTGGAATGGCTGCCCATCTTCCTACCGTCCCTGTGGCTGTTCGCCCTCTACTGGAACGATCTCGTGGCCGCGGGCCTGGGGGTGGTGTGGATCCTTGGGCGCATCCTCTACGCCCTGGGCTATGTGGCCGATCCCGGCAAGCGGGAGATGGGCTTCCTGATCCAGGCCCTGGCCGCAGCCGTGCTGCTGTTCGGCGCTCTTGGGCGGATCATCTGGACCCTGGTGGTGGTCGGCGCCTGAGAACGGCGCCGAGCGTCGTCCTCAGACGAACAGGACCCAGGCCTGCCAGAGCGCCAGACCGGTGACCAGCACGCCCACGAACCAGGTGAGCGCGCGGATGGGCAGGATCTTGGTCATCCAGCCCGCCAGGGGGGCGGCCACCACGCCGCCGGCGATCAGGCCCAGCACCGAGGAGAGCTGGTCGCGCAGGCCATCGGTCTCCCAGTGACCGCTCAGCAGGGCCGAGAGGAAGGCCGCAGAGATGGCCGTGGCGACGAACAGCTCGGCCGCATTGGTGGTGCCGATGGCCTTGCGCGGATCGGCGCCCGACCCGAGCAGGGTGGAGGTGACCACCGGGCCCCAGCCGCCGCCGCCCACCGAGTCGAAGAAGCCGCCCACCAGGCCGAGCGGCAGGGGGCTCTTCCACGAGAAGGGCTTGGGGCGCACGCCCTTCCAGGCGCGATAGAGGATGACCAGGCCCATGAGGCCGAGCCAGGCCACCACGAAGGGCTTGATCTTGTTGCCGTCCACCGAGGTCAGCAGGTAGGTGCCGGCGATGCCGCCCACCACGCCGCCGGCCGACAGCAGGGCCAGCAGGCGCCAGCTGACATTCTTGTGGTAGATGTGCGAGAGGGCCGATGCGGCGCCGGTGAACACCTTGGCCGCATGCACGCTGGCCGAGGCGTTGGCCGGCGAAACCCCCATGGCCAGCAGGCTGGTGGTGGAGACCACGCCGTAGGCCATGCCGAGCGCGCCATCCACCAGCTGGGCGCCGAAGCCCACGGCGGCGAAGAGCAGAAAGTTAGAATCCATGCGCCCGTCCCCCTCAGCGGCCAGCGCCGCCACTTCCCCGACATCCCTGCAAACATGGGGCCGCCAAGACCCATTATGTCAATAGGAATTCGGGATAAGCTACACCGCCGCCTGGAGGGCGTCCTTTCAAATCTCGCGTGAAGGGCGAAGAGGGGCGCCGCCACGCTCCCGTTTTGGGCGCAGGCATGCGAGCGCGCCCGCGGGCTGCGCATCCTGGCGGCGAAAGCGAGCCTTGAGCCGAGGTGCGGCTTGGACTGGCGACGGGCTCGCCCGGCAACCATATTTGAGCCACGGTGTTGGCCTAATTGTCGCCCTGAGCGTTCGGGGGACGTTCTATTTCAGGAACGAGACGGAACATTATGAAACGCCTGTCCGGTCCCGTGGCGGCCCTGGCCCTGGTGGTCGGCCTTTCCGCCTGCGCCACGGCGACGCCCTACCAACCCAATCTTCCCGGCTCTGCGGTTTCGGGCGGCTTTTCCGAGACGCGGATCGAGCCGGACCGCTGGCGGGTGACCTTCGCCGGCAACAGCCTCACCTCCCGCGAGACCGTGGAGGGCTATCTGCTCTTCCGGGCGGCGGAGCTGACCCTGCAGCAGGGCTTCGACGGCTTTTCCATCGTCACCCGGGCCACCGACCGCGACGCGCGCACCTATGTGGAGCGCGATCCCTTCTACAGCCCCTGGTATGGCCCCAGCTACGCTTACTGGCGCCCGCACTGGCGCTATTATTCCCCGCACGGCTGGCGGACCTGGAACCCCTATTTCGGCGATCCCTTCTGGAGCGACCGTGTCGATGTGCGCACGGTGGAGCGCTATGAGGCCACCGCCGAGATCGTCATGTTCCGGGGGGCGAAGTCGCCCGGCGACCCGGCGGCCTTCGACGCCCGCGCCGTGGCGGCCAATCTGGGGCCGCGCATCGAGCGCGCCGGCCCCTGAGGCCGCCCGAGGGCAAGGCATGAGAAAGGGCGGCTCCGTCGGGGCCGCCCTTTTTCGTTTCGGACCTTGAGCGGGCGCGCCTCAGCTGTCGCGCACGTCCATGCCCAGGGTCGGGCCAAGGCCTTCGCGGCTGGCCACGCGCAGTTCGTTGCGGATCTGCCGCGAACCCCGCACCTTCTGGGCATGAATCTCGGCGCGCAAACGGTCGTCGGCCTCCGGCACGCTGCCGCTCAAGACGATGTCGCCGTTTTCCACCACCACATCCACGTCAGAGGCGTCGAGATACCGATCGTGGGCCAGGGCCTCGTGCAGGTCGGCGGCGATGTCGGCGTCCGAACGGCTGCGGCCTGTCGGTCCGCGGCCGCGATGGGGGCCGCGACGGTCATCGGTCCGGCGCCAGTCGTCGGCCTTGAACCCGCGGCGGTCGCGCTCACGGCTGTCGAAGTTCTGCATGATGGCCCTCCTCTGGTGCGTTCCTGCGGTGGCGATGATCAGGTGATGCGCTTGGGCGTCGGCGGATCGCTGGCCGGGAAGCTTTCCTCCACCGCCTCATCGATCAGGGCTTCCTGACGGTTCTCCGCCTCATGCTCCAGCTGGTCGGGCTTGCCGCCGGCGGGCTTGGACTCTGGGGAATTGGGATCGCTCATGGGAGACCTCCTGACGGTCGCCCCCGCGGTGCGGAGGCCGTGCAGGAGCAAAGCGCGGGAGCGGCCCTTGGGTTGCAGACGTCGGTCACGCGCCCGGCGAACGGACAACAAAAAAGCGGCCCCGAAGGACCGCTCTTTCTGCGCTCATCTCCCCAAGAGGGAAATGGAGCGGGCGAGGCGATTCGAACGCCCGACCCCAACCTTGGCAAGGTTGTGCTCTACCCCTGAGCTACGCCCGCGTCTTTCGAAACCGACCGGTCTGGCCGCCCCCGAAAATCGAGAGCGGGCTTATGGCAGACCGTTTCGGCCTTGGCAAGCGGCCTTGTCAGCCAAATCGTGGCGCCTTCAGCCGGCGCTTGTTCACATGGTCCTTGGGCGGGGCGGCGACGTCCTCGGGGAACTCGCCGCGGAAGTAGTATCGCTGCCAGGCCTCCTTGGTGGCCTCGGGTTCGGCGCGGAAGATCCGGGCGTTGAACTCGCTGCGGTGCTTCTCCCAGGTCTGGTACTGCTCGCGCAGTTCGGCGTTGCGGCCCAGCGGGCGGATCACCGGCTGGACATCGGCCAGCGGCTTGTCCTGAACCAGGGTGATGAAGCAGAAGGGCTCGCCCTTGCGGAAGTGGACCTGACCCGGCCGGGTGAAGATCCAGTTCATGGTGAAGGGGAAGGGGAGCCAGTCGGTCT
>NZ_DAIMHV010000133.1:0-7397 GCF_036723115.1 Phenylobacterium sp. | reverse complement strand
CCTCTACTGGGACATCGAGCTCGAGGCCTGAGGCCGCAAGGCGGCGTTCAGCGTCCCGGCCGGGCGTCCAGAGCGGCGTTCAGGGCGGCGAGCAGCGATTCCCGGTCGAAGGGCTTGGACAGGACCGCGTCGGCGCCCAGGGCGCGGGCCACTTCCAGGGTCTGCGCCGACTTCATGGTGCGCCATCCGCCGGACATGGCGACGATGGGCAGGTCCGGCTGAAGGCGCCGGATTTCCTGGATGATTTCAATCCCGTCACGCTCTGGCATGAACATGTCCAAGAGAACGACGGTCGTTGAAATATTCTGGGTGAGATCGAGAACCCTCGCCGGACTTTCCGCCAGGACGGAGTCGAAACCGGCGATCTCCAACATCTTGGAAGTTGTATGTAACAACGTTACATCGTCATCGACCAATAGAACGACCGGTCGCATCTGCATCTATGCACCCCCAATATGGCGGCGCTTCTACTTGAGTCTGATTGTCGAAGCATTACCGCTCGCCCCTAGCGCGAGGCCTGCGCGCCACAATCCTGGGGCGAAATTCAGCGGACAGACGGCCGACCGTTGGTGACCCACCAGAAGCCCGCCGCCGCCAGGGCGATGGCCCCGCCGGCGAAGGTGACGCTGAGCGCCCCTTGCGCCAGCAGCACCCCGCCCAGGGCGCCGCCGAAGGCCTGACCCAGGGAGGCGGACGACCCGTTGAAGGCCAGGGCGAGGGGCGCCGAGGCCGGCGCCCGCTGGATCAGGCGCGACTGGATCACCGGCATGACCGAGAAAAGCGCCGTCGATCCCGCCAGCACCGCCAGGGCGACGAGGGCGTAGGCGTCCCAGCCCGCCGGTCCCTGACGGGCCAGCTCCAGGCTGTGCAGACCCGCCGCCACGGCCAGGCCCAGAAATCCCACGGTGACGCTGAGCCCGCCGGCGCCCCGGTCGGCGGCGCGTCCGCCCAGGGCCAGACCCAGGAAACTGCCCACGCCCACCAGCATCTGGAAGGCGGCGACGCCCGCCCCCGTCACCCCGATCTGCAGGCGCAGAATGGGGGCGATATAGGTGGTGATGGTCATATTGGCCCCGAAGGCCAGGAAGGTGGCGGCGAACAGGGGCAGGACGCCGGCGCCCTTGAGCCCCTGGCCGGGCCCCGGCGCAGGCGGAGTGACCCGGGGCACGAAGAGGGCGATGGCGATCAGCGCGACGGCGCTGAGCCCGGTGGACAACAGGAAGGCCGACCGCCAGCCGAAGGCGGAGCCCACCACGCTGCCCAACGGAATGCCCATCAGGAAGGCCACGGTCATCCCGCCCATGACGATGGCCAGGGCCGTGCCCCGCCGCTCCGGCGGCGCAAGCGCGCTAGCGGCCGCCGAGGCGGCCGGGCCGGCCATGGCGGCGATGGCGCCCAGCAGGGCGCGCAGGATCAGGATCGTGCTGAACCCCGGCGTCAGATAGCAGGCCAGGTTCAGGGCCGCCGAGACGCCCAGGGCGATGAGCAGCACCTGCTTGCGCTCAAACCGGCCGATCAGAAAGGCCAGCGGCGGCCCGGCGAAGGCCGAGGTCAGCACATAGACGGTCTGCAGCTGTCCGGCGGCGCCCACGGACACGCCCAGGTCGGCGGCCATGGGCTCCAGCAGGCCGACGAAGATCAGGGCGCCGGACCCGAAGGCAAAGGTCGAGAGCGCCAGGACGAAGATTCGGAAATTCATGAGCCCCCCTGGCGCGGCGCGGTCCGCCGTCTGCCCTTTGGGCCGATCAGGGGCCAGCCGGCCGGCAGGGTCAATGCCAGTATTTCTGCGCCGGCCGTGAGGCGATCACCGCCGCCGGCGCTTCAGATCTTCTCGCTGATCCGGATGGCGGTGCGGCAGCCGGCCCGAATGACCGCTGACAGCAGGCTGTAGCCCGGCGCCTCGCGGGCGCCTTCCTCCACCGCCAGGTCCCGGTGGGCCAGTTCCTCGTCGCGGAAGCGGGCCAGCTCCTCGGCGAGCTCCGGCTCGCGTTCGGCAAGCTCGGCCACCTGACTGGCGTAATGTTCGCCGATCACGGTCTCCACCGCCTCGGTGCAGGCATGGGCGGCCTTCTCCCCCATCAGGGCGGTGCCCGCCCCCAGGGCCAGGCCCGCCAGCCGCCAGACCGGCGCCAGGGCTGTCGGGCGCACCTGATGGCTGTTCAGCAGGGCGTCGAACCGCGCCAGATGGACCGCCTCATGGGCCTCCATCTCGGCCAGCTGGCCGGCGATCCGGTCCTTGCCCGGGGCCGCGCCCAGCACCGCGCGCTGACCTTGATAGATGTGCACGGCGCCCAGCTCGCCGGCATGGTCCACCCGCAGAATCTCGGCCAGCCGGGCCTCGGTCACCCCGGCGCCGGGGCGCGGGGGCAGCGGCTTGTCGCTCATCGCTTGCTCCTTTCGTGGGCGGCGGCCCAGAGGCTCAAGATCGCAAGACCCATGGAGATCAGGGCGTTCCATCCGGCCATGGAAAGACCCAGGAACACCCAGGGCGCCTCATCGCAGGCCGGCGCCCGCACCGTCGCCCCGGCCAGCAGGCCGCTGAGGGCCTCGGCGGTCACCACGCCACCGCCCGAGGCGCAGGTGGAGGGGCCGGGCCAGAGCTTCCACTCGGCCCCCGCATGATAGGCCGCGATCCCGGCGCCCACGAGGAAAACCAGGGCCAAGACGAGGTTGAAGCCCGCCTTCCAGCGCTCGCCCCCCCGAAGCCGCGTCAGGATCATGCCGGCCAGGGCCACGGCCGCGGCGGTCCAATAGACCTCCCGCTGTCGCAGGCAGAGCGCGCAGGGCGCCAGCTCGCCGAAGGTCTGGAATCCATGGGCCACGGCCAGCATGCCGGCGCTGGCGGCCAGCGCCGTCACACGCCAGCGGTCCAGGAGCGGAGTGGGGCCTGTCATCATGGCGGCGATAGAAGCCGATTTTGCGATGGCGCGCCACAGCATCGCCCAGCTTGGGCCGCCCAATGACGGGGCGGTCGCCTATCGGCGCAGTTCCGGGCCGTGATACCAGCCTTCCCATGGGAACGCCCGTGGGGTGCGGACGGCCGGTGCGAGGAGGCGATCATGCGGAAATGGGTTCTTGGGCTGGTCTTGGCCATGGGCGGGATGGAGAGCGCGATGGCGCAGGACTGGGCGATCGTGGTGCACGGGGGCGCGGGCGTCATCGCCCGGGCCGATCTGAGCGCCGAACAGGAACAGGCCTATCGGGCGGCCATGGGACGGGCGACGCAGGCCGGCGCCGCGGTGCTGGCCGACGGGGGCTCGGCCCTCGACGCCATCGAGGCGGCGATCACGCTGATGGAGGATGATCCCCTGTTCAACGCCGGCCGGGGCGCGGTCTTCACCGCCGAGGGGCGGAATGAGCTGGACGCCTCCATCATGGATGGGGCGAGCCTGAAGGCCGGCGCGGTGGCCGGCGTCACCGCCACCCGCCATCCCATCCGCCTGGCCCGGGCGGTGATGGACCATTCGCCCCATGTCATGCTGGCCGGCCGCGGCGCCGACGCCTTTTCCGAGGCCCAGGGCCTGGAGCAGGCGCCGCCGGCCCACTTCTTCACCGAGCGTCGCTGGCGCGCCCTGGAGACCTTCCTGCGCCAGGCGGGCCTGCCCGCGCCCGTCCGCCCCGCAGGGATCGCCGCCCCGGACGCCGCCGAGCGCCTGGCCCATGACGAGGGCAAGCATGGCACGGTAGGGGTCGTGGCCCGCGACCAGGCCGGCCATGTGGCGGCGGGAACGTCCACCGGCGGAACCACGGGCAAACGGTGGGGCCGAGTGGGCGACAGCCCGATCATCGGGGCGGGGACCTATGCCTCCGACGCCTCCTGCGCGGTCTCGGCCACCGGTACCGGGGAGTATTTCATCCGCCTGGCCGTGGCCCGCGAGGTCTGCGCCCTGGTGGAGCATCGCGGGCTCAGCCTGCAGGCCGCGGCAGACCTGGTGATCCAGGACAAGCTCACCGCTCTGGGCGGCGACGGCGGGGTCGTGGCCGTGGCCCCGGACGGCCAGATGGCCTGGAGCTTCAACACCTCGGGCATGTACCGGGCGAAGATGGGGGCGGGCCAGCCCCTGCAGATCGGCATCTACAAGGACGAGCCATGAGCGGCGCCGATCTGGAAGCCGACCTGGAGGCCGCCGCCCGGGAGGAACTGGCCCAGGCCTGCGACCTGGGCTGGCAGGCCCTGCTGGCCTGCACCCCCTGGGGCGACACCTTCGAGGGGTTCTCGCCCCAGGGGCGGCCGGTCTGCTTCGAGCGGGCCTATATGTGGCAGGCGGCTCCGGGCGGGGAGATCCGGGTGGAGGTCACGGTGTTCGAGCCCCGCGCCTTCGAGGCCGGCGTGCGCCTGGTGCAGATCCTGTCGCCGCCGGACGGCGCGGCGGCGGCCCGCTGATTTTCGACCCCGTCCAGTCAAACCCTCGTTCAGCGTCCACATCATGCCGCGGCGCCTGCGCATCGGGCGTCGGGCGCCCGGCCAGGACCCGGCCGGTCGGCCTTGGCGCTTTCCCGCCTCCTATCGCAGGACGTGTGTTGAACCCGTCCCGCGCGCAGGTCATTCGAAGGAGCGCGAGCGGCGCGGCCAGTCGGGGTGATCATGAGCGGCAGGGTGTTGAAGCAGGCCGTCGAGACGCCCGAAGCCGCAGAACAGCCCCTGCGCCTGGACGACTATCTGCCCTACCGGCTGGTGATGTCATCCAGCGCCGTCAGCCGGCTGATCGCGCGCGCCTATGAGGCGCGCTTTGGCCTCACGATTCCGGAGTGGCGGGTCATCTGCGTCCTGGCCGAGGATGGAGCAAGCGCGGTCGGGGTGCTGGTCCAGCGCACCGGCATGGACGGGTCCGCCGTGGCCGAGGCCCTGCAGGGTCTGAAGGCCCGGGGTCTGGTCAGCCCGCAGGCCGCCGCGCCCGCTCATGAGCCGCTCTCCTGGCGTCTGAGCGATCAGGGCCTGGCTCTGCACGAGGCCATCGCCCCCCTGGCCCTGGCCTATGAGGCCGCCCTGATCTCCGGCCTCGCCCCGCAGGAGGTGGCCCTGCTCAAGCGCCTGCTCGCCCGGGTGCAGGCCGCGGCCGAAGCCCTGGCCGGCGAGACACGCCCGCCGTCCGCGCCCTAGCCCAGACCCAGCGCCACGGCGGCGTGATAGACGCAGAAGGCCGCCGCATAGGCCAGGGTGAACATGTAGGCGAACATGGCCGCCGGCCAGACCCAGCTGTTGGTCTCGCGCTTGACCACCGCCAGCGTCGGCGCGCACTGCGGGGCGAAGACGTACCAGGCCAGGAAGGCCAGGCCCATGGCCAGGGACCAGTCCAGGCTGAGCGCGCCGGCCAGGGTGCCCACATTCTCCTCCGCGCCGGCCACGGCATAGACCGTGCCCAGGGCGCCCACGGCCACCTCGCGGGCGGCCATGCCGGGGATGAGCGCCACGGTCATCTGCCAGTTGAAGCCGATGGGCGCCAGCAGGGGCTGGATGGCGTGGCCCAGGCGTCCGGCGAAGCTGTAGTCGATGGCCGGCCCCGTGGCGCCTTCGGGCGGATAGGGGAAGGTGGACAGCACCCAGATCAGCACCATGAGCGGCAGGATGATCCGACCCGCCCGGTTGATGAAGATCGACGCCCGCAGCCACAGGTTCCGCAGCACGCTCTTGGGATCGGGCAGCTTGTAGGTGGGCAGCTCCATCAGGAACGGCTCCACCTGGCCGCGCCAGAACAGCCGTCGGGCGATGAAGGAGACGGCCAGGGCGCTGACGATCCCCGAGGCGTAGAGGCCGAACATCACCAGCCCCTGCAGGCTGGCGAAGCCCCAGACCGTCTCATTGGGAATGAAGGCCGCGATGATCAGGGTGTAGACCGGGATGCGCGCCGAACAGGTCATCAGCGGCGCCACCATGATGGTGGTCAGCCGGTCGCGGCGGGAATCGATCACCCGGGTGGCCATGACGCCGGGAATGGCGCAGGCGAAGGAGGAGAGCAGGGGGATGAAGGCGCGGCCGTGCAGCCCCGCCCCGCCCATGATCCTGTCCATCAGGAAGGCGGCCCTGGCCATGTAGCCCAGGTCCTCCAGCAGGATGATGAACAGGAACAGGATCAGGATCTGCGGCAGGAAGACCAGCACGCTGCCGACGCCGGCGATCAGCCCCTCCACCACCAGGTCCTGCAAGAGGCCGTCGGGCAGGGCCGTGCCCGCCAGCTCGCCCAGGGCGGCCATGCCGGCCTCGATGCCGTCCATCAGCGGCCCGGCCCAGGCGAAGACCGCCTGGAACATGACGAACAGCAGGCCCACCAGAATGACCAGGCCGGCCACCGGATGCAGCAGCACCGAATCCACTTTGCCGGTGACGGTGTCGGGATGTTCGGGCGGCCGCACATGGGCCTTCATGATCCGCTGGGCCTCGGCGTGGGCGGCGCGGATCTCGGCCGGCGAGGGTTCGCGCCAGGCGTTCTCGCCGCTCAGTTCGCCGGCGGCGTCCATGGCGGAGATGCGCTCCTCCACCTTGGCCACCAGGTCCTCGATCCCGCGCCGACGGGTCGCCACCGTGGTGACGATAGGGGCGCCGATCTCGCGCTCCAGCCCTTCCAGGTCGATGCGCAGGCCCTGGCGCTGGGCGATGTCGTACATGTTCAGCGCCAGCACCATGGGCCGCCCCACCTGGCGCAGCTCCAGGATCAGGCGCAGCACCAGGCGCAGATTGGTGGCGTCGGCCACGCAGACCACCACGTCGGGGGCGGCCTCTCCGGCCAGCCGGCCCAGGACCGCGTCGCGGGTCACCGCCTCGTCGGGGCTTCGGGCGCGCAGGGAATAGGTGCCGGGCAGGTCCAGCACCGACAGGGTGCGCCCGCCGCGGGTGGTGATGCGGCCCTCCTTCTTCTCCACCGTCACCCCGGCATAGTTGGCCACCTTCTGGTGGCTGCCGGTCAGGGCGTTGAAGAGGGCGGTCTTGCCGGAATTGGGATTGCCCACCAGGGCGATGCGGCCCGCAGAGACGCTCATCGGACGTCCTCAGCCAGGCGCAGGGTGATTTCGGCGGCGTCGCGGCGGCGCACGGCCACCCGCATGTCGTCCAGCCGCACGGCGATGGGATCGCCCCCGATCAGCCCCTGATGGATCACCTCCAGCTGCGCGCCCTCCACGAATCCCAGCTCCAGCAGGCGGCGCTCCAGCTCGTCAGCGCTCAGGCCCCGGTGGTCGAGCTCGGGCCGCACATGGACCGCCTCGATGACCCCGCGGTCCCCCAGGCGCGCCTGGCTCAGACGGATCAGCCGCCCGGCGGGCGGTTCCGCGCCGGGGTCCGGCCGGGCCGGTTGCTCATCTTGCATCGCTCAAAGGTCCGTCAGGCGCAGGAAACCGCTCATCGCCGCCCCATGCGGTGAGAACGATTATCAGTTACGAGCCTCCGGCCCCCGATGCAACCC
>NZ_DAIMHV010000132.1:0-7403 GCF_036723115.1 Phenylobacterium sp. | reverse complement strand
GTTCGATGCCATGGGGCGGGGGCTGGGGACAAGCCCTGTCAGGCCCGCGGGCCTCGCCCGGAACGAAGAACGCCCGGCGCAAGGGCCGGGCGTCCTCTCAGGCGTTCGTGCGAAGGCTCAGGCCGCGGCGGCCTTCACCAGCAGGGACTTGTTCAGCATGGTGATGGCGGCGTCGCGGTCGATGCGCTCGATGGCGGCGACTTCGCGGGCCATCCGGTCCAGAGCCGATTCATAGAGCTGGCGCTCGGAATAGGACTGTTCCGGCTGGTTCTCGGCGCGGTGCAGGTCGCGGACCACCTCGGCGATGGAGATCAGGTCGCCGGAATTGATCTTGGCCTCATATTCCTGGGCCCGGCGGCTCCACATGGTGCGCTTGACCCGGGCGCGGCCCTTGAGCGTGTTCAGCGCCTGGCTGACCACGTCGCCCTCGGCCAGGGACCGCAGGCCCGAGCTGCGCGCCTTGCCGGTGGGGACGCGCAGGGTCATCTTCTCGTGGTCGAAGGTGATGACATAGACTTCAAGCGAAAGACCGGCGACTTCCTGGGTTTCGATCGCCTGAACCTGCCCGACGCCGTGAGCCGGATAGACGACGTGATCGCCAACCTGGAAATCCAGACCGTTCTTGCTCATCGCAGGACCTTTCAAAATGCGTCGCGCGACCGAAGCGGAGTCGATGAGGCCCCGAACACAGGGACGACCCCGCCTGTTTCGCGGCGACCGCGAAAGGGGACATCCAAGGTACGGAGCAAATCTCTAGACACCCTCGCCTTTAGACAGGCGTTCTCGGCCGATACGGCTCTTCTCTGTTGAACCGACGGGGCAGGCGACAACCGTCTACCGTCACGTCGAGTGTGACGATAGCATAAAGTCGAGCGGAAAGAAAGGCTTGGCGCTTCCCTTGCCGGGCAAGGGCTTGGCCGCGTCAGGACCCGCGGCCCGGCTTCTCGCTGAAGTACTTCTCGAATTTGCCGGTTTCGCGCTCGTACTGCTCCCGATCGGCCGGCGGCTCGCCCTTCACCGTGATGTTGGGCCAGATGCGCGAATATTCGGAATTGATGCGCAGCCACTTGCCGTCCGGATCATCCTCCGTGTCGGGCTTGATGGCGTCCACGGGGCATTCCGGCTCGCAGACGCCGCAGTCGATGCACTCGTCCGGATTGATGGCCAGGAAGTTCTCGCCCTCATAGAAGCAGTCGACCGGGCACACCTCCACGCAGTCCATGAACTTACATTTGATGCAGGCATCCATGACGATGTAGGTCATCGGGACTAAGGCTCCGGTCGCGGCCAACTGCGGCGCGTGTGCTAGAGGGCGCGGGTTTTTCACGGCGCGGGGGCGCCTTGTCAACCAGAGCCCATAGACTGTTTGGCGCAGGCCCGCCGCTCAGGATATCTGCAAGGGCGAATAGAGGCCTCGGGCCTCGGCCGGCGGGCCGCGCCGTTCGCCCATGGCCTCCACCCGCACCGCTGTCACCCGGCCGCCCACGGCGAAGACCAGGCCATCGCCCGGCCGCACGCTGCGCGAGGGCTTGTCCAGGCGGGTCTCCTGGCCCGCGCGGGTCAGGCGCACGCGGCCGTCCTCCACGAAGCGGGCGGCCAGGGAGCGGGTCTTGAAGAACCGCGCCCGCCACAGCCACACATCGATGCGGCAGGTCTCGGCGGCGGGCGAGGCTTCGGGCGCACCGGCGCTCATGAGGCGGCCGCCTTGGGTCTGGGGCGGCGGCGACGGGCGGTGCGCCGCTTGGCCGCGGGCCGCGGGGCGGGGGCCGTCGCCGCAGGCTTCAGCGCGGCCAGGGCCGCGAAGGGCGAGGCCGGGTCGGCGGTCCTGGCCGGAGGTTCCGAGGCCCCAGGCGCGGCGCCTCGGCGCCGCCAGGGGGTGGGCTCGCCGGCCTTGGGCCGGGCGGCCGGCGCAAAGCCCAGGGCGCGCAGGCGACGGCGGCCGTCCTCCGGGCTCCAGCCCACCCCCGCCAGCAGGTCGTCAGACACCAGGCTCGCCCCTTCCTGGCGGGGCGCCGCGCGCAGGGCCTCGTCCAGGGCCTCCAGGGTCAGCACGGGCAGGGCCTCGGCGCCCACCCGGCGCAGACCGAAGGCCGCCAGCCGCCAGGGCTCGGCTTCGGGGGCGGTGGCCGGGGGCGCCTCGCCGCCTGCCGAACGGGCGAAGGCCTGGGCGAAGGCCTGGGCCCGGGGATGAAGCAGGCCTGGCATGAAAAGGCTGAAGGCGCCGATCCTGACGCCCAGCCCCTTCAGGGCCCGGCGCTCCACCTGGCTGAGGGCCTTGATCTCGTCGCGGGCCAGGGCGCGATCCAGCACGCCGCCCTGCTCCAGCAGCCGGTAGGCCAGACCGCGGGGCAGGCCCCTGATCTGGCCGTCGGCCACGGCGCTCTCCAGCTTGCGCAGGGGCGCCAGGCGTCGCCCGGCTTCGGCGGCCAGCCAGGCCTCCAGCCGGCGCTGGGCGCGCTCGCGCGCCGCCGCATCCCCCAACTCGCCGAACAGCCGCACCCGCGGGGCGAAGGGCCGCCCGCCGGAGAGCGCGGCCACAGCCTCGCCGCGCCACAGCACCACCCCGTCCGGCTGCAGGGCGAAGGCGTCGTCGGCGTCAGCCGCCAGACGCCCCAGGCGCCGGGCGATCTCCGGCCCGGCGGCCGCCAGGGCCGCGGCCCGCAGGGCCTTGGTCTCCAGCAGGGTCGCGCCCCGCTCCGCCTCGAAGCTCACCCCGCTCAGGCGGCCCACATATTGGCCCTCGACGGTTACGGCCCCGTCGGCGCCGACGCCGGCCAGCATGTCGTGGCGCACCCGCAAGCCCCGCATCAGGGCGCTGGTCCGCCGGTCCACGAACCGGGCCATGAGCTTTTCGTGCAGAGTGTCGGACAGCCGGTCCTCCAGCTGCCGCATCCGCCCCTGCCAGCCGGCGGGATCGGCCAGCCAGTCGGGGCGGTTGGCCACATAGGACAGGGTCCGCACCGCCGAGAGCCTCTGAGCCAGGGCGTCGATCTCGCCTTCCGTGCGATCGAGCTGCTGATGCTGCCGGCCGATCCAGTCGTCGGGGATGCGCCGCCGCCCCGTGGTCAGCTGGTCGAACAGGTCGCGCACCAGCCGCACATGCTCTTCGGGCGAGACCTTGCGGAAATCAGGCGTCTGGCAGACGTCCCACAGGCGGAATAGGGCGCTGCGGTCGCGGGCCCGGGAGACCACATCCGGCTCCGCCGCCAGTCGGCGCAAGGTGATCTCGTCCAGAGCTTCCGGCGCCAGCCGCAGGCCGGCCCGCTCCGGCGGACGGGCCAGGGATCGCAGCAGATCGGGCAGGGAATCGAAGTCCAGCCTGGCGTTGCGCCACTCCGCGCCGGCCACCGGCTCGAACTGGTGGTTCTCCACCGCGCTGACCAGATCTTCGTCCATCTCCTCGCAGTCGCCGGTGACGCCGAAGGTCCCGTCGGTGCGGAAGCGCCCCGCGCGACCGGCGATCTGGCCGATCTCCTGCGGGGTGAGCCAGCGATTTCGCCGCCCGTCGAACTTCCGCAGGCCGGCGAAGGCCACATGGTCCACATCCATGTTCAGCCCCATGCCGATAGCGTCGGTGGCCACCAGGAAGTCCACCTCGCCCGACTGATAGAGGGCCACCTGGGCGTTCCGCGTCCGGGGGCTGAGCGAGCCCATGACCACGGCGGCCCCGCCGCGCTGGCGGCGGATCAGCTCGGCGATGGCGTAGACCTGGTCGGCGGAGAAGGCGACGATGGCGCTGCGGCGCGGCAGGCGCGTCAGCTTCTTGGAGCCGGCATAGGTCAGGTTCGAGAATCGCTCCCGACTGACGATCTCGGCGTCCGGCAGCATCCGCCGCACCAGGGGCGCCATGGTCGAGGCGCCCAGCAGCATGGTCTCATGCTTGCCCCGGGCGTGAAGCAGACGGTGGGTGAAGACGTGGCCGCGCTCCGGATCGGCGCAGAGCTGGATCTCGTCCACCGCCAGGAAGTCCACCTCCCGCGACAGGGGCATGGCCTCTGCCGTGCAGACGAAATAGGCGGCCCGGGGCGGGACGATCTTCTCCTCGCCGGTGATCAGCGCCACCGACCGGGCCCCGCGCAGCTTGACGATGCGGTCATAGACCTCCCGCGCCAGAAGCCGCAGGGGCAGGCCGATCATGCCCGACCCATGGCCCAGCATGCGCTCCACGGCCAGATGCGTCTTGCCGGTGTTGGTCGGCCCCAGCACCGCCACCAGACGGGCCGGCGCCGCGCCGGAGGGGCGGTCGCTCATAGACGCAAGGTGGGCATGGATTCGCCTCGCGGCAAGCGCCCTTGGAACGCCCGCCAGCATGCCCCGTTGCCTTGGCTGAGACATGCAAAGGAGATTGTCATGACAACCCGTCTGATGGTGGCGGCCCTTGTCTATCCCATGGTCCAGGCGGTGCTGTTCGGCGTCGGCCTGATCGGCGCCCTGATGATGGCGCCGGGCGTCAGCGCCCAGGCCTCCATTCCCGTGGTGGTGGTCGCCAGCGCCCTGGCCTCGGCGCCCGTGGCCTGGTTCATCGCCCCGCGACTGATGCTGCGCTACCGCCGGGGGTATAGCCGCCAGGGCGCCTGAGCCTCGCCGGCCGCCTCCAGCGTCCGCATAAGGCTGCCGTCGGGTCAGGATTGACCGAACGCGGGTCTTGGCTGAGCGTTCGCTCGCGACGGTCCTGGCGTCGCTGCGCCGTGAGGTCCCCACCGTGTTCCGCTCGCTTGTCCGCCTCGCCCGTTGGCTGGCGCCCGCCGCCCTTCTGGTCAGTCTCAGCGCCTGCCTGGCGCCCGACATCCCCTATGAGGACCTGGAGCGTCGCTATGGCGGCCCGACCTCGCGCTATCTCGATCTGCCCGACGGCTTGAGAGTCCATTATCGCGACGAGGGTGCGGCGGCTGCGCCCACGACCCTGGTCCTGGTCCACGGGTTCGCCGCCTCGCTCCACACCTGGGAGCCCTGGGTGGAGCGGCTGGGACAGGACTACCGGATCGTCAGCCTGGACCTGCCCGGCCATGGCCTGACCCGCGCGCCGGAGGACTATCAGTCGAGCCCCGAGGGTCAGGTGGCGGTGGTGCGCGCGTTGGCCCAGGCCCTGGATCTGCCCCCCTTCGTCATCGCCGGCAATTCCATGGGCGGGGGCGTGGCCTGGCGCTACGCCCTTGCTCATCCCGAACAGGCGCGGGGCCTCGTGCTGGTCAACGCCGCGGGTTGGCCGCAGGCGCAAGGGGAGGGCGCCGATCGCCGGCCTGTCGTCTTCAAGATGCTGGAAAACCCCGTCGGCCGCAGCCTGCTGCGCAATCTCGATCCTCGCCCCCTGGCCGGGCGGGGCCTGCGTCAGGCCTATGGGGATGATGAAATGGTCACGCCGGAGATGATCGACCGCTATGTGGCCCTGGCCCGGGCCCCGGGACACCGGGCGATCCTGACCGATCCCCGGCGGCGGGGCGCCGGCGCGCCGGTGACGCCAGAGACCTTCGCGGCCATCACCGCCCCCACCCTGGTCATGGTGGGCGCGCTGGATCAGGTGATTCCGGCCGCCCGCTCGGCGGGCTTCGCCGAGGCCATCCCCGGAGCTGAGAAGATCGTCTATCCCGAAGGGGGGCACATCCCCATGGAGCAGCTGGCTGACCGCTCGGCCGACGACCTGCGCACCTTTCTGGAACGGCTGCCGCCGGCCCCATGAGCCAGGACCCGGACCTTGATTTGGGGAAACCAGAACGTGGACAAAACGAATCGGGACCGAATCGCTGACTCCGGCCCTTTCGATGTTTGTTCTATACCAGGGATTGTAGCTGAGGCCCCGACGACCACAAGCCAGCTCCGCCGGCCGGGCCTGAGTCAGATGCGCGCAGGGCGGGGGCGACAGAAGCCTATGGAAGGCTGGCTGGGGAATGGCTGCGGGCCGCCTTGACGGCGCCTTGAGGTTTCGCCTATATCGCCCGCTCTCTTGCGCGGGGCTCCTCCCGCCAATTTGGTTTCCACGCGAAGGTTGAACACCATGTCGCGCCGCTGCGAACTCACTGGCGTTGGTCCGATGGTCGGGCACAATGTCAGCCACTCGAATATCAAGACCAAGCGCCGCTTCCTGCCGGCCCTGTCTCCGGCCACGCTGCAGTCCGACGCGCTCGGTCAGTCGTTCCGGCTGCGCGTCAGCAATGCGGCCCTGCGCACCCTGGACTTCAAGGGCGGCCTGGACGCCTTCCTGGTCAAGGCCCGCGACGAACAGCTCTCGGCTCGCGCCCTGAAGATCAAGCGTCAGGTCAAGGCCAAGCTCGCCGAGGTCAAGGCCGCCGCCTGAGGCGCCTGCCTTGCGAACGCACGGTTGAAAAGCCGGTCCCTCGGGGCCGGCTTTTTTCGTGTCCCCGGCTTTCTTCGTGTCCGATGACGGGCCTCAGGGCGTCCAGTCGAAGGCCAGCAGCAGGGTGCGCTGGCTGGACTGGAAGTTGTCGTCCGACACCAGATAGATGCGGTAGCCGCCCTCCGGGCGCGGGACGAAATCAACCCCCTCGAAATTGTCCACCGTATAGGGCCTGGCCAGTTCCAGCCGCCCGGCCTCGCCTGCAGGCCCCTGGATGGTCAGGATGATGCGCGAGCCCCGCGCCGGATCCCAGGCCCGCAGCAGATAGGCCGTCTGGTCCCCTGGCAGGCGACGCAGGGCCACCAGGCCGAACTCCCGTCCCTTGTTCACGGCCGGACCAGGGACGCAGGGCGCCGACAGGCGGCAGAGCCAGGTTTCGCCGGAGTCCTCGCCCCCCACCACATAGGCGTCCGCCCCGCGCTCAGGGTCGTGGGCCAGGGCCTCCATGCCGCCATTGGGCGGGAAATCGACCTCCGGCTGCGGCGCCGGCCGCGGCGGGCCGCCCGCCGCCGGATAGAGCCAGATCCGCGCCTGGTGCTCGAAGCTCACCAGCCGGTCGCCGCCGGGCAGAACGGCCAGTCCCTCGGCGTCCGAGGCGGCCTTGTTGGGCAGGGGCCGACCGTCCAGGCCCGCCATGGGGGAGAGGCGCACATCGGTCATGCCCGTCAGCCGGCCGGCGGCGTCCAGGACCAGCCGGCCCTCGATCAGGTCGCCCTCATCGGTGATGGCGGTGATCTGCTGGTCGGCGTCCACCACGAGATCGCTGAGGCCGTGGAAGCGCGCGGTCTCGCTGGAGCTGAGGGCCAGGCCGCCGGCATAGGTGAAGGCGCCCAGCCGGGTCTCATCGGGTCGCGCAGGGTTGAGCGGGACCGGTATTGCGGTGACGGCGATGCCGGGACCGGCCGCCACCGGCGCGGCCGGCAGCGAGGCGGGCGCCGGGGCGCAGGCGAAGAGCAGGCCCGCCGCGGCGAGGCCGGAGAGGCGGGCGAGGGGGCTCATGCAAGCGCTCTGCGAACTTCCTTGAAGGTGGAGCCGCGTCCGGGGCCGGTGG
>NZ_DAIMHV010000131.1:0-7436 GCF_036723115.1 Phenylobacterium sp. | reverse complement strand
GCCCATCAGATAGCCTCGGGAGACCGGCCGGCCCGGCTCTCCGAACAGGCTGGGGCACCAGGCGCTCATTCCCGCCGCGACGATCCTGTCGGCGAAGTCCACCACCAGGGGATGGAGGCCCGGCATTTCGTGGATGACGATGACGGCGGGACCCTGACCGCGTCGATAGACCGGGCGAGACCAGCGGCCGTCGTCGAACTCGAACCGCTCATAGGCCGAAAGATCGCCCATCGCCTGCACCTCCCCAGCGCCTGCCGGAGCTTAGGCTAGGGCCTGATGCGATCAGACGGAACCGTCTGATCGCATCAGGCTCTGAACTCAAAGACTCGAGCGCGTTTCGATCCGATAACCGGTTCCCACTTATCGGAACGCGCTCTAACGGCGCAGCATGCCGATGTCGCCCTCGAAGCCCGACAACCGCCACACGCCGTCGGTCTGGGTGAAGACGAGCAGACAGGGGCCGTCCTTCTTTTCCGTGGCGCAGACCCGGCCATCGCCCATGGGCCGGAGCGAGCCGGCGATGGCCACCCTTCCTGGCAGGGGCTGGCTGCGGTCATAGCCGTAGTGCTCGGCCACGGAGCGGAACACCTCCGGCCGGACGAGCTGCTGGGCCGCGGCCCGGGCGAGGCTGGGCCCCAGCAGGGCGCCCAGGGCGCGGGCCTCCTCATTGGGGGCGCGGGCGGCCTCGGCGGCCAGGCGCGCTTCGATCTCCGCCTGCAGGGCGGCGCGATCCACGTGGCGGTCGAAGGTCTCCCGGTCCCCGTCGCGGATGGCGGTGAGCAGGACGTGCACGTCGCCGGCGGCATCCAGCCTCTGGGCGCCGCCCGCGCAGGCGCTGAGCGTCAGGGCGGCGAGAAGAGCGGCGGCGAGCCGAAGGCGGACGGCGGTCATGGCGCTTACTCCTGGCCGGGGTCGGGAACGGGGGGCTGCTGGGTCCGGCGCAGCATGGACACGTCATAACCCAGCTCGGCCGCCCGCGTCCGCAGGCGCTCGAACGCCGCAGGCGAGATTTCCGCCTCCCGGGTGAGCAGCCACAGGAAACGCCCGGACCCCTCGCCGACGATGGCCCAGTCATAGGCCTCGCCCCGGTCCAGCACCCAGTAGTTCTCGAACAGGGCCGGGCCGAAGAAGGTCACCTTGAACTTGGCGCCCAGGCCGTCGCCAGCCGGAACCGCACGGCCCTCGGCCACCTTGACCGGGCCGTCAGGCGCGCCTTCGCGGCAGGTGTTGACCACATTGACCTGGCCGTCGCTGCGCAGGGTGTATTCGGCGGTCACCCCCTCGCAGCCCTCCTGGAACCTGGCCTCATAGCGGGCCTGTTCGTACCAGAGGCCGGCATAGCGGCTGATCTCCACCGGCTTGGCCGGCTCCGGAACCTGGGCGTTGCCCGAGGGCCCGCCCATGCAGCCGGCCAGCAGGGCCAAAGCCGAAGCCGCCGCCACGGCAGGCCACAGGCGCCCAGCGCGGGGGCCGGGCTCAGCCGGCCGGCGGCGGGCCAAAGGCGCGGTGAAGCTCATCATCGGTCAGATCCTCGATCTCAATCATCTTCAGGCGCGCCGTCTCGCCGGAAACGATACGCACGGCGCCGCGTGACCGCTTCAACGCCGAAGCGAGGAATGAGATCAGGGCGGCGTTGGCCGCACCGTCCACGGGGGCGGCGGCCACCCGCACCTTGAGATAGAGGCGCCCGGCCTCGTCCAGGCCCCAGCCCTGCGCGGCCTCGCGGCCGCCTCGGGGCGTCAGCCGGACCGCCAGCCGGGCCACGGCCCTTAGATGAAGGCCCGGATGAGGGCCCCCTGCAGGGCCGGCAGCAGGATGTCGCGCGTGCCCATCAGCACCAGGATGACGAGGATCGGGCTGATATCGACGCCCCCCAGGGGCGGGATGAAGCGCTGCACCGGCCGCATCACCGGCGCGGTCACCCGGTCCAGGAAGGTGGCGACATTATAGACGAAGCGGTTGCGCAGGTTGATGACGTCAAAGGCCACCAGCCAGGAGAGGATGGCGTTGATGATGATCGCCCAGATCAGCAAGCCGATCAGAGTCGACAGGATGAAGAAGACGAAATTGATGATGGCGATCATGGGGGTCCCGATCCGTGTTGCGCCGGTTCTAGCGGCCCCCCGCCCCGCCTGACAAGGCGCGCAAGGTCCTGGGCCGCCCGCGCCCGCTTGACAGGAAACCGCGGCGAGCCTAACTCCGCGCCTTCCTGGGGCCGTAGCTCAGTTGGTAGAGCGCCTCGTTCGCAATGAGGAGGTCAGCGGTTCGATTCCGCTCGGCTCCACCAGGAACTCCCCGATTTCATTCCGCTTCCGAGCCCCTTCCGGCCGGGATCTGGCTTGCGTCCGCGGCGGGCCGAGCACGTTCAGGTCAAGATTGGGCTGGAAACAGCCGATCGGTCAGGCCCGGCGCGCCGGCCAGTGTGTTCGTCAAGCATCTGCAAAACGATTTGCCGGCGGAACATTTACCCTCCGCGAACCCAGGCCACCTGACGCAATAAATTCGCAGATTGTTCGAATATCCGCGAAAGATAGGCCCGCCGGATAGTTGTTAACGGCCTCGCTCGGGCCGGCCCTGCGCCGGACAGAGGGGGTACAATCATGCACAGCTACAACCGGCGCGCCCGTGGCGCGCTTTTCGGCGGCGCGGCGCTCGCCGCCATCGCCTGCGCCACCGCCGCCTGGGGTCAGGAGGCCGAGGTCGGTGAACTGGTGGTCACCGGCCGGCCGATCGCCGATTCCGAAGCCGCGGCCATCGCCATCCAGCAGGCCTCGCCCTCGCTGGTCAGCGTCGTGGCCGCCGACTCCGTGGGTCGCCTGCCCGACCAGAACATCGCCTTCGCCGTGGGCCGCCTGCCCGGCGTGGCGATTGAGCGCGACCAGGGCCAGGCCCGCTATGTGAACCTGCGCGGCGCGCGCATCAACTGGACCACCCTGTCCTTTGACGGGGTGAGCGTGGTGAGCCCCGAGGGGCGTTCCTCGCGCTTCGACAACATCCCCTCGGCCCTGGCCTCCCAGATCATCGTCGAGAAGGCCGTGACGCCGAACATGCCCGGCGACACGGTGGCCGGGAACATCAACATCATCACCCAGAGCGCCCTGGAGCGCGGCGGCCTGCACATGGCCGGCAAGGCCGGGATCGGCTATGTGGCCCTGGGCGGCGGCGAAGAGGTGGATCTCAGCCTGCTGGTCTCCAACACCTTCATGGACGACCGGCTGGGCGTGCTGCTGCAAGCCTCCAAGTACCACCGCAACATGGTGACCGATAACTGGGAGACCGACCCCTGGCAGACCGCCGGCGCCGGCCGGGATCGCCGCGCCGGGTCGGAGGACCGCCGCTGGGCGCGGGAATTCGAAAACAAGCTCTACCGCCTGACCCGCGGGAACACCGGCGCGACGGCCAAGGTGGAGTACGAATTCGACGCCAACAACACCATCTTCGCCAGCTCGATCTATACCGAGTACACGGACGAGGAACTGCGCAACAACTACATCTTCCGCTTTGACAACGGGTCGGTGAACACGCCCACCACGGCCTGCCCGGCCACACCGGCGGCCCAGACCACCTCCGGCTTCGCCGATATCTGCATCAACACGCCTGACAAGGGCACGGTGTACGGAACCCAGATCACGGCGAACTTCAATTCGCTGGAGACGCGGGAGTACAACTGGACCAACACCCTCGGCGGCGACCACCTGTGGAACGGCTGGGGCGTCTCCTGGCGGCTGAACTACACCGAGACCGAGGATGGCATGGATGCGCCGGGCCGCTCCAATTTCGCCAGCCCCAGCGACATCGCCCTGCGCCCGACGGTGGATTACGACTTCACCAATGACGACGCCCACATTGTCGCGCTCTACAACACGGTGGTGACCAACGGCGTCCGCTCCAAGGGCGCGCGGCAATATTCCATCGACGCCTTCCCGCTGGTCCCCACTGGCACGGCCATCTCCACCACCGACGCCGGCGACCCGACCTTCGCCTATACCGGCAAGTTCGACATCACCCGCGACACCGAATTCCTCGGCGGCCCGTTCGCCCTGGGTTTCGGCGGCCTCTATTCGGCGCGCACAAAGAAGCACAACGAAGTGGTCTATGGCGCCACCGCGGCCCAGCTGACCGCCGCCGGGGTCAACTTCACCTATGACATGATCCGCAACACCAAGCCCTATATGGGCGGTGAGGCCCTGGGCTATCAGTTCAACTACTTCTCCAAGAGCGCCCTGGACGAACTGGCCAACGACCTGCTGCGCCGCGGGGTTCTGGTCCGCGCCAGCAACCTGGCCAACTACTACCGGAGCCAGGAGCAGATCCTGGCCGCCTACGCCATGGGCCGCATGGACCGCGACTGGGGCAATGTGGTGTTCGGCGCCCGGGTGGAGCGCACCGAGAACAACGCCCAGGCCTATTCGGGGACCAACCTGATCCAGGTCTCCAGCGAGGAGACCCTGGTCTTCCCGTCAGCCCATATCAACTGGGACATCCGGCCGGACATGAAGATCCGCCTGGGCGTGACCACCGGCGCCTCGCGGCCCGACTATGACGATCTGCGGCCCAACTTCTCGTTCAACGACGCCGCCGGCACGATCTCGGGCGGCAACCCGGACGCCAAGTCCGAAAAGGCCGTGGGCGTCGATCTCTATTACGAGTGGTACCTGCGGCCCCGCGGCATCATCTCCGCGGGCATCTATCACAAGCAGCTGACAGACGTGCTCTTCAACCAGGCCGACGTGTTCGGGCGCGATATCCTGAATTCGGGCGGGGTCGACCGGTCGGGCTACACGCTCACCACCCTGCGCAACGGCGGCGACGGCTATATCACCGGGGTGGAGCTGGCCTATTCCCAGCCCTTTGAAAGCTATATCGCCGCCCTGAATCCGCCCCGCTGGCTGGAATGGACCACCGGCTTCGGCTTCCAGGGCAATATCAACCTCAACGACTCCGAAGTGACCGTGCCGGCGGTCGGCGGCGTGCCGGAGCGGAAGATCCCGCTGCCGGGGTCGTCGGACCTCGTCTACAATGTGTCGCTCTATTACGAGAAGTACGGCGTCTCGGCCCGTCTGGCCTACCAGTTCCGCACCGAGTGGGGTCAGTCGGTGGGCGAGTACCAGGTGCTCAACGGCAAGGTGGTTCCGGTCACCAACGGCGACATCTACTGGGACGACGACGAAGAGCTGGACCTGTCGATCCGCTACAGCTTCAACGACAATATCGAGTGGTTCTTTGACGCGGCGAACCTGACCAATGACGCTGGGGTCCGCTATGGCGACACTCCCGCCAACCCCATCGAGAACGAGAACTTCGGCCGTCGCTACATGATGGGCCTGCGCTTCAACTTCTGACGCCCTTCTCTCATCCCCTGAGGTCTTCAGACCTCTCCTTGCGGGGCGCGACGGCGACGTCGCGCCCCATTTTTGTCTGCCGGGTGCGGGGCAGACGACCGGTTCAGTTGCTGCTGTTGTCTTCCACGGGCGCGCCCGGACCATTGGCCTTGATGCTGTCAATGGCGTTTTGCGCCGAGGCCTTGGACTTGTAGCCCTCGGTCGAAAAGATGATCTCGCTGTTGTACTTGAAGCGGACGCGGAACTCCCCCGCCTTGTCCTTGTAGATCTCGAACTTGTGGGCCATGGGCGCCTCCTCCATCTGCAGGGCCAAGCTTGGCCGTGGCGAGCGCGAGGTCAAGCTTTACCCTCTGGCCGCCTCAACCCCCGCGGAACCGGGGCGCGGGAGCGGACGTTGGACTGGCACGCGACCAAATCGGAGAGCATGTCATGAATCAGATCATCTATATTGTGGGCCTTGTTGTCGTCGTCGGCGCCATTCTGGCCTTCGTCTTCTAAACAACCCCGCCGCAAAGCACATTCAGGCCGCGACCAACGGGCGCAACCCGTGATCGCGGCCTGCTGTATTTCTATCGACGGTAAACTGCGACATTCTGTTCCACGTATTCGCCGCCCCTACCCGAATTGGGTAAGGCGAAATTAAGAGACCGCGAAGCAAGGCTGATCCTGAACCTTCAGGAGCCTCCGCCTTGGCCCAGCCCTGGTTGCCCGCCGCCGGACTTTGCCTGGCCAGCCTGCTGCCGGCCCTGGCCTTCGGCGCCGCGCCGCGAGGCGACGGCCCCGCCGCCGCCGTCTTCCCCCCATGGTGGAGCGCGCCGCGCGCCATCGCCGCGGCCGACGCCGCCGGCGCTGTCAGCGGGGTGGGCGCTTATCCCTTCATCGTCATCGCCAGCCCTCGACCGGATCAGGACGCGCCCCTCGCGCGGGCCCTGCGGGTCCAGGGCGCGTGGTTCATTCTCGACCCGGGTCTCGCCGGGCCCTGCACGCCCCCCAACGCACCGGACATCGCCGCGTCATGATCAATACCCAGTCCGTCACCCTGGCCGGCCAGCGGGCCTTCGGGCTCAAGGTCATCGCCCTCCTCACCTGGCTGCTGGCCCCCGTGGTGGGCGTCGCGGCCCTGGCCAACGGGGCGGGGATCGCGCTCGGCGTTTCGGCCGTGGTCATCGCTCTCGCGAGCACCGCCTTCTGGCGCATGGCGGGCGACGGCGCCGTGGCGCGGCCGGCCCAGGGCGTGCTGCTCATGGGCTCGGTCTCCCTGCTGGTGGCCGCCCATGCCGGCCATGCCTGGCAGATCGACATGCACATGGCCTATTTCGCCGCCCTGGCGACCCTGATCGTCTTCTGCGACTGGCGCACCCTGGGGGCGGCGGCCGGCGCGGTGGCGGTGCACCATCTGACCCTGTCCTTCCTGTTGCCGGCGGCGGTCTTCCCCGGGGGCGGAGACGTGGCCCGGGTGCTGATCCACGCGGTGATCCTGGTCATCGAGGCCGGCGTGCTGATCTGGGCGGCCGTCCAGATCGTCCAGATGTTCGCCACATCCGCCGCGGCGGTGGAGCGGGCCAATGAGGCGCGCGCCGCGGCCGAAACGGCCACCGGCGAGGTGGAGCAGTCCCGCCAGGCCGAGGCCGCGGCCAGCCAGGAGCGGTTGCTGCTTCAGCAGTCGGTGGACGAGGAGCGCCGCGAGGTGGTCGACGGCCTGGCCGCCGGCCTGGACCATCTGGCCCGCGGAATCCTGACCTATCGCATCGAGCAGGCCTTCACGCCCCAGTACGAAACCTTGCGGCGCGACTTCAACAGCGCCGCTGAACGGCTGCAGGCCGCCCTGAAGGTCATCGCCCAGGCGGTGGTGACCATGGACACCAGCACCCGGGAGATCAGTCAGGCGGCCGAGTCCCTGTCCCGGCGCACCGAACAGCAGGCGGCGGGTCTGGAAGAAACGGCCGCGGCCCTGGACGAGGTCACCGCCACCGGCCGCAAGAGCGCCGAGGGGGCCCGCGAAGCCGCCCGCGTGGTGGGCGCGGCCCGGGGCGACGCGGAAAAGGCCGGCGTGGTGGTGGGCGACGCCGTCACCGCCATGGGCGGCATCGAGGA
>NZ_DAIMHV010000130.1:0-7465 GCF_036723115.1 Phenylobacterium sp. | reverse complement strand
GGGCTGGCCCTGGCGGGGGCGGGGCTGGGACCCGTGGCGGCGACGCGGCCGGATTTCCTGTTTGAAACGGAATCGCCCGGAATGGCCGCGCTTCAGGCCGCCCTGTCAAAAATTGATAAGTGAGTCAAAAATAACGCAATCCCAGGGTGTCCAAGCGGTTGCTCTCGCGAGAGTGATCGCCTTTTCCGCCGGAAACGCCGAATTGGCGCATTGACTCCCACGGGGAATTGCCGTTTTGTCATCAGGCGAGAGACATGACGGCGACACAAGTCTGAAGTCTCCGGCGTTTCGGGGAGGAAACGCCCTCTAAAAACAGAGCGACAGCTCGATCAAAGAACCGGCCCGCTGCGATTATCCCCCGCAGCGGGCTTTTTCTTTGCGCACCCGTCAAAAAACTGGCGAAAGAGTCAAAAAAAGCGCGCCGGGGTTTCCGGCGCGCTCCAGGGCCTCATGGTGATGGCCGCCTACCAGATGCGGACGCGGTCGTCCGGCGCCACGTACATCCGGTTCTCCGGCTGCACCTCGTAGGCCTCGTACCAGGCGTCGATATTGGTGATCGGGACATTGACCCGGTACTCGCCGGGGGAATGGGGGCCCGTGACCAGCTGCCGGCGAAGGGCGTCCTCGCGGTACTTGCCCCGCCACACCTGGGCCCAGCCCAGGAAGACCCGCTGTTCGCCGGAGAAGCCGTCGATGACCGGCGCCTCCTGGCCCTGCAGGGACAGGCGATAGGCGTCCAGCCCCAGCAGCAGGCCCCCCAGGTCGGCGATGTTCTCGCCCATGGAGAGGTCGCCATTGATCCGCAGGCCCGGCAGGGGCTCGATGGCCGAATACTGGGCGCCCAGCTTGCGGGCCTGCTCCATGAACCGCTCGGCGTCCTGCGCGGTCCACCAATCGGCCAGCCGCCCGTCGCCGTCGGACTTGCGCCCCTGGTCGTCGAAGCCATGGGTGATCTCGTGACCGATCACCCCGCCGATGGCGCCATAGTTGATGGCCGGATCCGCCTCGGGATCGAAGAAGGGCGGCTGCAGGATGGCGGCCGGGAAGACGATCTGGTTCTTGGTGGGGCTGTAATAGGCGTTCACCGTGGGCGGGGTCATACCCCACTCGTTGGGGTCCACCGGCTGGTCCAGTCGGCCCACGCGGAAGGCCCAGTCGAAGGCCGCGGCCCGCTCGATATTGCCATAGAGGTCGTCGGCCCGGATCTCCAGGCCGCCATAGTCGCGCCATTCCTCGGGATAGCCGATCTTGACGGTGAACTTGGAGAGCTTCTCCAGGGCCTTGGCCTTGGTTTCATCGCCCATCCAGGTCAGACGCTCGATCCGGCCGCGCATGGCCGTCTTCACGTCGGCCACCAGGGCGTCCATCTTGGCCTTGCTCTCGGGCGGGAAGTACTCGGCCACATAGAGCCGCCCCAGGGCCTCGCCCACATTGCTGTCCACAGCGCTCACCGCCCGCTTCCAGCGGGGGCGTTGTTCCGGCTGGCCCGACAGGGTCTTTTCCCGGAACTCGTGATGGGCCTGGACGAAGGCGTTGGAGAGATAGGGGGCCGCCTGGTCGGCCAGGGTGTAGGCGGCCCAGGCCTGGTGAACCTCCACGGGCGTCTCCTGGAAGATTTCCGCGATCTTGGGGAAGGCGGTGTTCTCCGAGGCCACGATCTTCGGGACGCCGCCAAGGTCGGCGCCTTCGGCGAAAGCCTGCCAGGGGAAGGCCGGCGCGAAGGCCTGCAGTTCGGCCAGGGTGTAGGGATTGTAGGTCTTGTCGTCGTCGCGGCGTTCGGCGCGGGTCCAGGAGACCTGAGCGATCCTGGTCTCCATGGCCAGGATGTCGGCGGCCCGGGCCTCAGGCTCGGGCCAGCCCACCAGGGACAGAAGCTGGGCCACATAGGCCTGGTACTTCTCCTTCTGGGCGGAGAAGCGCTCTTCCAGATAATAGTCGCGATCGGGCATGCCCAGGCCGGCCTGGCCGAAATAGACCGTGTAGCGATCCGGCGACTTGGCGTCGTCATACACATAGGCCGAGAAGAATGAGCCGCCGAAGCCCTTCATGTTCTGGCCCATCAGCCGGGCCAGGGACGCGTGGTCGGTGGTCTGGCGCACGGCGGCGAGATCGGCCGCCAGGGGCTCAGCTCCCAGGGCCTCGGCGCGGGCCTGGTCCATGTAGCTGCGATAGAAGTCGGCGATCAGCCGGGTGTCGCCCTGGGCCTGCGGATCTGCGGCGGAACGCTCCAGAACGGCGTGCATCCGGTCGATGGAAAGCTCGTTGAGCGCGTCGAACACGCCGAAGCGCGAGCGGTCGGCGGGGATTTCCAGGGCGTCCACATAAGCGCCGTTGGCATAGGCGAAGAAGTCGTCGCCCGGACGGATCGTCCGGTTCATGCCGTCCAGGTCGAAGCCCCAGGCGCCCATGCGCTGGGCGCCGCCATGGGACTCGCCGGCCTCATCGGCATGGAGGTGGAACATGTGCAGCTGGCGGTCGCCAGGCGCCGATTGAGCGGCCGCGGGCAGGGCGGCGGAAAGCAGGGCGGCCGCCGCAGCGGCGCCGAACCAGAGGGATTTCATAGGGTCATCAGCCTTCAAAGGTCTGGGATGGCGCGACCATGCCCCGCCCCAGCCTTCGAAGGCTCATTACAATTTTGTTAGGCCTTGACCCCAAGGGCGGCCTGGGCCTGGGCGCGGACGCCCTTGTAGTCGAGCTTGCCGTTGGGCGCCCGAACCACCTCGGCCAGGACCAGTTCGCGGGGGACCTTGTAGTCCGCCAGCAGACTTTTCACATGCGCCTGCAGGTCGGCGAGGCTCGGGGGGGTGTCGCCCTGGAAGTCGACCACCGCGCAGATGCGCTCGCCGAACCGCGGGTCGGGCAGGCCGACCACGGCGGCGTCGCGCACGCCGGCGAACCGCTTGAGCGCCTCTTCGACTTCCTCGGGGAAGACCTTCTCGCCGCCGGTGTTGATTACCTGACTGCCGCGGCCCAGGAGGGTGATGTTGCCATCGGCCTCCACCGTGGCCCAGTCGCCGGGCACCGACCAGCGCTTGCCTTCGAAGATCCGGAAGGTCTTGGCGGTCTTTTCCTCGTCCTTGTAGTAGCCGAGGGGGGTGTGGCCGCCCACGGCCACCAGGCCGCGCTCGCCCGAACCTGCGGCCACCCGCCGGCCGTCTTCGGTGAACACCGCCGCATTGGGACCCGCGGTGAACTTGGCGGTGGCCGCCGAGACGCCGCCGCCCGAAGCCGAGGAGGCCAGCCCCAGGGCCTCGGATGAGCCCAGGCTGTCCATGAGCATGATGTGCGGCAGGTGCTTCAGCAGACCCTGCTTGTTCTCCGCCGACCACATGGTGCCCGAAGAGACGATCCGCTTCAGGCTGGGCATGGTCCAGCGGCCGGGATGGGCCTCCAGGCATTCGAGCATGGGCGCGGCGAAGGCCAGGCCCACGATAATCAGCCCGCTGACGCCCAGGCGCTCCACCTCGTCGAACAGGGTCGCGGGATCGAACTTGCGCGAGGGCAGGGTGGCGACGGCGCCGCCGCCCACCAGCTGGCCGAAGGAGATGAACTGGCCGGTGGCGTGCATCAGGGGCGCCACGGGAATGGTGATGGACTGCTCGGCGCCGGCCGCCGCATTGGCGCGGGCCCGTTCGCCGGCCTCGGCGCAGGTTTCCAGGGGGGGCAGGCCGAGCAGCAGGTTGGCGCCGCCGCCGAGACCCTTGAACAGGTCCTCCTGGCGCCACATCACGCCCTTGGGCATGCCGGTGGTGCCGCCCGTGTACATCAGCAGCAGATCGTCGGCCGAACGTCCCCAGGGCGCCTGGAAGGCCGACGGGTCGCCGGCGGCCAGGTCGTCATAGCTCACCGCCCAGTCGGGGACCGGATGGCCCTCTTCGGGGACGGCGACCCAGATCTTCACCTTGGGCAGGCGTCCGCGGACCGAGGCCGCGGTCTCGGCGAAGGAGGCGTGGAAGACGACAGCCTCGGCGTCGGCGTTGTCGAACAGATAGACCAGCTCGTCGCCGCTGTAGCGATAGTTGGTGTTGAACGGCGCCAGGCCCGCCTTGAAGGCCGCGTAGTAGGTCTCGATGTATTCCGGCGCGTTATAAAGATAGGCGGCCACCTTGGACTGATGGCTCAGGCCCGCCGCCACCAGCCCCCGGGCCAGCGCATTGGCGCGGGCGTCGAATTCGCCCCAGTTGATCACCCGCTCGCCGTGGATCAGAGCCGGACGATCCGGCGTTGCGGCCGCGACCGCCTCCCACAGGTTGGCATAATTCCAAACCTCCATCGGGCATCCTCCCATATCTAAAATATGGGCGCATAAAGGAGAGCGACCCCTTCCAAGTCAACGGCGCCGCGCAGGCTCGCCCCTCGCGCGGGGGCTCGCCTTGTCCTAGGGTCTCGGCGGGGTTTGCGGGGGAGTCGATGGACGCACACGGGTCGGCCGAGGGCTACAAGGACATTGTGCTCTTTCTGGCGACGGCGGGCGTCATCGTGCCGCTGTTCCGCCGCTGGCGGATCAGTCCGATCCTGGGCTTCCTGCTGGCCGGCGTGGCCCTGGGACCGTTCGGCCTGGGCGCCCTTGCGGAGTTCGCGCCCTGGATCGCCTATTTCACGGTCGGCGATCCTGAGGAGATCGCCCAGCTCGCTGAGCTGGGGGTGGTCTTCCTCCTGTTCATGATCGGGCTTGAGCTGTCGTGGGAGCGGTTGCGCCTCATGCGGCGCATGGTCTTCGGCCTGGGCGCCGCCCAGGTGGGGGTCAGCCTGGTGGCCATCGCCGGCGTCGCCCTCCTGCTGGGCCTGCCGCCGGTCTCGGCGCTGGCGATCGGCGCGGCCCTGGCCCTGTCGTCCACCGCCATCGTCATGCCGGTGCTCATCGAGCAGCGTCGGCAGCACTCCAACGCCGGGCGCGCCACCTTTTCGGTGCTGCTGTTCCAGGACCTGGCGGTGGCGCCGATCCTGGTCACCCTGGCCATGCTGGGGGCCAGCGGCGGCGAGGACCTCTCCCCCCGCCACCTTCTGGCCTTCGCCCCGGCCATGGCCGGCCTCGTGGGGATCGTCCTGGTCGGCCGACTGCTCCTGCGGCCCCTCCTGCGCTCTGTGGCCCGCGCCAAGAGCGAGGAGCTTTTCATGGCCGCCTCCCTGCTGGTGGTCATCGGGGCGGGCATGATCAGCGCCCTCACGGGCCTGTCCATGGCGCTTGGCGCCTTCGTGGCCGGGCTGCTGCTGGCCGAGACCGAGTTCCGCCACCAGGTCGAGGTGACCATCGAGCCGTTCAAGGGCCTCCTGCTCGGCCTTTTCTTTCTCTCCGTCGGCATCGGCCTCAACCTCTCCCTGCTGGCGGCGCGGCCGGTGGAGGTGCTGGGCCTCGCCCTCGCCCTGGTGTTGGTCAAGGGGGCTGTTCTCTTCCTGCTCGCCCGGCTGATGCGCTTCCCGGTCCCCGCCGCCGCCGAGATCGCCCTGCCCCTGGCTGCGGGCGGGGAGTTCGCCTTCGTCATCCTCGACCAGGCCATGGGGCTGGGCGTCGTGCCCACGGGTGTCGGCCAGATGGTGGTGGTCGCCGCGACCCTGACCATGGCCTTCGTGCCCCTGCTCGCCTGGTTGGGTCAGAGGCTGGCCGGGCGAGAACCGCCGCCGAGCCCTCAGGAGCGGCCCGCCGCCGCGCCGGACCTGGCCGCGCCGCGGGTGCTGGTGGTGGGCTATGGCCGCGTGGGCCAGCTGGTGGGGGACATGCTGTCGCGCCACGAGGTGAGCTGGGTGGCCGCCGAGCGGGACGCCCGGCTGGTGGACCAGGCCCGGCGGGCGGGCCGCAACTGCTTCTTCGGCGACGCCGCCCGGGGGGAGTTCCTGCGGCGATGCGGTCTGGCGGAGGTGGGCGCCCTGGTGGTGACCATGGATGATCCGGAAGGGGTGGAATCGGTGGTCGCCGTGGCGCGGCAGGAGAGGCCGGACCTGACCATCGTGGCCCGGGCGCGGGACGCCCGGCACGCCAAGCGGCTCTACGACCTCGGCGTCACCGACGCCGTGCCCGAGACGGTGGAGGCCAGCCTGCAGCTTTCCGAGACGGTGCTGGTGGAGATCGGCGCGCCCATGGGGCTGGTGATCGCCTCCATCCACGAACGGCGTGACGAATTCCGGCGTGAACTCAACCGGCCCGACGCCCTGGGGGGCCGCCTGCGCCGCACCCGGGAGCGACGGTGAGGCGCTCCACCTGCAGGTGATTCCGTTTGGCGCGGGCCGCCGCCGGAGCGACCCTCATCGTCCAGGCCGCCCTGGCCGTCCGCCCACGCGCGAAAAAAAAATGGCGGCGCGCGCCTAACCTGGGGAACCTGGGCCTTGTGACGGCGTTGAGTGGCCGATGTCGGGGCGCCTGGAGGCAGCTCCGCGACCGACATGACGTTGCGAAGGTCCTAGGGACCCGCCGCAGCGAGTGGGTAGAAGATTATCGACCGGTGTGGGAAAGAGCGGCGAGAGACTCTTCCCCGTCCACCTTGGGGGCGAATGCCTCGGTCGAGGGTCAATAGGGGAGGGGTCGACCTAGAAGTTCTCGCAAATTCCACCAATTGGCCGGTGATTACGCATGAGTGTTGCCTGGGCGCCACTTTCGTAACCGTTTGGTCTTGATATAAACGCTGCTGGGTCATTTGGCCGCAGCAGAGGGCATGAGAGGGCTCAAATATGAAATTTAAACTCCTGGCGGGCGCCGCCATGGCCGCGGTGTTCGCCGCGTCCGGCGCTTCTGCGCAAGACAGCGGCTGGTACGGGGCGATGGACCTCGGCTATCACTGGCCGGACAGCTTCGACGCTGACTCCTCGAACACCGCCCCGGGCGGCTCCCTCTACACCTGGAACTTCAACCAGGACGACGACTGGGCCGGCTTCGCCCGTCTGGGCTACCGTCTGAACCCGAACTGGCGCGTGGAGCTCGAGGGCGGCTATCGCCCCGGCGACATCAGCTCGGTTCGCGGCGGCGCCAACAACGCCATCCTGGGTCTCTGCACCCCCGGCGTGGTGCGCACGGCCACGGCGTCCACCTGCGGTTCGCCCACCGGCGACATCGAAGCCTGGACCCTGATGGGCAATGTCATTTATGACTTCGCTCCGGGCGCGGCCATCAATCCGTTCATCGGCGCCGGCGTCGGCATCAATCACGTCCGCATGGACGTGGCCGGTCAGTTCTCCAACGTTCCGGGGACCCTGAGCGCCACCAACCCCGCCATCCAGAACCTCCGGATCGACGACGACGACACCGCCCTGGCCTATCAGGTCCTGGCCGGTC
Source organism: Phenylobacterium sp. (assembly GCF_036723115.1). GTDB lineage: Bacteria > Pseudomonadota > Alphaproteobacteria > Caulobacterales > Caulobacteraceae > Phenylobacterium. The sequence goes on along the minus strand of NZ_DAIMHV010000130.1, from coordinate 201 downwards.
TCGCCTGGCAGGCCAGCGAGCGCCTGAACGTCGACCTGACCTACCGCTATCTGGGCGGCACGGATCTGGACTTCGCCTCGGCGGGCAGCGCCAACCTGCAGCCGGGCGTCTTCACCGGCCAGTACAGCGACCAGTCGGTGACCGTGGGTCTGCGCTACGCCTTCTCGGCGCCGGCCGCTGCTCCGCCGCCGCCGCCCCCGC
>NZ_DAIMHV010000129.1:0-7472 GCF_036723115.1 Phenylobacterium sp. | reverse complement strand
CTAGACCAGACGCTTGCCCGCATCGTCGATGATGGAGCCGAGGTCGCGGGCTTCCTGGGCCAGGATCATCTCGTTGTGCGCCTTGCCCGAGGGGATCATGGGGAAGCAGTTCTCTTCCTTGGTCACCCGGCAGTCGAACAGCACCGGACGGCGCACGGCGATCATCTCGGCGATCTTGTCGTCCAGCTCATCGGGGTGCTCGGCCCGCAGACCCACGCAGCCGAAGGCCTCGGCCATCTTCACGAAGTCCGGCAGGCTTTCGGAATAGGAGTGGGAATAGCGCTCCCCGTGCAGCAGCTGCTGCCATTGGCGGACCATGCCCATCCACTCGTTGTTCAGGATGAAGATCTTGATAGGCAGGTCGTATTGGATGGCGGTGGCCATCTCCTGCATGGTCATCTGCACGCTGGCGTCGCCGGCGATGTCGATGACCAGCGAGTCCGGATGGGCGATCTGCACGCCCACGGCGGCGGGCAGGCCATAGCCCATGGTGCCCAGGCCGCCGGAGGTCATCCAGCGGTTGGGCTCGTTGAAGTGGAAATACTGCGCCGCCCACATCTGGTGCTGGCCGACCTCGGTGGTGACGTAAACGTCCTTGTCCTTGGCGTGATGGTAGAGCCGCTCGATGGCGTGCTGCGGCTTGATCAGCTTGGAATCGGGCGTGTAGGCGAAGCAGCGGCGGGCGCGCCAGCCGTCGATCTGGCGCCACCATTCGCCGAGCGCAGCCTGATCCACCGACAGGCGCATGGCCTTCCAGGCCGCGATCATGTCCTCCAGCACGCTGGCGGCGTCGCCGACAATGCCCACGTCGCAGCGGACATTCTTGCCGATGGACGAGGCGTCGATGTCCACGTGGATCTTGCGCGAGGTGGGGGCGAAGGCGTCCAGCCGCCCGGTGACCCGGTCATCGAAGCGCGCGCCAAGCGCGACCATGACGTCGCAGTCGTGCATGGCGTGGTTGGCTTCATAGCTGCCGTGCATGCCCAGCATGCCCAGCCACTTGGTGTCGGAGGCCGGGAAGGCGCCCAGGCCCATGAGGGTGGATGTCACCGGCGCGCCGGTCAGTTCGGCGAATTCCCGCAGCAGTTCGGCCGCCCGGGGACCGGCGTTGATGACGCCGCCGCCGGTATAGAGGATCGGCCGGCGGGCCTGGGCGATCAGGGTGACGGCCTCGGCGATGCGGCCGGCGTCGCCCTTGACCTGCGGGCGGTAGTCATGGGCGTGGGTGACGGCCTGCGGTCCCTGATAGGCCGCCTTGCCGAACTGCACGTCCTTGGGGATGTCGATGACCACGGGGCCGGGCCGCCCGGAGGTGGCGATATGGAAGGCCTCGTGCATGATGCGCGGCAGGTCTTCCACCTTCTTGACCAGATAGTTGTGCTTGGTGATCGAGCGGGTGATGCCGATCGTATCGCACTCCTGGAAGGCGTCGGTGCCGATCAGGTGGGTGGCCACCTGGCCGGTGATGACCACCATGGGAATGGAGTCCATCAGGGCGTCGACGATGCCGGTGATGGCGTTGGTGGCGCCGGGGCCTGAGGTGACCAGGACGACGCCCGGCTTGCCGGTGGACCGGGCATAGCCCTCGGCGGCGTGGGTGGCCCCCTGTTCGTGCCGGACCAGGATGTGGCGCAGGCGCGGCTCGGCGAACAGGGCGTCATAGATGGGCAGCACCGCCCCGCCCGGATAGCCGAACAGCACTTCCACCCCCTGGTCGAGCAGCGAACGCACGACGATCTCGGCGCCCGTCAGGGTCTCGGTGTCGGAAGAGGTGGCGGTGATGGTCTGGTGGGCGGTCATGGGGGGCCTTCTGGGGCTGGCCTTCAGGGCAATAAAAAAGGCCCTCTCGGGGGCCTGGTGCAAGCGACCTTGTTCGCGCTGATCCGAAGATCAGTTCGTCGAAGGTCGCCCGGGGATTACGAGAAGCTCGCGCACGCGCGTTCTCCAATAAGTGGTTTGAGCGCTCATCGCATGCGCGCCTGCGCCCGTCAAGGCGGGCTCAAGGCAAGAAATTGCTCCCACTGCCCCTCGGCGTCGGCGGCGGTGATCCGACCCCAGTCGGGCGTCTGGTTGCGGAACCAGGTGGCCTGACGCTTGGCGTATCTGCGGGTTTCCTGCTGGGCGGCGGCCAGGGCGGCCTCACGGCTGAGCTCGCCGCGCCGCAGGGCGGCGATTTCCCGCAGGCCCAGGGCCTTCATGGCCGGCAGGTCCGGGTCGAGACCTCGGGCCAGAAGCGGCTCGGCCTCGTCCAGGGCGCCGCCCTCGAACATGGCGCAGAGCCTCCGGTCGCAGCGCGCATAGAGGGCCTCACGTGGCGGATCGAGCACGACGCCGCGCCAGGCCCCGGCGGCGATGGGCGGGGCGGTCCTGGCCTGCAGGTCGCTCAAGGCCTCGCCCGCGGCGGCGTGAACCTCCCAGGCCCGGGTAAGCCGCTGGCGATCGCCCGGCGCGATCCGCTGCGCGGCGGCGGGGTCGAACCGGGCGAGTTCGGCCCGGAAGCCCGCCTCGCCCAACGCCTCATAGGCCGCCGCCGCCGCCTGACGCTGGGCCGCCGAGGCCTGGGGAATCTCCGCCAGGCCCTGGGTCAGGGCGCGGAAATAGAGGCCCGTGCCCCCCACCAGGATCGCCGTCCGCCCCCGGCCTTGGATCTCGGCGAGCAGGGGCAGGACGGCGCGCAGCCAACGGCCCACCGACCAGGCCTCGGCCGCATCGGCCACGCCGAACAGGTGATGCGGCGCCAGCGAGGTCTCTTCCGGGCTGGGCCGGGCGGTCAGCACCGACAGGTCGCCATAGAGCTGCATGGAGTCGGCGTTGATGATCTCGCCGCCGCGGGCCTGGGCCAGCCGCAGGGCCAGCGCGCTCTTGCCGCTTGCGGTCGGCCCGCCGATCAGCCAGATGCGGGGCTCCATGGAACTTGCTCTCACCCTCGTCAGCCCGCAGGCCCCGGCCGCCGCCGCAGCGCTTGCCCAACTCACCTCAGCGCTCGCAGGCGCGCAGGCCCGCGTCAAGGAACCCCGGCCATTGGGCCCCGGCGCCCTGGAGGTGCTGGTGGAGGCCCAGGCCCTGGCGCCGGTGCGCGAAGCCGTGGCCCGGGCGCTCTCGGACCTGCCGGTGGACGCCTGCGTCCAGCCGTGGGCCGGGCGGCGTCGGGCGCTGCTGATCGCCGACATGGATTCCACCATCATCGGCTGCGAGTGCATCGACGAGCTGGCCGACTTCGCTGGCGTCAAGGCGCAGGTCTCCGAGATCACCGAGCGGGCCATGCGCGGCGAGCTGGACTTCGAAGGCGCCCTTCGCGAGCGGGTGGCCATGCTCAAGGGCCTGCCGCTCAGCGATCTGGAGCGGGCCTATGAGGAACGGGTGCGCCTCAATCCCGGGGCGCGGACGCTGGTCCGCACCATGGCCGCCCACGGGGCGCGCTGCGTGCTGGTGTCGGGGGGCTTCGGCTTCTTCACCGCCCGGGTGGCCCAGGCGGCAGGCTTCCATGCCGAGCGGGCCAACCGCCTGATCGAGGCCGGCGACGTGCTCGCCGGGGAGGTGGGCGAGCCCATCCTCGGCCGCGAGGCCAAGCTCGCCGCCCTGCGGGAGGAGACCGCCGCCCTGGGAACCGACCCGTCCGCGGCCCTGGCCGTGGGCGACGGCGCCAACGACCTGGCCATGATCGAGGCCGCGGGCCTCGGCGTGGCCTATCGCGCCAAGCCGGTGGTGGCCGCCCAGGCCCACGCCAAGGTGGATCACGCCGACCTCACGGCTCTGCTCTACTTCCAGGGCTACCGCGCCGAGGACTTTGTCACCGACTGAAGCGGGCTGTGATTTCGCTTCGGCCGCCCCGTGCCCTAAGAGCCGGAGCATGACCCTTCCTCGCCCCTGCGCCGCCGTGGTCTTCGACATGGACGGCCTGCTGATCGACACCGAGCGGCTGATGCTCAAGGCCATGGACGAGGCCGCCCGCGCCATCGGGCGCGACATGCCCTTTCCCGTCTTCCAGAGCATGGTCGGCCTGACCCACGCCCAGAGCGACGGGATCCTGGTGGAGCACTTCGGGCCGGGCTTCGCCCTGGACGCCTATGTGGCTGACGTGCGGGCCCGGTTCGTCGAGGCGCACAAGGCCGGCGTCGCCTTGAAGACCGGGGTGATCGAGATGCTCGACCACCTGGACGCCGTGGGCGCCCCTCGGGCGGTGGCCACCTCGTCGCGCATGACCTCGGTGGAGACCCATCTGGGTCATGCCGGCCTGCTGGACCGCTTCGACGCCTTCATCACCGCCGAGAGCGTCACCCAGGGCAAGCCCCATCCCGAGCCCTATCTGAAGGCGGCCCAGGCGCTGGGCATGGATCCGCGGGACTGCATCGCCCTGGAGGACAGCCTCAACGGCGTCCGCGCCGCGGCGGCGGCGGGGATGATGACCATCATGGTCCCGGACATGCTGGCCCCCACCGACGAGATGCACGCCCTGTGCGTGCGCATCGCCCAGGACCTGCACGAGGTGCGCGACCTGCTCTCGGTGATGGTGCGCCGCTAGAGCCTGATGCGATCAGACGAAACCGTCTGATCGTTGAATCAGGCTCTAACCTCAAAGACTTGAGCGCGTTTCGTTCCGATAACCGGTTCCCACTTATCGGAACGCGCTCTTACACGAAAAGACCCCCGAACCCTTGCGGGCCGGGGGCCATGATCGCGCAACGCCATAGGCGGTGCGAATCGGCTCAGCGGGCCGCGGGGCCGCGCTCGAAATAGCGGAAGAACTGGCTGTCGGGGGAGAGCACCATGGTGGCGTCGCCCTGGCCGATGGCGTCCTCATAGGCCTGCATTGAGCGGTAGAACGAGGCGAAGCTGGCGTCGCGCCCGAAGCTCTGGGCGTAGATGCGCGTCCGCTGGGCGTCGCCTTCGCCTCGGGTGCGATCGGCGGTTTCCTGGGCGGTGGCCAGGGTGATGGTCACGTCCCGGTCAGCCTCGGCGATGATCTCCCGCTTGCGCTGTTCACCGATGGCGCGGATCTGCGCGGCCTGCTGCTGGCGGGCCGTCTCCATCCGGCGATAGGTGGCGGCCATGTTTTCCTGCGGCAGGTCGGCGCGGCGGATGCGCACGTCGATCACCTCGATGCCAAAGCGCGAGGAGGTGGCCCGGGCGCGCACATCGGCCAAGGTCCGCTGCATGACGCCGCTGCGCTCGCCCGAAATGATGTCGGAAGACCGCGCCGAGCCCAGCACCTGACGAAGGGACGAGTTCACCAGCCGCTGGATGCGGTCCTCGGCGATCCGGTCGTCGCGCAGGGTGCGGTAGTACTGCAGGGGATCGTTGATCCGGTAGCGGATGAAGGCGTCCACCACCAGGCGTTCCTGGTCGGCGGCGATGACCTCTTCCTCTTCGGTTTCGAGCGCGATGTTGCGCTTGTCGAAGGTCAGCACCTGTTCGAGGAACGGGACCTTCATCTTCAGGCCGGCGGTGGACTGCGGGCCGGCGTTGATCACCCGGACGGGATCGCCCAGGCGCACCACGATGGCCTGTTCGCGCTGTTCCACCACGAAGAAGGTGTTGGCCAGCACCACCAGGAGGACGAAGGCGCCGATCAGATAGGGGATGTACTTCTGGTTCATTGCGAGCTGCTCCCGGCGGGCGCGCTGGCGCCGGTGGACGGGACGGGCACGGGGGAGGGGCTGGCGGCCGCGCCCGGTCCGCTGCGCGGACGGAAGACATCCGGCGGCAGGATGATCGGCGCGGTGGCCCCGTTGGAGTCCACGATCACCTTGTTGGAGTTGCGCAGCACCCGCTGCATGGTCTCGATATAGAGACGCTCACGGGTCACCGCAGGCGCGCTGCGGTATTCGGCATAGATCTGGTCGAAGCGCGAGGCCTCACCGGTGGCTTCCCGGACCGCCTGCTCACGATAGGCCTCGGCGGCCTGGGTGATGCGGGCGGCGTCACCGCGGGCCTCGTTGACCACGCGGTTACGGTAGGCGTTGGCCTCGTTCTCGGCGGACTCGGCGTCCTGGCTGGCGTTGAAGACGTCGCGGAAGGCCGCGATCACTTCGGCCGGCGGGTCGGCGTTGCGGATCTGGACTTCCACCACGCTGACGCCGGCGCCCCAGGAATCCAGGGTCTGCTGCATCAGGGCGGCGGCTTCGGCCTGCACCTCGCCGCGGCCGCGGGTGAGGATGTAGTCCAGCGGCGAGCGGCCCACCACTTCGCGCATGGCGCTTTCGGCCACGGCGCGCACCGAGCCTTCGGGATTGCTGATGGTGAAGATGAAGCGCGCAGCGTCGGCCACGCGCCAGGTGACGCTGAACTTCAGGTCGACGATGTTCTCATCCCCGGTCAGCATCAGGCTTTCCTGGGACTGGGGCTGTTCGCGGGTGCCGCCCACATCGATGCGGTTCAGGCTGGTGACGGGCACCTTCTCCACCCGCTCGATGGGGGCGGGCAGGTGATAGTTGAGGCCGGGGCCGGCCGAGCGCGAATAGGCGCCGAAGGTGGTCACCACGGCCTGTTCATTGGGCTGGACGAGATAGAGGCCCGACAGCGCCCAGAGGCCGAAGGCCACGCCCACCACCGCAGCCACGGCGCCGGGCTTCACCCCGTCGCCGCCCGGGCCGCCGAAGAAGTGGCGCAGACGCGCCATGAGGCGTTCCAGCAGGACGTTCAGGTCAGGCTGCGGTCCGCGGGGGCCGCCGGGACCAGGTCTGCGGGGTCCGCCAGGGCCGCCAGGGCCTCCGGATCCGCCGCCTTGCGGCGGGGGGTTCCCCCAGGGGCCGGGGTTCACATTATCGTTCCAGGGCATTCGTTCTGTGCGTCGTCTTTCTAGGGTCGCGTCGTCGGGGACGTAATTTAAGTCTCGGCGTAGTCGGCGCGGCCGCCATGTTCGGTCCGCTGAGGGCGGACTTGTAAACCGGCGCTGTCAGCCGGATATGAGGCGGCCCAGCCCTCAAAGCAAGCTGAACCCGACATGAGCTCCAGCGCAATTCCCGATCGGGCCGCCGTTCTGGCCGCCCTGGACGCCGTCACCGACCCGCGCACCGGCCAGGGCCTGGCGCAGGCGGGTCTGGTGCAGGGCCTGGTGCTGCGGCCGGGGCGGGCCGGCTTCATGATCGAGGCCCCCGGCGACCAGTTGGACGTCTATGAACCGGTGCGCGCCCAGGCCGAGGCCATCCTCAAGGCCTTGCCCGGCGTGGAGCGGGCCCAGGTGGTGCTGACCAACGCCGAGCCCCTGGGCGCGCCGGCCCAGCCGCCGCCGCCGGCTGCGGCGCGCCCTGTCGCCCCGCCGGAAGAGACCCCCCCGGCGCCCGGCGTGACGCGGGTGCGCCGGGGCGCGCGCCTTTCGGCCGATCCCCAGGCCGAGCCCGCACCGCCCGCCGGCGCCGAACGTCCGCCCCATGTGCGGCGCGTCATCGCGGTGGCCAGCGGCAAGGGCGGGGTGGGCAAGTCCACCGTCTCGGTGAGCCTGGCGTCGGCCCTGGCGGGGCTGGGCCTGCGGG
>NZ_DAIMHV010000128.1:0-7620 GCF_036723115.1 Phenylobacterium sp. | reverse complement strand
CGGCGGCCCTGCGGCCCTCGGAAGGCTCAGACTGAACACCGCCCCGCCGCCCGGGCGCTGGGCGGCCCCCGCGGCGCCCCCGTGCCGCCGGGCCACCTCGGCCACGATCACCAGGCCAAGACCTGAACCGCCCGCGGTCGTTCCTGTTTCGGGGAGCCTCTGGAAAGGCTGGAAGATTCGCTCCAGGGCCTGGACCGGAAGGCCCGGCCCGCGATCGGCGATCTCGCAGACTACGGTTTCCCCCTCGACCCTGACGCTGGCCTCCACCGGCTGACCGTCCGGCGAGTGCTTGAGCGCATTGCCCAAGAGGTTGGCCAGGGCGCGGGAGAGCAGGGTGCGATCGCCGGTGATCGGGGCGGCTTCCGGCGTCTCGACCAGGATGCGCAGACCTCGAGCCTGGGCCTGAGGCCAGAGTTCGTCGGCGACCTCGGTGAGAAGGTCCCCGAGGTCGAGGGGCTCAAGATCCATTTCGTCGGCTTCGGCGCGAGCCAGCTGAACGAAGCTGTCGGCCAGGGCGAGGGTCTGGTTGGCATAGGTCTCGATCCGCTGCGCCACGGGCAGAGTGGCCAGGTCCGGATGAGTTCGCAGGAGGGCGAGGATCGAGACCTGCGGCGAGCGCATGTCGTGGGTGAGCAACTGGACCACCCGCTCGCGTTGGGCGGCGGCCGCTCGCAAGGGGGTGATGTCGACCAGTCGAACGAGGTGGCGCGCCGGCCCTGCGGCCTCGGTGAGCGGTCGGGTGTCGATCTGGAAGATCCGTCCGTCAGGGGCGTGGCGCTCCACGGTCTCGCCGTCTTCCTCGGTCTCAGAGTCGGGGCGCCGCCAGGCTTCGATAAGGCCCTGGAAGTCCGCACCCATCGCATTGGGCAAGAGGTCGTGGCCGCGACTGTTGGCGAAGGTCACCCGCCCGTCCTGGTCCAGGAGGAAGGCCGCATCGGGAAGGGACTGGAGCGCGTCGAAGATGAGCTTGCGCAGGGCCTCGGCGCGGCCGATCGCGGTCTCCAGCGCGTCCATCTGTCGGGAGATGCGGTCTCCGCCCCGGCTGGCGGCGACCGGGGTGAGGAGATCGGGGGTCTGGGCGAACCGCTCCAGTTCCTGATTGAGATAGCGACTGGCGGCCGCCAGCCGCCGCCAGGCCCAGACCGGCATGAGCAGGACCAGGCTGAGCAGGCCGCCGGAAGGCGGCGCCCAGAGTCTGGCCGTGACCATGAGCAGCAGGCTCGACGCCAGAACCAGAATCACGAGGCCCGCCGCCAGAAGCATCACGGCCTGCGGCTTCAAGCGGCGCAAGGCCAGCAGCATGATGAGGACGGGCGCCCAGCCGAAGGCGAGGCGGCCGGCCGGCGACAGGGGCTGGAGAGCTTGTCCATGAAGCTCGCCGGCCAGGATGTGGCCGATGATCTCCACGCCGGACATGAGGTCGGCCGAGCGGCTGAGCGGGGTGGCGTAGCGGTCGCCGAGGCCGCTGGCGGTGACGCCAACCAGGACGTGGCGATCGCGGAGAAACGCGTCCGGGGCCTCGCCCCGAAGGACCTGGCTGGCCGGCAGGGTGGGGAAGTGGCCCGGCGGACCCTTGAAGGGGATCAGAACGGGGGGGCTCCGCTCCAGATGGTCTGCAGGGCCCGCCGGGGGCGGGATTGGGTGCGAAAGACCCTGGGCCACGCGCTCCGCGGCCAGGGCGAGATGGGGAATGTCTCGTCCGTCGATCCGTTCGACCAGACTGGCGCGGCGGACCACGCCGTCGGCGTCAAACTGCAGGTTTACATGACCAAGCCCGGCGGCGGCCTGCGCCAGAGGCGGGGTCGGCGGGCGGACCCAATAGGCTGCGCCGTCGGGACCCGGGGCTTCCAGGTGAAGCGGAAGAACCGCTGCGCCCATGTTGCGCAGCGCCTCGGCGAAAGCCTCGTCTGCGGCGGGGTCGGCGGAGGGCTCCGGAAAGAGAATGTCATAGGCCAACACCTTGGGATTGGCGGCGGCCAGTTGCGTCGTCAGCGCGGCGTGGACCGAGCGCGGCCAGGGCCAGGGGCCGACTTCGGCGATGCTCAGGTCGTCGATGGCGACGATCACCACCTGGCCGTCAGCGGGCGCCTGGGCGCGTCGCATGAGACCGTCATAGACCATGGCGTCGAGGCGCCCTGCGGCTCCGGAAAGGGAAAGCCAGGCGGACACAGTCAGGATGAGGAACGCCGTCAGCCACCATTCCAGGCGGACATGGCGAGCCGCGGCCGGAGCCATCGCCGCCTATTCCCCCAGCTGGAACCGCTCGACCTTCGACCACTTCTCGAAGGCCTCGCCCCCCTCGAAGCGGGTCACCCGGACGCGCCAATAGTAGGCGCCCGGCGGCAGGTTGGTGACCGCGATCCGTCGGTCTTCGAGGCCCGGCTCGTCCACCAGAAGATCGGTCATGTCCGCATCGCGCGCCAGCTGGAAACGGAACCGCGCCACCCCCTCGCCGGCGTCGGCCCAGCGGAAGAGAAAGCGGTCGCCGCCGGCGTCCGGCGGGCCGAGGTCCAGGCTGTTGAGCCGCCGTTGGAAGGCCACCACAGCGGGAAGCCCTTCCAGCCCCGCCCCATCGATGGCCGTGGCGCGGGCGAACAGGGCTCCGTTGGGTATGGCGGCGCCGTCCAGGCTGACAACGGGCTCAGGGGCGGTCGCCTCGGTGAGCACGTCGATGAAGCCGGCGTCAGCCCCGATCTGGATGCGGTAGGCGGCGGCCTCGGCCATGGGGCGCAGGGTGAAGGTCAGGTCGGGCTCGTCCTGGGCCCGACCTGCGCCCACGAATTGTGGCGCCGGCAGAAGCGGCAGGAGCTGGCCTGGGCCTGCGGGTTGGGTCAGGCGGCCGAAGCCTTCGCTGACCGACGCCTCGCCATCACCGGACGCGGCGGCGTTGGCCACTACGCCTTCGATGACTTCCAGGGTGGAACGGTCGGTCGCCTCGTCGTGGCTGACCCGGAAGACGGTGCCGCGCACGGCCGAGACGGTGAGTGGCGTGGTGATGGAGAAGCCGTCCGTTGGACGTTCCGGACTGACGGTGATGGCGCTGCGGCCGGCTTCCAGCGCGAACCGGCGACGGACCTGGCCCGTGAGCAGGACGCGGCGGAGCTCTTCCACCCGCACGCGGCTGCGGGAGGGCAGGGAGACGCGGGAGCCGTCCGGCAGCTCAAGGGTGGCGAAGGCGGCTTCTCCCGTGAGGATCCGCGCGCCCTGGCCGATGGGCATGTCGGCGACCGCCGCCACCTCGGCGCCGCCCTGGATGACGGTGACCGGGCCGCGGAAGGCCGCCAGTCGGGCGATCACGGGCTCGGTGCGCAGCAGGCGGTCGGGAATCTGAAGGACGCGGCCAGGAGGCAGCCGGCGCGCCTCGGTCACACGGTTGAGGCGGGCCACCTCGCGGTGGCTCTGCGGCGAGACCAGGAACTCACTGGCGAGGCCATACAGCGTATCGCCACGCTTGACCGGATAGGCGGTGACCGGCTCGGCGCCGGCGTGCGCCGGGCTCAGAAGGATCAGGGCGAAGCCGGCCAGGGCGGCCAGCGTCCGCGTGCGCGCCGCCTTGATGATCATTCGCCCGTCTCCCGACCCTGATCGGACCCATAGACTTCAAGGCGATAGCCGAAGCTATAGACCGGCGCCAGACGATACCCCTGTTCCGGGTGGAGGTTGAGCTTGCTGCGCAGGCGAGAGACATGGGCGTCCAGGGTGCGCGTTGCGAGGTCAGGGCGCCGGCCCCAGACCGTCTCCATCAGATAGGCGCGGCTCAGGGGGCGGTTGGCGTTTCGGAACAGGGTCAGGGCCAGGGCGAATTCCTTGGCGGTCAGGAGGCAGGGGCCGTCCGGCGTCACGACCGTCGTTGTGGCGGGCTCGAAGAGGAAGCCCGCGATGGTCTCCCCTGTGGCGGCGGACTCCGCACTTTGCAGGCGGCGCAGGACGGCGCTCATCCGGGCCAGAAGGACGGCGCGGTCCACCGGCTTGACGATGAAGTCGTCGGCTCCGGCGTCGAGGGCGGTGACGATGTCATGGGCGGAGTTGCGCGCCGTCACCATCAGCACGCCTGGGGGCGGGCTCAAGGTGCGCCTGATCCAGGCCAGGAGCTCCAGGCCCGAGAGGCCGGGAACATTCCAGTCGAGCAGCAGGATGTCGAAGGTCTCCTGACGCAACTGCGCCTGGAGGGCCTCGCCAGCGCCGAAGTGCACGCACACATGGCCGTCACCCCGCAGAATCTGCTGCAGCAGTTCGGCCTGAGCCAGATCATCCTCCAGCAGTGCGACTCTCATGCGCTTGATCGACTCAGGGGGAATCGGGGAGTCCCATGGGTGTGCGGCCCGGGGATGAGCCTGTCGGTAGAGCTGCGGACGCCGCTTGGTCGCCGACCCGGCAACGGCAGGGGAACAGATTGCAACACAGTGTAAAGCCTGGGCGCCGGCGCGAACATGGCCGACGAGAACAATTATGAATAACCGGCGCGCGCCGCAAAGGCGCCCTGTCCCCGGAGCCGGAAGAATTCATGTGTAGCGCCGCCGAGTTCCTTCCACCCCTTCGTCCTGTGCTGATCGTCGAGGCGAGCCAACCGCGGCAGCGGCTGCTGCTGGCTTTGCTGGATTTTGCAGGTCTTCGTGCGGTGATCGCTCCCAATGGTTCCGACGCCTTCGAGGCTTGGCGCGGGGAACGCTGGAGCCTGATCCTGATGAATATGGAGGCCGCCCTGCTGGACGGTCCCGCCCTGACCCAGGTGATCCGCAGGATTGAGGGCCAGGAGGGGCGCGAACCCACGCCGGTGATCGGCTATGGCGCGCCGGAAGGCCGTGCGGCCGCCCTGGCCGCGGGCATGGACGACCACCTGGCCTGGCCGTTCAACGCGGCGCAACTGTTCGAGGCGGTGGAGGCGCGGCTGGGCGTCGGCGTGGGACCGCAAGTCGCGCCCCGGGCGACGGCGGCCCGCCCAATCCACTGAGCCAAAGCGCCCTTGGGCTGAGACGCCGCCGTCCGCCTGAGCTGGGAATGTAAGAAGTTGTAACTTCGAGGGCCCTCGCCTTTCCCGAGAAGCTGAGCCGTATCCCTTGTCCCGCTGTCGCAGGGGTGGGGATTCATCATGACCATGACAGCGGACGGCGCGCGGTTTGTCGCGGCGTTGGAGGAAGATCGAGGGCCTGACAGGCGGGCCCTGGCCGTGCGGATCGGCGCGGCTGCGCCCTGGATGACCGCGCCCATGCTCGGGCTGGGGCTGCTTGCGCTTCTCGACGTCCAGCCGGCCGCCCAGTCGGCCGCAGCGGTGCTGGGATTGCTGGCCGGGGTTGGTTTTCGGCGGGCCTGGGGTTGCCGCGTCGCCGATCTTCGCCAGATCGCCGAGGTTTGCCGGCGCCGACGGCTGCGCCCCCTGGCGCTCAGGCGCGACTGGACCCCGGTGAACGCTCATTGGCGTCATCCGCGACAATACCGGCTGGTGGTGGAGCAGGAGGACGGCCGGCTCTGCCGCCTGGGGGTGGCCATGCCGCTGCTGGGGGGCGCGCCGAGCTGGATCTGCCTGTCCGACCACAGCCTCGCGCCGGCGGGCATGTTCCGATGACCAGCACGATTGCGCGCCGGCACCCGGTGGACGCCCATGTCGGCCTGCGCATGCGTCGCCGGCGCCGGGAGTTGGGCATCACACAGACGCAACTGGCCGAGACGCTGGGGGTGAGCTTCCAGCAGGTGCAGAAGTACGAGAAGGGGCTGAACCGGGTCAGCGCCTCGCGGCTGTTCTCCCTGGCCTGCGCCCTGAAGGTCCCCGTGGACTACTTCTTCGAAGAGATGGAGCGCCGGGCCGCAAAGCCCCCGTCGCCGCTGACGACGGGGGGCGGGGAGGCGGGCGATCAGGCCTGAGTCGGCGCCGCGCGGACGGTTCGAAGGCCGAGGCGAATCTGCTTCTCGATCTCGATGAGGATGAAGAAGACCGCCCCGGTGGCCACGATCAGCAGCCCGTCGCCAAGGCTGACCGCCTGGGTCCCCAGCACCGCCTGGAGCGGCGGCAGGTAGGTGACGGCGAACTGGGCTGCGGTCACCAGCAGGACGACCACCCACACCGCCCGTGTACCCCGGGCCGCCGCCCAGGTGAAGGAGGCGCCGTGGATGTTGCGGATGAAGAAGAGGTGGAAAATCTCCAGCACCACCAGGGTGTTCATAGCCATGGTCTGGGCCATGGCCGGCGGATAGCCCCTGTCGATGGCGTAGCTGTAGATGCCGAACACGGCCGCCAGGAACAGAAGCGCCACCATCACCACGTGCCAGACCAGGGTTCCCGACAGGATGGGGGAGTCCCGTCGCCGGGGCGGACGGGCCATGGCGCCCTTCTCGGTGGGCTCGAAGGCCAGGGCCAGCCCCAGGGTGACGCTGGTGATCAGGTTGATCCACAGGATCTGAACGGCGGTGATGGGCAGGGCGAGGCCGGCCAGCAGCGCCAGGATGATCACCAGCGACTCGCCCGCATTGGTGGGCAGGGTCCAGCTGATCACCTTTTTCAGATTGTCGTAGACGGTGCGGCCCTCGCGCACGGCGGCGGCGATGGAGGCGAAGTTGTCGTCGGTGAGGACGAGGTCGGCGGCCTCCTTGGCGGCTTCGGACCCCTTCTGCCCCATGGCGATGCCGGCGTCGGCGCGCTTCAGGGCGGGCGCGTCATTGACCCCGTCGCCGGTCATGGCCACCGACAGGCCCTGTGCCTGGAGGGCGGTGACCAGCCTCAGCTTGTGCTCCGGACTGGTGCGGGCGAAGACGTTGACCGCGCTCACCTCCTGGGCCAGCCGCGCATCATCCATCTCGTCGAGGTCGGCGCCGGTGAGCACCCGGCCCGGATTGTCCAGCCCGATCTGAGCGGCGATGGCGCCCGCCGTCCCGGCATGGTCGCCGGTGATCATCTTCACCTGAATGCCGGCCGCGCGGCACTCGGCCACCGCGGCCACGGCCTCGGGCCTGGGGGGATCGATCAGACCGACCAGACCGAGGAAGGCGAGGCCGCCCTCCAGGCGCGCCGCATCGATCTGTTCGCCGGCCTCCTGGCGTTGGCCCAGGGCCAGGACCCGCAGGCCCTCACGGGCCATGGCCTCGGCCCGCTCGCGCCAGACGTCGCGATCGATGTCGCCGCACATGTCGAGCACGCGCTCAGGCGCGCCTTTCAGATAGGTGACCGGCCGTCCGTCCTCCCCCCTGGTCAGCACGGCCATGAAGCGGTGGCGGGAATCGAAGGGGATGGCGTCGAGCCTGTGGGCGCCCTGCGTCCGGGCGCCGGCCTTGGCGGCGAAGGCCAGCAGAGCGCCCTCCATGGGGTCGCCCTCGACGATCCACTGGCCGTCGCGAAAGGCCAGGGCCGCGTCGTTGCAGAGGGCGGCGGCCAGGCCCAGAGCGTGCAGGTCGCCGGCGGGGGTGACAAGGCCCTCCGGCCCGTAGCCCTCGCCGGAAATGGCGAAGACGCCCGCCGGGGTTTCCGCGCGGGCCACCACCATTTCATTGCGCGTGAGGGTGCCGGTCTTGTCCGTGCAGATCACCGAGACCGAACCGATGGCCTCGATCGCCGGCAGCCTGCGCACGATGGCGTGCCGCCGGGCCATGGCCTGGACTCCCACCGAGAGGGTGATGGTCATCACCGCCGGG
>NZ_DAIMHV010000127.1:0-7627 GCF_036723115.1 Phenylobacterium sp. | reverse complement strand
GTGGCCGCGGCCAAGGTGTTCGTCATGGGGGCGGGCGTGGCCGGCCTTCAGGCCATCGCCACGGCCCGTCGCCTGGGCGCGGTGGTCACCGCCACCGACGTGCGCCCGGCCGCCAAGGAACAGGTCCAGAGCCTGGGCGCCAAGTTCATCGCCGTGGAGGACGAGGAATTCAAGGCCGCCGAGACCGCCGCCGGCTACGCCAAGGAAATGAGCGCCGAGTACCAGGCCAAGCAGGCCGAGCTGGTCAGCGAGCACATCAAGAAGCAGGACATCGTCATCACCACGGCGCTCATTCCAGGCCGCGCCGCGCCGCGTCTGGTGAGCGCCGCCCAGGCGGCCTCCATGCGGCCGGGCTCGGTGATCGTCGACCTGGCGGTCGAGCAGGGCGGCAATGTGGAAGGCTCCCGGGCCGGCGAGGTGGTGGAGTTGGCGGGCGGCGTGAAGATCGTCGGTTACGCCAACCTGCCCGGTCGGATCGCCGCCGACGCCTCGGCCCTCTACGCCCGAAACCTGTTCGCCTTCACCAGCCTGTTGCTGGACAAGGACGGCGCCTTCGCCCCGGACTATGAGGACGAGATCCTCAAGGCCGCCCTCATCACCCAAGGCGGGGCGGTGGTTCATCCCGCCCTGGCCGGCTGAGCCCCGCTGATCAAGAGAGAGGACGATCCATGGAAGCTGTCGATCCCACCGTCTTCCGCCTGGCGATCTTCGTGCTCGCCGTCTTCGTGGGCTATTACGTGGTCTGGAGCGTGACGCCGGCCCTGCACACGCCGCTGATGGCGGTGACCAACGCCATTTCCTCGGTGATCATCGTGGGCGCCCTGCTGGCGGCCGCGGCCCACGGGGCGGGCGGGGAGCTGACCTCCAGCGTGATGATCTCCAAAGGGGCCGGCGCGGTCGCCGCGGCCCTGGCGGCGGTCAATATCTTCGGCGGCTTCCTGGTCACCCAGCGCATGCTCGCCATGTACAAGAAAAAGCAGAAGTAGAGCGGGCTCGGGGGCAAAGACCATGAACGCCAATCTCGCGGCCATCCTCTACCTCGTCTCCGGGGTCCTCTTCATCCTGGCCCTGCGCGGCCTCTCCAGCCCGGAAACCAGCCGGGCGGGCAATCGCAACGGCATGATCGGCATGGCCATCGCCGTGGGCACGGTGATGGCCACCCTGTTCAGCCAGGGCGCCCTGGACGGCCTGACCCTGGCCCTGATCGCCGGCGGTGTCGCCGTGGGCGGCGGCGTCGGCGCGGTCATCGCCCGCAAGGTGGCCATGACCTCCATGCCCCAGCTGGTGGCCGCCTTCCACAGCCTGGTGGGCCTGGCCGCCTGCCTGGTGGCGGTGGCCGCCATCTATACGCCCGAGGCCTATGGCATCGGCGTCACCGGCGCGATCCACACCATCTCGCTGATCGAACTCAGCCTGGGCCTGGCCATCGGGGCGGTGACCTTCACCGGCTCGGTGATCGCCTTCGCCAAGCTCAACGGCAACATGTCGGGCGCCCCGATCCTGCTGCCGGCCCGCCACCTGCTGAACATCGCCATCGCCGGCGCCATCGTGGCCCTGGTGGTGGTTCTGGTCCTGAGCGGCGGCGGCGCCATCTGGGCCTTCTGGGGGATCTTCGCCCTGGCCCTGCTCATCGGCGTCACCCTGATCATCCCCATCGGCGGCGCCGACATGCCCGTCGTCGTCTCGATGCTGAATTCCTATTCGGGGTGGGCGGCTGCGGCCCTGGGCTTCACCCTGGAGAACACCACCCTGATCATCACGGGCGCCCTGGTGGGCTCGTCCGGCGCCATCCTCTCCTACATCATGTGCAAGGGGATGAACCGGTCCTTCATCTCGGTGATCCTGGGGGGCTTCGGCGCCGACGATTCCGCCGCCGCCGCCGCCGGAGGCAGGGTGGAGACCCGGCCCGTCAAGCAGGGCTCGGCCGACGACGCGGCCTTCATCATGAAGAACGCCTCCAAGGTCATCATCGTACCGGGCTACGGCATGGCGGTGAGCCAGGCCCAGCACGCCCTGCGCGAAATGGCCGACGTCCTGAAGGAAGAGGGCGTGGACGTGAAGTACGCCATCCACCCGGTGGCCGGCCGTATGCCGGGACATATGAACGTCCTGCTGGCCGAGGCCCAGGTGCCCTATGACGAGGTCTTCGAGCTGGAGGACATCAACTCCGAATTCTCCACCGCCGACGTGGCCTTCGTCATCGGGGCCAATGACGTGACCAATCCCTCGGCCAAGACCGATCCCCAGTCGCCCATCTACGGCATGCCGATCCTGGACGTGGAAAAGGCGCGCACCGTCCTCTTCGTGAAGCGCGGCATGAGCTCGGGCTATGCCGGGGTGGAGAACGAACTCTTCTTCCGCGACAACACCATGATGCTGTTCGGAGACGCCAAGAAGATGGTCGAGGGCATTCTGAAATCCCTCTGACGGGTCAGGCTCGCCGGGGGCGCCCGAAGGCGGCGAGCGCCAGCAGGGCGCCGCCGGCGGCGGCCGCCACCGCCGAGGCGCTCATCCACAGGGGGTAGTCCAAGGTGGCGAGCGTCCAGGCCAGGAAGAGGGCGAAGACGCCCGCAGTGACCCGCCCGGCGAGCGCCCGGCGCCCGGCGATCAGACACGCCACGGCGACCCCGGCCAGAACGCCTAAGAACCAGCCCAGGACGATGAAGACCTTGGCCTCGCGGGGGATCAGGTCCAGCGCGGTGCGCAGGGCTGCGGGATCGGTCAGGTTCACGCCCTGCGGCGGAAACAGCATGTGGCCGATGGATTCGATGGTGGCGATGACCACCAGGCCCGTCAGCAGGCCCGCCACCACCCCGATGATCACGCGCAGCATCCGGTCTCCTCAAGTTTCGTCACGGGCCCTTGCGCCTCCCAGCCGGCCAGGTCGGCCTCGTGGGTCAGCAGGCCGCAGGCGGCCGCGAACCTGACCTCCGCCAGGGGCTGGGCGGTGACGCCGGCCGCCGGCTCCAGGGGGGGGCAGACCACGCTCTCGCCCTGACGGACGACCGGCAGACCCCATCGCACGGCCGGCGGCCATTCGCCAAGGGCCCGCCGGGCGTCCGGAGCAAGCGCCCCGGCCTGGCCGAACAGGGCGGTGACTTCCAGGGCGCGATCCTCCGGCGCCTTGAGGCGCCAGCGACCGTCCCAGACCCCTGACTCGCCGGCCTCCAGGCGCAGGCGGGCCATCCCCCCGCGTCGCGCCTCGCCAGGTTCGCGGCACAGGCGCAGGTCCGCCCTGCTCGCCTCGAGGCGCGCGCCGGCCAGGGTCGCCGTGAAGACCTTGCCGGACATGATCTGATCGCACAGCCCCGCCAGGGCCTCGCCCCTTGGGGGACGCGACGTGCCGGCCGCGCAGAGACAGGCCGCCGCCAGGGCTGCGGCGCGGGCCGCCGGAGACGCGGCTTCGAACATGGTCCGGTCCCAGACAATCTGGCCAAGCTCATGGCGCGCCGCGCGGGCCAGATCGGCGAGTTCGCCGGCGCGGAGTGCGGACGACGGCTCTGAGCCCGGAGCCGTGGCTCCCATCGCCAGGGCCGCCCGCGCGCGACTTCGGGGGCGGGTGAGGTCCTCATTGGCCGGGTCGTCGATCCAGCTTTCGCCTCGCCCGGCCAGCCAGGTGCGCAGGTCGCGCCGACCCCAGCCCAGCAGGGGGCGCAAAAGGTGCAGGCCGCAGCCCTCCGGCCAGACCGGGCTGGGGGCCCAGGGGCGGGGATCGGGAACCGACCCGCCCCGGGCGCGCATCAGCTGGGCCTCGGCCACATCATCGGCCGTGTGCCCCAAGAGCAGAACGCGGGCGCCCGCGGCGCGGGCCGCGACGGCGAGCAGGCGATGTCGGGCCAGACGGGCGGCGGCGGCGAGGCCCGTCGTCGGCTTTGGCCCCGTCCATTTCAGGGCCAGGAAGTCCAGGTGCAGACGTCGCGCGGTTTCGGCGCAGGCCTGCGCCCAGTCGCCAGACGCCGCCTGCAGCTGGTGGTCCACGTGCAGGACGATGAGGCGGCGGCCCCGGCGCCTGGCCCAGTCGCAGGCGCCCAGCAACAGGGCGTGGCTGTCGCCGCCGCCGGAATAGGCCACCGCCACCGGCCAGCCCGCCCGGGGCAGAAGACGCTCGTCCAGTTCCGGAAAGCCCGGGGCCGGGCCTGCGGGGTCTAGCCGCACCGCGCCTCGGTCCGCGCCGCCGTCGCCCGCGAGCGGATCGAGGGCGCGGCGTTGGGATAGCGGCGGTTCAACTCGCCCAGGGCCTGACAGGCCTCAGCGTTGCGGCCCAGCGCGATGAGCGAGCGCGACAGCTCCAGCACCCCGTCCGGCGCCCAGGCTGTCTGGGGCCAGCCGCGGATGGCGGTGATGAAGGCGCTGGCGGCCTCGGCGTCGGCGCCACGCACCACCAGGGTCTTGCCCAGCCAGTAATTGGCCTCGGCCGCCTGCGGGGCGTTGGCGTGGCGGCTGGTGAAGGCCTCGAAGGCCGCTTCGGCGGAATCGTAGTCGCCGCTGAGCATCAGGCCGCGCGCGCGATCGAAATCCTCCGCAGGCGAACCGCCGCCCGTGGCCGGCCGGGGCGCCGGCAGGACGCCCAGCACGCCCGAGCCCGGTCCTCCGGTGAGCGGAGTGGAACTCTGGCCGAGCGGCGGGGCGCCGGTGAAGGCCTCCAGATTGCCGGCCCGGTCGCGCAAGGTCGAGAGCTGCGCCTCCAGCGCGCTATTGGCCTCGCGGGTCTGGCGCAGCTCGAAATTGGTGCGCTCGATCTCGCTGTTCAGGCGGGTCAGCACCTGTTCCAGGTCCGCCACCCGGCGGTTCAACTCCTCCAGACGGAAATCGGTCTCCGCGGGCTGGACGATCACGGGGCGGCCGGTGTCGCGTCCCTGGAAGACGATGGAGCGCAGTTCGCGCAGCACCTGCTCCATCCGGTCCAGACGCCGGGCGTCACGGGCGTCGAGGGGATCAAGCGGTATCTGGGCGGTCGCCGCGAAGGGGACGGCGAGGCTGCAGACCAGGACGAAGGCCAGGGCGGATCGGTGAAGGCTCATGCGGCGGATCATCTATGGGGCCAGGCGGCGAAATTGGGGCGGGCTCAACCATGGGGCTGGGCCGCGGGTGGGGCAAGCGTCCGCGGGGCGGCGCGCAACGCAAAGAGGGGACCCGAAGGTCCCCTCTCGTCCGTTCCCGTAGAGGATCAGACTTAGTTGGCGCCGGAGGTGATCGCCGTGTGGGCGTTCCGGTTGCGCTGATAGGCTTCCTCGGTGGTGCCCGGATCGATCGGGCGTTCCTTGCCGTAGGAGACGGTGGTGATGCGGTTGGCCGAGACGCCGCGCGAGACCAGGACGTCGCGCACGGAGTTGGCGCGGCGGGCGCCCAGAGCCAGGTTGTATTCGCGGGTGCCGCGTTCGTCGGCATTGCCTTCGATGCGGATCATCACCGACGGATAACGGTTCAGCCAGGCGGCCTGGGCGTCCAGGACCGGGCGGGCGTCGGCGCGAACGGCGTAGGAGTCGAAGTCGAAATAGACCCGATCGCCCACATTGATCACGAAATCTTGCACGGTCCCGGGGACCGGGCCCTGGGTCATGGGCGGCGGCGGCGTGCCGGGCTGGGTGGCCGGCGGCGGGCCGGGCTGGCTCGGCACGGTCGGCTCGGGCTTGGGCCGCGAGGCGCAGGCAGTCACCGAAGCGGCGGCCAGTGCAATGAGGGCAAACTTCGCGGCCTGCTTGGTCATGGTGCGAGTGGTCATCGCGCAGTAGTCCTTTTTCCTAGTTTTGACACGCGGCGCACCAGGCGCCCAGAAACACAATCTCTAGCTTGGCTATAAGAGATGCTTACTTTACGCCACTGAGGATTTTCAACCTCCGACCCGATCACTTGTCAGTTAAGTAACGGGGACCAGGCCGGGTCAGACCCAGACTGCGGGTAGGGCGCAGGTCGAACCACCCGCCCCGTTACGTCGACGGTCCACAAACGCGGCGGGCCGCCGGGTGTTTCACGGGAGAACATCAAAACTCTGCCGTTGGGCGCCCAAGTCGGTCCCTCGTCCAGATAGCTGGAGGTCAGGAGCCGTTCGCCGGAGCCGTCCGGACGCATGATTCCGATATGGAACCGTCCGCCCGCCTGCTTGGTGAAGGCGATGAATTCCCCCGTGGGACTCCAGACCGGCGTCATGTAGCGCCCCTGACCCCAGGACACCCGCCGCTGGCCAGAGCCGTCGGCGTTCATCACGTAGATCTGGGGGCTGCCGCCCCGGTCGGAATTGAAGGTGATCTGGCCGCCGTCCGGCGAGAAGGACGGTGAGGTGTCGATGGACGGATCGCTGGTCAGGCGGCTGGCCGAGCGGCTGCGCAGGTCCATGACGTGGATGTCGGTATTGCCGCCGCGTTCCACCGAAAAGGCCACCTTGCCGCCGTCCGGCGAAAAGCGCGGCGCGAACACCATGCCGGGATAGTTGCCCAGGGTCTCGCGGCGGCCCGTCTCCAGATTGAACAGATAGATGGACGACCCCTCCGGCCGCAGGGCCATGTAGGTGATCTCCTGGCTGGTGGAGGAGAAGCGGGGCGTCATGACGATGTAGGAGCCGTCGGTGAGATAGCTCGGATTGGCGCCGTCCTGATCCATGATGGCCAGGCGCTTGATCCGGTCCACCCGGCCGCCGCTCTCGGCCACAAAGACCACCCGGGTGTCGAAATAGCCCTTTTCGCCGGTCAGCCGCTCATAGACGGCGTCGGAGATCTTATGGGCCACCCTGCGCCAGTTTTCCGGCGTGGAGGTGAATTGCATCCCCAGCAGCTGGGTCTCGGAAAACACGTCCCACAGCCGGAAATTGACGGTCAGGCGGCCGCCGGCGTCCACCGTGACCTCGCCGTTCACCAGGGCCTGGGCGTTGATGGTCTTCCATTCGGCGAAGCGCGGCTGATAGCGGACGTCCAGGTCGCGCTGGATGAAGGCGGCCGGGTCCAGCGGCCGGAAGAGGCCCGAGCGCTCCAGATTGCCGGTGATCACCTGGGCGATCTCTCCGCCCCGCTCGCCGGTGAAGCCGGGCACGGCCACGGGCAGGGGCTGGATGTCGCCGCGGTTGACGTCCACCTCGATCTGGGCCGAGGCCGGCGCGACAAGGGCGCCCATCCAGAACAAGGCGCCCAGCAGGGCGACGATCAGAGGTCTCAGTCGCATGGGGTCTGGCTCCTTAATTGTCGGCGCACGCCTGGGCGGCGTTGAAGGTCACGGCGATCTGGTCACCGTAAAACTCGCGAGGCAATGTCGTGAACGGCGCCGAGGCATAGACGGCGCGAATGGCCCGCTCGGCGGCGGCCCGCACCACCGGATCGGATGAGGATTCCTGGCCGCCGGCCCGCACATCGCCCACCACGCGGCCGTCGCTGCCCAGGCGGAAGGTGACACGCACACGCACGGCGCGGGCGGCCTCCACATCGCAATTGGGATTCCAGCGCCGCTGCAGTTCGTCGGCGAGGCCCGACATGGCCGCCGCCGAGGCCGCCGATCCGGTGGTGGCGCGGGCGTCGCGCGCCGTCTCCGGTCGTGACGGACCCTTGGGCGCCGAGGCGCGGGAGCCCTTCAGGCTGTCGGCCAGGGCGTCCAGGTCCAGGCTGTTATCCTTTTTCGGGGGGGCGGCGGGTCGAGGCGCGGG
>NZ_DAIMHV010000126.1:0-7737 GCF_036723115.1 Phenylobacterium sp. | reverse complement strand
GCCCGCCCCCGGCCGGCCGGAGCGGGCGCGGCAAGCGGCGGTAGGGGGACCTTCCCCGTTGATCGACCTCGCGGTGTTGGCGCTGCGCGCCAGTCTCGCCACCAGACTGGACGTTGAGGCTGCGAGGTCGGCGGCTCCTCTCGGGAGCGCCGATTGCCCTTGCGCGCGGGACTAATCGGAATCCGGCCGCGCCGGACTGAGATCATACGCCGCCAAGGCAGGGGGTAAGGAGGCGATCACCGTATTGCCGCTCGCGGGCAGACCGACCAGCACGGCGCTGATCACTTCCGCCCGCGTCGCCCCTGCCCGCCGGGCTTCGGCCGCGTGTAAGGGCACGCCGCTTTCACGGCCGAGCGCGGCCAGCACAGCGAGATATGCGAGCGACCGGGTCTTTGGGTCGAGTGCGCACGCTCCGTCCAGCCCCCTTACCGCCTGCATCCATGCATCGGCATGGCCGGGCGCCTGCGACAGGAAGGCCGCGAAGCTCGCACTGACGCCTGCTGTGTCGTCCACTGGCATTCCCCACTTCTTGCGACGTCAGCTTGCAGCAACAGCCCGGCGCTCCGATTGCTTTGGATCAAACCTCGGTCCAAAGGGGGCGGGTCTGCGAAAAATCCCGACCGCCGCCGCGCTCTGGCATGACCGGGAAGGTCTCTGGCCTGGCAACTCGACCTCACGCGCCGGTGTGATTTTGCGATCGCACTGATAGGGCCGTGGCGTTCCAGACAATCCGTCTCGGCGTCTTTGCTCGCCGGGATCAACCGCCCCTGCTCCATGCAACCAAAGGGGCTCGCATCCGTACACAATGCGCGCTGGCGCCAGAGTGGGGGGCCAGCAGTCCTCAGAACGGAGGTGGGGTCATGGCGGCTGAGGCTGCACAATCGAAATATGTCGATCGCCGCGGCTGGCGATGGCTGTATCTCATACTGGCCACCATGACTGGCGCTCTCGGCCTGATCATAACGGGTCTGGGGGCCTGGCTGATCGCCCTTGGGGGATCGTTTTACTATCTTGCGACTGGCCTGTTGCTATCGGTCGGCGCCGCGCTGGCATGGCGCGGGCGCGATCGCGCGGCCCTGCTTCTCTTCGGCGTCGCCTTGGTCCTGACCGTCGGTTGGTCGCTGGTGGAAATCGCGGGCAAGGGCTGGCTTCCGGCATGGGGCATCGACCTTGCGGGGCGCGCTGGGCTGATCACGGCTCTGACGACGGGTATCGGTCTATCATGGTTGATGTGGCGCACCCCGCGCGGTTCGACGCTGCACCTTGCGGCCCTCACCAGCGCGGTCGCGGCCTTCGTTGCTGTCGGCATGGTCGTGTTTGTCAGCTGGGAGCGGACGGAGGCCCCGGGCGAGGACGGGCGCGGGGCGATCCCATTCCCCGAAGGCGAAGGCGGGGCCGTGGCTGGCGTGGACTGGATCGCCTATGGCGGGACGAACGCTGGGCAGCGCTATTCCAGCCTGAGCCAGATCTCGACCGCCAATGTGGGCGAGCTGGAGGAAGCCTGGACATTCCGAAGCGGCGACCTGAACCCCGACGAGGGGCGAGTCTTCTATTCCTCCCAGAACACGCCGATCAAGGTTGGCGACTTCCTCTATACCTGCACGCCGTCCAACAAGGTGTTCGCGCTGGACCCTGGGACGGGCGAAGTGCGCTGGAGCCACGACCCGAAGGTGCCGGCGGCTACGATGGAGTCGCTGTTCACGGCGGCTTGCCGTGCAGTCGCCTATTTCGACGACGGCGCGCCCGCAGGACGGCCGGAGGCATTTTCGACGATGCCGTCGGTCCCAGGAGCAATCGGGCCGGTTCCTCGGGGCGGCAGCCAGTGTCACCGGCGGGTGTTCGTCGCCACCGCGGACGGCCGTCTGATCGCACTGGACGCCGTCGGCGGTTTCCCGTGTCGGGGCTTCGGCCAGGACGGGACGGTCGACATGACGGTGGGAATGGGGCTGCGCGAAAAGGGCTTCGCCTCGAACACCTCAGGCGCGACGGTGGCCGGCGGGCTGTTGATCCTCGGTCAGCAGGTCAGCGACAACCAGCGACGTGACGCGCCGTCGGGGGTGGTGCGGGCCTATGACGCGCGCACGGGGGACCTGCGCTGGGCGTGGGACGCGCTGCGGCCCGACGCCCGGGCGGAACTGGCGCCCGGAGAGATCTATCCCCGCGGCACGCCCAACGTCTGGAACATAATTTCGGCAGACGAATCTCTGGGTCTGGCCTTCCTCGCCACCGGCAACGCCGCGGCCGACCAGTGGGGGGGCAACCGTACGCCGGAGGAAGACCGTTTCACCGACGCCGTGGTGGCGGTGGACCTGCAGACCGGGGCGACGCGCTGGGTCTACACCACCGTGACTCATGACCTGTGGGACTATGACCTTGGGGCCCAGCCGATGCTGGTCGATGTGACCATCGACGGCCAGACGCGGCGAGCGGTGATGCAGGCCAGCAAGACGGGAAACATGTTCTTGCTGGACGCCGCGACGGGCGAGACGCTGCGGCCGGTCGAGCAGCGTCCGACGCCGCAGGGCGCGGCGCCCGGGGATTGGGTGGCGCCAACCCAGCCGCAATCGGTATTCTATCCCAACATCGGAGGTGTCCCCGGACGGGAGCCGGAGCGGATCGACGCGCGCCACGCCTTCGGCCTGACCCCGATTGACGGGGCTCTCTGTCGGATCAGCTTCCACCGTCACCGATACGAGGGGATGTTCACGCCGCCGACGCCGGACAAGGCTGGAATGCTGCTTTTCCCCGGGACGGTCGGCGGAATGAACTGGGGCGGCCTGGGCTATGATCCCCAGCGGCGGTTGATCATCGCCAACAACTCCCGCCTGCCGAATCTGGTCGTTCTGCACCCCCGCGCAACAGTTGAGGACCAGCCGGTCGGCTCAGGCGGCGCCCGGCCCGACCAAGCCATAGCGCCCCATTCGGGCACGCCGTACGGGGTAACCCGCCCGATCTGGTGGTCGGCGCTGAAGGTGCCGTGCATCGCGCCGCCTTGGGGCTACATCTCCGCAACCAGCCTGGACACTGGAGAGGTGGTCTGGTCGAAGCCGCTCGGCACCGGGTTCGACACCGGGCCGCTGGGCCTGCCCACCTTCCTGAAGATCGCCACGGGGACGCCGAACCTGGGCGGCCCGCTGGTGACGGCCGGGGGCCTGACCTTCATCGGGGCGGCGCAGGATGATTTCCTGCGTGCGTTCGAGACGGCGACCGGGCGCCTTCTGTGGGAGGCTCGCCTGCCCGCCGGCCCCCAGGCTGGGCCGATGACCTATGAGCATCAAGGTCGGCAATACGTCGCTGTTTCCGCCACGGGCCACGCCCGCTTTGAGACCACCCCGGGCGACTACCTGAAGGTCTACGCATTGCCAGAGTGACCGGGCGGGCGGCGCCCTGGCACGGCTCAAACAAACACCGTCCCCGGAGAGCGGCGCAGAGGAACCGCGGCTTTGCCCCCTGCGGACATCTCCAGGGGGCTGACCTTCCCTAACGTCACGCTTCCTCTGCGTCCCCGGGCGGTCATACAGTTGTTTCATGAGCGAAGCTGAGATTCCCCGGCGGCCCGAGGGGGGCCGTATGCGCCCGGCCGGCGCCAAGGCCGTCAAGCCCAAGGACGCGGCCACCATCATCCTGGTCCGCCGGGACGCCGCCAAGCCGCGGGTCCTGATGGGCAAGCGCAACAGCGGCCATGACTTCATGCCCAATCTGTGGGTGTTTCCCGGGGGCCGCATCGACCGCGCCGATTTCCGCGCCCCCCACGCCACGGAGCTGCGCCCTGAAGTGGCGGCCAAGTTCGATCGTCACCTGCGACCGGGGCGCGGCCGGGCCCTGGCGCTGGCGGCCATCCGCGAGACCTTCGAGGAGGCCGGGCTGCTGCTGGCCAAGGCCTCCCCGCCCCGCCCCGGCGTCGGCCCCTGGCGCGAGTTCCTGGCTCAGGGGGCCCTGCCCGACCTGGAGGCCATGGAGATCATCGCCCGCGCCGTCACCCCGCCCATGCTGGCCAAGCGGTTCGACACCTGGTTCCTGATGGCCGACGCCGAGCGCCTGATCAGCCTGGACCGCCAGCCCGACTGCGGCGAGCTGGAGGAGATCGCCTGGGTGGACTTCGACGACGCGCTCCGGCTGGAGCTGCCCATGGTCACCCGGACCATGATCAAGGAAGCCGTCCAGCGCCTGGATGACCCGGAGCGCCCCTCTCCCTATATGCGCTTCGGTGTGAAGGGCCATAAGCTGGCCCACCTCTGAACTCCACGGGAGACGTCATGTCGGATCGACCCAAGGTCGCCATCATCATCGGCAGCCTGCGCGCGAACTCGGTCAATCGCCGCCTCGCCCAGGCCATCGCCCGACAGGCGGCGCCCAAGCTCGACATGCATATCGTCGAGATCGATCAGGTCCCGCTCTACAACCAGGATCTGGAAGCCGACCTGCCCGCCCCCGTGCGCGACCTCAAGGCGGCGCTGGCCGCCGCCGACGGGGTGCTGGTGATGACGCCGGAATATAATCGCGGCATGCCCGGTGTACTGAAGAACGTCATCGACTGGGCCTCTCGCCCACCGGGCCAGTCGATCTGGCGGGGCAAGCCCGTGGCCATCGCTGGCTCCAGCCCGGGCGCGCTGGGCACAGGCGCGGCCCAGGTGGACGCCCGCAACGTCCTGACCGCCATCGATGCGGCCGTCATGGGCATGCCGCAGATCTATTTCGTCCACCGGGAAGAGCATTTCACCTCGGAAGGCGACTTCGCCGACCCGAAGTTCCGCGACTATGTCGACGCCTGGACCGACAAGTTCACCGCCTGGATCGGCAAGGTCGGGGGCTGATCATGGCGCTTGGCCTCGAGCGTATCGAAGCGGCCGGCCCGCGCCAGGTGCTGGGTCCCCGCCACCAGAACCGCCTGGTGATCGCGCCGCAGGAGCACGCCCCCTACAGCCCCTTCTTGTTCCTGGCCGAGGACTGGTTCGCCCCGCCGGCCGGCTTTCCCACCCATCCCCACCGGGGCATGGAGACGGTGACCTTCGTGCTGGAAGGCCAGATGATCCATGAGGACCACACCGGCGCTCACGGCGAACTGGAGGCCGGCGACATCCAGTTCATGACCGCCGGCGGCGGGGTGCTGCATTCGGAGATGCCGGGGCCGCAGGGCGTCCATTCCCTGCAGCTGTGGCTGAACCTGCCCGCCGCCCAGAAGATGAGCCCGGCCCGCTACAGCGACCAGCGGGCCGGAGAGGCCGCCCGCATCGCCGGGGACGGATATGAGGTCGCCCTCTATGCCGGGCGTTTCGGCGAGGCTGAGCGCCCGCACGGCAGCCTGTGGCCGCTGGCCCTGATGGACCTGCGCCTGCAGACCGGCGCCCGCCTCGACCTGCCGCTGCGGCACGGCTGGCGGGGCTTTGTGCTGGTGCTGGAGGGCGAGGCCCAGATCGGCGCAGGTGAGGCCCTGGTGAAGCCGGGCCAGCACGCCTGGGCCTACGCATCGGCGGGCGACGACATCCTGCCGCTCACCGCAAGGGCGCCCGTGCGCGCCCTCTTCTACGCTGCGCCAGTCATCGACGAGCCCGTGGTCGCCCACGGCCCCTTCGTGATGAACACCGTCGACGAGATCCGCCAGGCCTTCGTCGACTATCAGACCGGCCGGCTGACCCGCGCGCGATAACCCCCAGCCTGCATTGACTTTCGTCTGCGGATTCGTATTGTCCGCGGCTCTTTTAGAACGACCGCCGGCGTAAGCGCGCTTGCCCCGGCCCCGCGAGGACCGACCATGGCGAAACCCGCTTCCATCAAGATCCGCCTGAACTCCTCGGCGGACACCGGCTTCTTCTACGTCACCAAGAAGAACGCCCGCACCAAGACCGACAAGATGGTCCTGAAGAAGTACGACCCCATCGTGCGCAAGCACGTGGAGTTCCGCGAAGGCAAGATCAAGTAGGATCGCCTCGCCGTTCAGGCTCACGCAAAGACGCCCGGCTGACCCAGCCGGGCGTCTTTCGTTTCAGGAGATGCAGTCTCAGGCGGTGAAGCGTCAGGCCGCGCGGGCGATGACCCGGTTGCGGCCGGTGTTCTTGGCCTCATAGAGCGCCTCATCGGCCCGCTTGATCAGGGCCTCGGGATGGTCGGCGCTTCCATGGGTGGCGGCCACGCCGATGGAGATGGTGGCGGTGAGCAGCTCGGTTCCGCCGGCCACCCGGAAGGGCGAGCCGGCCACATGCAGGCGGATCCGCTCGGCCACTCGCTCGGCGTCCTCCAGCCGCGCGCCGGGCATGACCACCACGAACTCCTCGCCCCCATGCCGGCAGGGCAGATCGATGGCCCGCACATTGGAGGCCAGGCGGACGGCGAACTCCCGCAGCACCTCATCGCCCACATCATGGCCGTAGCCGTCATTGACCCGCTTGAAATGGTCGATGTCGATGAGCAGCAGGGAGACCGGCTCCCCCCCGTGATTGGCCCGGTTGACCAGGGCCTCCAGCTGGCCGGTCATGTAGCGGCGATTGTGCAGGCCGGTGAGCTGGTCGGTGACCGCCAGCTCCAGGGAGTGGTCGAGATTGTCCCGCAGATAGTCGGTATAGCGCTTGCGCCGGATCTGGGTGCGCGCCCGCGCCGACAGCTCCTGAGGGTCGATGGGCTTGGCCAGCAGGTCGTTGACCCCGATGTCCAGGGCCTTCATCAGCCGCGGCCGCTCATCGAAATCGACGATGGCCAGGATGGGCAGGTGCCGGCTGGCCTCGTCGGAACGCAGCTGCGCGCAGAAGCGCAGGCCGTCGAAACTGCGGGCGGTGGCGTTGACGATCACCAGGTCCACAGGGCCGCGGGCGCTCATCAGGGCCTTTTCCGGCTCGGTCTCGATCACCGGGCGGTGCTCAATGGACAGTTCGCTGGCCACCCTCTGGGCCTGGCGCTCATGATCGTCGACGATCAGCACCCGGCCCCCCGTGCCGCCCAGGCGCGAGGCGGCGCCGGCGATGACGCCGATTCGCCGGCCGGAGGCCTCGCGCACCCGCAGCTCGTCGATCACCGCCTTCAGGCGGGTCAGGCTGCGCACGCGGGCGAACAGCATCACATCGTCGATGGGCTTGGTCAGAAACTCATCAGCGCCGGCCTCCAGACCCGCGATCCGGTCGGCGCGACCGTCCAGGGCGGTGACCAGGACCACCGGCACGTGTCGGGTCTCCGGATCATCCTTCAGCCGGCGGCAGACCTGGAAGCCGTCCATGCCGGGCATCATCACGTCCAGCAGGACGATGTCGGGCTTTTCGGCCGCGGCCACCGCCAGGGCGGTGGGGCCGTCATAGGCCGTGATGACGTCATAGTACTCGGCCGTCAGCTTCGCCTCGAGCAGGCGGACATTGGCCTCGATGTCGTCCACCACCAGGATGCGTGCGGACATGACGGACTACCCCAGGAGCCTGCGGATGGTGTCGAGGAAGTGCGACACCGAGATCGGCTTTGAAATATAGGCCTCGCATCCGCCTTCGCGAATACGTTCCTCGTCCCCCTTCATGGCGAAGGCTGTGACGGCGACCACGGGAATCGCGGCCAGGTCGTCGTCCTCCTTCAGCCACTTGGTGACTTCCAGTCCGGAGATTTCCGGCAGCTGGATATCCATCAGGATCAGGTCGGGACGATGCTCACGGGCCAAAGAGAGGGCTTGCAGACCTTCGCGGGTCTGCAGGGTCTCATACCCCTGCGCGTCGAGCAGATCATGAAAGAGCTTCATGTTCAGCTCGTTATCCTCGACGATGAGGA
>NZ_DAIMHV010000125.1:0-7743 GCF_036723115.1 Phenylobacterium sp. | reverse complement strand
ACTTCGCCTGCGCCGACGTCTTCGTCTTCCCCTCGCTCACCGACACCTTCGGCCTGGTGATCCTGGAGGCCATGGCCTCGGGCACGCCGGTGGCGGCCTATCCGGCGCCCGGCCCCATCGACATCATCCCGGGCTCCGGCGCGGGCGTGCTGGCGGCCTCGGCCACCGAAGGGTTGAAGGAGGCCTGCATGGAGGCGCTCGCCCTGGACCGCAAGGCGGTGCGCGCCTTCGCCGAGACCTTCTCCTGGAAGGCCTGCGCCGAGGACTTCGTGCGCAATCTCCAGCCCTATCCCGAACCGGAAAAGACCCGCTTCTGGCGCCGACTGCGCCGCCTGGCCCGCGTCCGCCGCCGCCCTAAGGTGGCCTGAGGCCCCGCAGGCGGCCCGCTGCGCTTCGACCAACCCAGCTTGCCCGCGGGGAGGGCCTGGCCGAAAGTGCCTCGGCGCCGGCCGTTTCGGCGCATGCGCCGGGAAAGATCGCCATGCCCCTTCTGCTCGACCGCCGCCTGCTCATAACCTTCGGGGTCGCCGCCGCCCTGCCGCTGGGCGCCGCCCGCGCCCAGGTCGCCCCGCCAATCCCGGCGCAGAGCGCCGCCGACGCCGACTTCGACGCGCTCGCCGCGGCCTGGCTGGAGAGCGCCCTGCGGGGCAGCCCCATCACCGCCACCCTCTGGGGCGATCACCGCTTCGATCACCAGCTGGACGACCTGACGCCGCAGGGCTGGGCCGCCCGGCGGGACGCGGCCGCGGGCCTGCTGGAGCGGCTGTCGGCCCTTCCGGCCGCGCAGCTTTCGCGCGAGCGCCAGGTGGACGCCGCCATCCTGCGCAACACCCTGGCCGGGGACGTCTGGACCCACGACACCCTGCAGGCCCACCGCTGGGACCCGCTGATCCACCAGTCCCTGGCCGGCTCCGCCCTCTACGGCCTCATCGCCCGGGACTTCGCCCCCCTGCCCGAACGCCTGGCCTCGGCCACGGCGCGGCTGGAGGGTTTTCCCGCCCTGCTGGGGGAGATCCGCGCCAGCCTGACGCCGGAGCGGGTTCCGCAGATCCACGCGCAGACCTATGCCGGCCAGAACGCCGGCCTGAGAAGCCTCGTGGACCTGCTGCTGGCCGAAGACGCCGTCCTGGACGCCGCAGGCCGGGCGGGTCTGCGGCAAGCCGCCGAGCGCGCCCAGGCCGCCATCGCCGAGCACCAGGCCTGGATCGACGACGTCCTGGTCCCGCAGGCGCAAGGGGAGTGGCGCCTGGGGGCGGACCTCTATGACGCCAAGCTGCGCTTCGCCCTGGACAGCGACCTCTCCCGCGACCAGATCAAGGCCGACGCCGAGCGGGCGCTTCGCGAGGTGCGCGGGCGCATGTACGCCCTGTCCCGGCAGATCCTGGCCGGCGACCCTGAGGCGCCGCCCACCCCTGAGACCCCGACGCCGGACGAGCAGCAGGCCGCCATCGCCGCGGCCCTGGAGCAGGTCTATGCCGACCGCGCCACGCCAGAGACGCTGATCGCCACGGCCCAGGCCAAGCTGGACGCCGCCATCGCCTTCGTGGCCAGCCATCCCATCGTCACCCCGCCCGCCGAGCCGGTGCAGCTGGTCCTGACGCCGGAGTTCCAGCGCGGGGTGGCCGTGGCCTATTGCGATCCGCCCGGACCGCTGGATCGGGACCTGCCCACCTTCTACAAGCTCTCGCCCATCCCGGAGAGCTGGAGCGCCGAACAGGCCGACTCCTTCCTGCGGGAATACAACAACTGGACCCTGGAGGGGCTGACCGTGCACGAGGGCACGCCGGGCCACTACCTCCAGCTCGCCCACTCCAACCGCCACCCCTCGGTGCTGCGCTCGGTCCTGTGGTCGGGGACCTTCGTGGAGGGCTGGGCCTGCTATGCCCAGGACATCATGGTCGAGGCCGGCCACCGGGACGGTCATCCCCTCTATGAACTGGCCAATCTGAAGTTCCTGCTGCGGGTGATCACCAACGCCATCCTCGACATCGGCGTCCACACCGAAGGCTGGGACGAGGCCCGGGCCATGCATCTGATGACCCATGACGCCTTCCAGCAGGAGCGCGAGGCCGCCGGCAAATGGACCCGGGCGCGGGTCTCCTCCGCCCAGCTGCCCACCTATTTCGTCGGCTGGGAGGAACACTGGGCCCTGCGGCGCGAGGCGCAAGGCCGGGCCGGGGCCGACTTCGACATGAAGGCCTATCACGACCGCCTGCTCAGCTTCGGCTCGCCGCCCGTGCGCCTGGCGCGTCAGCTGATGTTCGATCTGCCCGTGGCGTGAGGCTCTAAACTCAAAGACTTGAGCGCATTTCGATCCGATAACCGGTTCCCACTTATCGGAACGCGCTAAATCAGCCGCGAGCGGATCGCCTGGGACAGAAGGTCGATCAGGGTCACGGCGACCACGATCACCACGGCGATGGCGGCGACCCGCGAATAGGCGAAGCTGTTCAAGCTATCGAACAGGATCTGGCCGATGCCGCCGGCCCCGATCAGGCCCAGGATGGTGGCCGCGCGGCTGTTGGATTCGAACCGGTAGAGGGCATAGGAGGTCCAGAGCGGCGCCACCTGGGGAATGACCCCCCAGGCGATCTCCTGCAGCTTGTGGGCGCCGGTGGCGCGGACCCCTTCCACCGGGCCCTTGTCGATGGACTCCACGGCCTCGGAAAACAGCTTGCCCAGCACGCCGCCGGTGTTGAGGGCCAGCGCCATCACCCCGGCGAAGGGGCCCAGGCCCACGGCCACCACGAAGACCATGCCGATCACCAGGTCCGGCACCGAGCGCAGGATGTCCATGACCCGGCGCACCGGCCACTGGATGGCCGCCGGCGCGATGTTGCGCGCGCCGAGCAGGCCCAGCGGCACCGCCAGGAAGACCGCCAGCGCCGTGCCCCACATGGCCATCTGGATGGTCAGCCACATCTGGGCGATGAAGAAGGGCAGCAGGTCGAAGTCCGGGTTCAGGAAGGCCTGGCCGAACAGCCGCATATTGTCCGAGCCGGAGAACAGGCGCGGGAATTTCCAGATCTCCGCCGGGGCGAAGCTGGCGATCAGCACCGCGGCGATGCCGCCCCACAGGCAGAGATCGAAGGCCAGCTGGCCCAGGGGCCGGGCGGGCGGCTTGAGGGCCGGGGCGCCGGCCGGCGCGGTTTGGGTCACGGGACTTGGCCTCTGGGCTCGGGGGATCGGGCGCGGGGCTTAAGGGGCGGCCGAAGCGGGCGGATCGGCCAGCGCGCCGGCGCGGGCCTCCAGGGCCTCGCGCTCGGCCCGGACGGCGTCCAGGGCGGCCTCGGCCTGGGCGATGCGAGCCGCGTCGCCGCTGTTGCGGGCGGCCAGCAGAGCTTCGGTGGCCTCCATCTCGCGCACCGGGATCAGGTGGGTGGCGTCGGCCGGCAGGAAGCCGCCGATGGAGATGGCCGACAGCAGTTCCCGCTGACGCTGGGCCTCGGGGGAGTCGCCCTTGCCATAGGTCAGGAAGAACTGGCGCAGCTTTTCCTTCACCGCCGGGTCCAGGTTCTTGCGCCACACGATGGGGTCCTCGGGCAGCTTGGGAGATTCCCAGATGACCCGGATCTTGTCGCTCACCGTGGGCTGACCGTTGGCGCGGTTCTGCTCGTCGCGGATCACCTGCAGGCGGATGGCGGTGGAGTTGTTGGTGGCCACGTCCAGCACGCCGTTGGCCACGGCGAACAGATTGGCCTGGTGATTGGCCGCCCGGACCTGGGCGAAGCACCGTTGCGGGTCCACCCCGGCGGGCGCGAACAGATAGGTCATGGGCGCCAGCGTGCCCGAGGTGGACTTGGCGTCGCCGATGCCGAAGTTCAGCCGCCGGTCGCAGCGCATCACGTCCTCGAGCGTCACGTTCGAGCTGGCCGGGACGATGATCACCGAGCGATAGCCGTCTTCGCCGGAAGGATCGAAAGTGCGGGCGAACACCTCGGCGTCGGCCCGCCGCACGGCCTCCAGCCCCGAGAGGTTGGAGAACCAGCCCACATCGGTCTGGCCGAAGCGCAGGGCCTCAATGAGCGCGGTGTAGTTGGACCCGTAGAAGGGCTTCACCGGAATGCCGATCTCTTCCTCCATGTCGCGGAGGATCGGGTTCCAGAAGGTCTCCAGGCTCGAGGAGTTCTCGGTGGCCAGGATGGAGAAGTTGATCACCTCCGGCTGGTCGGAGGCCGAACCCTGGCGTTCGCCGCAGGCGGCGAGGCCCAGCGCGAGGGCGGCGGAAAGGCCCGCGGCCAGAAGGCTGCGACGGATCATTGCGGGGCTCCTTCCCAGAAGACGTCCTCGAACTCGGGGCCGTAGATGTCGATGAGCTGCTTGCGGGTCAGGCCCTGGGCCGGACCGTCATAGACGATCTGGCCGGCCTTCAGCGCCACCACGCGATCACAGTAGCGCATGGCGTAGTCCACCTGGTGCAGGGTGACGATCAGGGTCAGGCCGTCGGTGCGGTTGAGGTCGCGCAGGATCTCCATGACCCGGCGCGCGGAAACAGGATCGAGGGAGGCCACCGGCTCGTCGGCCAGGATGATCTTGGCCTTCTGCACCAGGGCGCGGGCGATGGCCGCCCGCTGCTGCTGGCCGCCCGACAGGGTCCCGGCCCGCTGGCCGGCGTATTCGGCCACGCCGACCCGGGCGAGCGCGGCCATGGCCGCCTGCTTGGTCTCCGCCGGCCACAGACCCAGCAGGCCGCGGATGAAGCCGATGCGCCCCAGCGACCCCAGGGCCACATTGGTGAACAGGGGCAGCCGGCCCACCAGGTTGAACTGCTGGAAGATCATGCCCACCCGGATGCGGGTGCGGCGCACCTTGCGGTCCACCCGGCCCTGGGCCTGGACCTGGTCGCCGAAGGCGTCGATCCGGCCGGCGCCCTTGTCGATGGGGGCCAGGCCGCTGATGGCGCGGAGCAGGGTCGATTTGCCCGACCCGGACGGGCCGATCAGGGCGATCATCTCGCCACGGGCCACATCGAGAGAGACCCCGTCCAACGCGCGGCGGGACCCGAAACTCTTCGACACTTGGCGCACCGACAGGACGGCGGCGTCAGTCATGGATGGCGTACGATCCCCAAGGCGAGACGGCGAGCGGACACATAGCAGGGTGTGATCGCCCATCCGCACGATGGTTTCATGACATGGGGGCGAGACCGGGTCCAGCATGGCGCGACGTGGCCGGGGGCCGCAGGGGCCTGCGCGAAAAAAAGTCGGGGGACCAGGGGTTTACATCGGGTCGGCTTGCCACTATTTCGCACGGCTCCGGCGGACCCCGTTGTCCTATGCGTTGCTAACGCCGGATTGGGTTCAACAATCTGTTGGGGGTTGCGTGAGGTGCATACGTACCATACGCCCCTGGACCTGGTCCGTGAGCGGTCACCGGAGCGTCCCGTCGCCTTTGCGCGACCGGATGCTGTGGCCCTAGCGGCCCGCTGGTTCCAGGAAAACTTTAAAGGCGACGTCTTCTACGCGGTGAAGGCCAATCCTTCGCCCTGGGTCATCGAGACCCTGGCGGCGAACGGCGTGCGGTCCTTCGACGTGGCGAGCCTGCCTGAGGTCGAGCTGGTCTCCCAGCTCGTGCCCGGCGCGCGCATGGCCTTCATGCACCCGGTGAAGAGTCGCCGGGCGATCTCGGCCGCCTATTTCGACCATGGGGTGCGGACCTTCTCCCTCGACACCCATGAGGAGCTGGCCAAGATCCTGGACGCCACCGGCCAGGCCAAGGACCTGAACCTGATCGTGCGCCTGGGCGTCGCCGCCGAGGGCGCGGCCTATTCCCTGGCCGGCAAGTTCGGGGTGGACGCCTTCGAGGCGCCGGCCCTGCTGCTGGCCGCCCGCCGGGCCACCCACGAGCTGATGGGCGTCTCCTTCCATGTGGGCAGCCAGTGCATGCGGCCCACCGCCTTCCAGGCGGCCATGACCCAGGCCTCCCGCGCCCTGGTGCGGGCCGGCGTGTTCGCCGATGTGGTGGATGTGGGCGGGGGCTTCCCCTCGGTCTATCCGGGCATGGTCCCGCCGTCCCTGGCCGACTACATGGACTCCATCGACCGGGGCTTCTCGGAGATGATGGTCCATGAGACCACCGAGCTTTGGTGCGAGCCGGGCCGCGCCCTGGTGGCGGAGTCGTCCTCGGTCCTGACCGCGGTGGAGCTGCGCAAGGGCGACGCCCTCTATCTGAACGACGGCTCCTACGGCAGCCTGTTCGACGCCACCCACACCAAGTGGCCCTTCCCGGTGAAGCTCATCCGCCGCGAGGCGGACGGCTCGGCCCGCGAGGTGGACGGCCCGCTGAAGCCCTACCGCTTCTACGGCCCCACCTGCGACTCCCTCGACCACATGCCCGGCCCCTTCTGGCTGCCGGAGGATGTGCGCGAGGGCGACTATGTCGAGATCGGCATGCTGGGCGCCTACGGGGTGGCCATGAACACCCGCTTCAACGGCTTCGGCGACACCGAGACCGTGGTGGTGAAGGACCCGCCCATGGCGTCGATGTACGGCCTGGCCCGGCGCTCCATTCCCCTGCCGCGGCCGGAAAGCCAGAATGTCGTCAAGCTGTCGCGCGCCCGCGGCAAGAAACGTCGTCGGCGCTAAACGCGTTTAGAGTCCAGACCTTCTTAAGGCGCGGCCGGTCGCTCCGTCCCGGCCGCGCCTCAATTCCTTTTGGACGGGCGCTCAAACTCTAGGGATTTCAGAGAATGAACGCTGAGGTTCAGTCCAACCGCAAGGCCGAGCTGCTGTCCTCCACGGTCGAGCATGTGGCCATCGACCAGTACGACGCCCGCCCCGTCATCGACGCCATGCGTCAGATGAGCTTCACCAGCCGCGACACCGCCCG
Organism: Phenylobacterium sp.; assembly: GCF_036723115.1. GTDB lineage: Bacteria > Pseudomonadota > Alphaproteobacteria > Caulobacterales > Caulobacteraceae > Phenylobacterium. Next base: position 915 of record NZ_DAIMHV010000125.1, on the reverse strand, counting down.
GGCCGCCGACATCTTCTCCATGGCCCTGGAAGACGCCGGCTGCTCCACCTGGCTGACCCTGGCGGGCTCCACCAGCGCCGGCGGCTGCATGCACATCTACCGCGACATGGTGAAGTACGGCCTGATCGACGCGGTGGTCTCCACCGGCGCCTCCATCGTTGACATGGATTTCTTCGAGGCCCTGGGCTTCAAGCACTATCAGGCCAAGGAGCCGGTGGACGACCGCGACCTGCGCGCCCTCTATATCGACCGAATCTACGACACCTATATCGACGAGGAAGACCTGCAGGCCTGCGACGCCCTGATCAAGGACATCGCCGACCAGCTGGAGCCCCGCCCCTATTCCTCTCGCGAGTTCATCTATGAGATGGGCAAGTGGCTGGCCGCCGGGAACGCCAAGAAGCCCGACAGCCTGATCGAGGTGGCCTATCGCGAAGGCGTGCCGATCTTCTGCCCGGCCTTCACCGACTCCTCGGCCGGCTTCGGCCTGGTCAAGCATCAGGTGGAGCGGATGAAGGCGGGCAAGCCCTATCTGACCATCGACTCCATCGCCGACTTCCGCGAGCTCACCGACATCAAGATCGCCGCGGGCACCACGGGCCTGTTCATGGTCGGCGGCGGCGTGCCGAAGAACTTCGCCCAGGACACGGTGGTCTGCGCCGAGATCCTCGGCGAGGAAGTCGACATGCATAAATACGCCGTCCAGATCACGGTGGCCGACGTGCGCGACGGCGCCTGCTCGTCCTCGACCCTCCAGGAGGCCTGCTCCTGGGGCAAGGTGGACGTGACCTGGGAACAGATGGTCTTCGCCGAGGCCACCACCGTGGTCCCCCTCATCGCCTCGGACGCCTGGCACCGGGGCTCCTGGAAGAGCCGCGAACGCCGCCGCTGGAACAAGCTCTTCGAAAAGAAGGC